>JAJYHR010000027.1 GCA_021784675.1 Actinomycetes bacterium
GGTGGCCCCCAGCCGCTTCAACACCCCGTAGTTGCGGTCGAAGGCGACGGTTATCGACTGCGAGACCATGCCTGACGCCATGATCCCGAAGGCGATCGCCCCGGCAAGCACGAAGTTGACCCGGCTCGGGACACCGGCGGGTACCGGGAGCAGCCTCACGCTTCCAAAGACCGCCAGCCCGATCACCGGGATCACGATGGTGAGCAGGGCGGCCTCCCCCTGCTTCAGGGTCATCTTCACCTCCGAGCGCGCCTGCGCCGCCACCGGATGGGCCATCACTCCTCACCTCCTCCAACTAGCGACAGGTAGACCGACTCCAAAGTTGCCGTCACCGTCTCTATCGCGCTCACCTCGAGGTCTTCGAGAGCCGAAGAGAGCAGGGAGAGCAGTGCCGGGGAGGCTGGCGCGCCCACCCGGTAGCGCTCCTCGGCCACCCTCTCCACCGGCGCCCCCAACCGCCCAGCGAGCGCCGGCAGATCGACGCTCGCCCGGGTGCGGAACTCCACGCAGTCGACCCCGTACCGCGACTTCAGCTCCTCCACCGAGCCGTGGGCCCGCTCCCGGCCGTGGTCGATGATCAGGACCCGGTCGACCATCCGGTCGATCTCCTCGAGCTCGTGCCCGCTGATCACGATGGCGAGCCCATCGTCGCGCAGCGCCGACACCAGCTTCCGGATCGCCACCTTCCCGACCGGATCGACCCCGGCGGTGGGCTCGTCGAGGAAGAGAACCCTTGGCCTTCCGATGATCGCGAGCGCCAGGAGCAGCCGTTGCTTCTCCCCCCCGGAGAGCCGCCGGAACATGGTGCCCGCGACATTGCCGAGATCGAGCCGGGAGAGCAGACCCTCCACCTCGAGGGGGTTGTCGTAGAACCTGGAGTAGAGATCGAGCGCGGCTCGCACCGTCATCCTCGGCAGGATCCCCCCCTCCTGGAGCATCACTCCCATCTGCCGGGAGAGCCGGGCCTGCGAGGAGAAGGGCTCGATGCCGAGGACCGCAACCGAGCCGCCGGAGGGCTTGATGTACCCCTCCATCGTCTCTATGGTGGATGTCTTGCCGGCGCCGTTCGGCCCGAGAAGGGCAAGCACCTCTCCACCGGCCACCTCGAAGCTCAGCCGGTCCACCGCGCGAAATCCGCCGTAGTTCACCGTCAGGTCGTCGACCCGGATGGCGCTTTCGTTGGTAGAGCTGCCCATATGCGAACTATCCTAGAGAGTTGATGATCGATCTGCGCAATCTTCGAGAGCACACCGAGGTGGTGTCCTCCCAGCTCCGGAACCGGGGAGTTCCCAAGGTCACCGTTGACGAGCTGCTCGCCACCGACGTCCAGCTGAGGGAGGCGATTGCTGCGCGGGATGAGGCCCGAGCGCGGGTCAACGACCTCTCTCGTGAGGTTGGACGCCTATCCAAGCAGGGAGAGGTGGGGGCGGCGGCCGAGGTCCGTGAGCGCTCCCGGCAGCTCGGGGCGTCGCTAAAGGGGATGGAGGCGGCGGTGGCGCAGCTGGCCGAGAGGCGCGATGCCATCTGGCTGGTGCTCCCCAACATCCCGGCGCACGACGCCCCAATCGGGGAGGACGAGAGCGCCAACCGGGTGGTGCGGTACTGGAGCCCAGGCGGTGGCCACCAGGATCCCGGCGACTTCACCCTCCCCGCCTTCACCAGCTACCAGCAGGTGCCGCACTGGGAGATCGGCGCCAACCTCGCCATCCTCGATCTGGAGCGGGCCGGCAAAATCTCCGGCTCCATGTTCGCCATGTACCGGGGGCAGGGTGCGAGGCTGCTGCGCGCACTGACCAACTTCGCCCTCGCCGCCCACGCCGACGCCTACGAGGAGATCCGACCGCCCACGCTCGTCAGGCGGGAGACGATGATGGCTACCGGGCACCTCCCCAAGTTCGCCGACGAGGCCTACGCGGTCGAGCGCGACGGCCTCTACGCGATTCCCACCGCAGAGGTGCCCCTCACCTCGCTCGGGCGCGACGAGATCTTCGCCGAGGCCGATCTCCCCCTCAGGTTCACCGCCTACACCTCCTGCTTCCGGAGGGAGGCCGGCGCCGCGGGGCGCGACACCCGGGGACTGCTGCGCCTGCACGAGTTCGACAAGGTCGAGCTGCTGGTCTACTGCGTCCCCAGCGACGCCACCGCCATGCACTTCGACATCCTCTCCCGAGCTGAGCGGCTGATCCAGCGGCTGGGGCTCATCTACCGGGTGCTCGACCTCTGCACCGGCGATCTCGGGCAGTCCTCGGCGAGGACCTTCGATCTCGAGGTCTACTCGCCGGGCACCGGCAAGTGGCTGGAGGTCTCCTCGGTCTCCTGGTTCAGCGACTACCAGGCGCGGCGGGCCAATATCCGCTACCGTCCCAGCTCCGGAGGTGGTCCCGAGTTCGTCAACACCCTCAACGGCTCGGCGCTCGCCTGGCCCCGAATCTTTGCGACCCTGCTCGAGGTGGGCCATCAGGAGGACGGCACCGTTCACCTCCCGCCCGACTTGGCCACCTACTTCGGAGCGGCCACGCTCGAAAGCCAGAAAATCCGTGCCTGACTTTCCCACCGGTCGCAAAGCTTGCTAGCGTTTACGGTTGTGAGTACTCCCCAGGTTCTTTTTTCGATAGCGCTGGCCATCGTCGCGGTCGGCATCGCCGCTTTTGCGGTATACGTCATCTCCACTACGACATGGAGCAACCGTTGGTCACGGAGGTCAAGATGAGCAAGAGCTCGACCGTCTACCGGGGCAAGACCGGCCAGTGGGCGTTCATCCTCCACCGGGTCACCGGCTTCCTCGTATTCCTATTCATCCTTCTCCACATCGTCGACGTCTCTACGCTCAACGACCCCAGCGTCTACAACGCCATCCACCAGCTCTACGGAAACATCTTCCTCCGGCTCTTCGAGGTTGGGCTTCTATTTGCCCTCCTCTACCACGCTCTCAACGGGTTGCGGGTGATCATGATCGACCTCTGGCCCGGGGTGATCAAGAATGAGAAGGCGTTGTTCCAGTTCATGCTGGCGCTGGCGGTAGTGCTAACGCTGGTCGGGGGATACTTCATCGTCAAGCCTTTCTTTGTAGGAGTCCACTAGTGGCGCAGGCACTTTCCAGCCGGCAGCGGTCCCGGCAGAACTTCGAGACTTGGGCGTGGTTCTTCATGCGCATCTCCGGTCTCATCCTCTTCTTTCTCGCCCTTGTCCACATGTTCATCATGCACATCGAGTACGACGTCACCCAGACCACGGTGGCGTTTGTCACCAAGCGGTGGCAGAACCCGTGGTGGCGGCTGTTCGACTGGCTGCTGCTCACCCTGGGGCTGCTGCACGGCGGCAACGGGCTCCGGGTAATCATCGAGGACTACGTAAAGCGGGCGTCCAGCCGCGCCTTCCTCAAGGCCACCCTCTACGCGGTGGCGGGCGGCCTCTTCCTGCTCGGCACCATCACCATCCTCACCTTCCACTAGCGGGGAGGTCGGGTGGAGGTAGCGCTCAGGCCCCTTTGCGAGGCTGACTTCAAGATGGTGCTCTCCGGAAACCGCGAAGAGTGCTGGGCGGGTGACTACCCGAGCCAGGGGGATCGGGAGGCGGCGGAGCTCGGGATGGTAGCACCGTTCAACGAACCGCCGTGGTGTCACTACCAGATCGCGATCGGCGCCTCCGGCCTGGTGGTGGGCCAGGCCGGCTTTCACGGACCTCCTACCAACGAAGAGGTGGAGATCGGATACGGCGTGGTGCCCTCCGCCCGCGACCGGGGAATCGCCACCGCCGCTGTGGCCGCCCTCCTGGAGATCGCGCTCGCCCGGGTCGAGGTCAGGCAGGTCAAGGCGAGGGTCGAGGCCAGCAACGTGGCGTCCCAGCGAGTGCTCGACCGGTGCGGCTTCGGCGTCGAGCGGCGGCGCGGGAGCCGGCTCTTCTACGTGCGGGGCCGGTAGGCGCAGCGCGTTACCGCCAGCGCAGGCCGGGCCGCAGGGCCTATCGCCACCCGCTCCTCAGATCGACAGCCCCATCCCCCCGTCGAGGTCGAGGATGGAGCCGGTAAGCATCTCCAGAGGCTCTCGGGCGAGCACCACGGCAAGCTCAGCGACATCGCCCGGGGTGACCAGACGGCCCATCGGGGTGGCGGAGAGCACGCGCTCCCGCACCTCCGGAAAGCCGGGCAGCCGGGAGGCGGCCGGGGTCTCGACCAGGCCCACCCTGATCCCGTAGACCGAGGTAGCCGGCGCCAGCTCGAGCGCCAGGTAACGGAGGAAGGCCTCCATGCTGGCCTTGGCGGCTCCTACCGCGCCGTAGCCCGCGACCGCCCGGCCAGCGCCGGGTGAGGAGACGGCGATGAGCTTGCGGGGTTTGAGCCGGGAGGCGAGCAACGCCATCGAGAAGGAGGTGACCCCGAAGGTCCAGCCAAGGTGGTGCATGCTCAGCTCCCCGATCGGCCTCATTACCCCGGAGGCGGCCAGGAAGAGGAGCACCTCCGGCCGCATCCCTCCTTCCTCCACCCAGCCCAGGGCCCGGTCGATTCCCTCCTGACCGTGGAGGCTGGTTCGCAGGGAGGCGTGTACGATCCCCCGCCGCTCCAGCGCACCCTCCAGCCGCGCCAGCGCCTCGGGGTGGCGGAAGCCGAGGAGGGCGACGGAGTAGCCGGCCTCCCCCAGGCGCAGCGCCACCTCACTCCCGATCGGCGAGGTCGCCCCGGCCACCAGCGCCCACCGGCCCGCACCCTGATCCATAGGCCTTCAAGCTAGCGGAGGATCACCCCGGCAACCCGCAGGCGGGTGTGCTCGGCCAAATTCCGGGCGCAAAGGCTCCGTCCGGCCGGGTTTCCGTGATAGGGTAGGCCTCCGTGCGCATATGCGCATGTTCCGCTGCCGGGTCGATTCTTTGGGGGGAGATCGATGGGAAGATCGCTCGGGGTACGCGACTTTGGCCGGGTGGGCCCGCTCCAGTCGCAGGCGATCTGGCACGCGCTCGCCGCCGAAGCAGCCGGCCCGATGCTCACCTTCATGCGCCCCGCGAGCCCGTACGTATCGCTGGGGATGCACCGCCATCCCGGCGAGATCGATCTCGGCTACCTGGCGGAGCGGGGGATCCCGCTGCTTCGCCGCTACGCCGGCGGGGGGCCGGTCTACCTCGATGACCGCCAGCTCTTCTTCCAGATCTACCTGCCCAAGGAGATGGCGCGGGGACCCCGCGCGCAGCTGCTCGAGACCCTGCTGGAGCCGGCGGCGAGCGCGTTCCGATCGATAGTTGCCGGAGCGGAGCTCGACGGCTACGGCGAGATCTCCGCCGGCGTCCGCAAGCTGTGCGGCCACGGGGCCGCCGAGATCGGGAGGGGCGTGGTCGTCGTCGGCAACGTCGTCGAGTCCTTCGACGCGGCCTCCGGCTCCGGGATCCTCAAGCTGCACCCCTCCGCCAGGGAGCTCGCGCTCCGGTTGATGGACCGCTTCGTCGGACCCGCCTCGGAGATCGACGCCGGCGCGCGCTTCATCGAGGAGATGACCGGCAACTACCTGCAGCTTTTCCAGGCGGACGGGGTCACCGAGGTAGCCGAGGAGACGCTTGCACCGCGGCTGGCCGGCTTCGAGCGCGAGCTTGCGAACCCGGGTTTCGTCGCCGGGGCCGAGCTGGGAATCAGGCCGCCGGGCCAGCCGGCATCGATCAAGGTGAGGGCGGGAGTCCAGCTGCTGGTGGCGGAGGCGGCGGGGTGGCTGGCCATGGCGACCGTGGTCTTTGGCAGGCTGGAGGCGGTCGAGGTGGTCGGCGGCGGGGTGGAGCTCTCCGGCCGGGACGCCCTTGGCTTCCTGGCGAGGGTGGGGCCGGAGCCCGGAAGGGCGCTCCTGCGCCGCCTCGAGGGACTCGAGCTGGCCGCTTGAGATGGATGATCTAGAGAAGGGAGAGCAGATGGAGCTGGTCGAGTGCAAGGGGTACCGGATCAGGACCGACCTCTACTACGACGGCGAGCGCAACCTGTGGATCGAGCCGCTCGGGAGCGGGAGGGTCCGCCTGGGATTCGACCCGCTGGGGGTGGAGGTGAACGGAACCCTTGCCCAGCTGATCCTGGGGGAGGCTCCCCGCCAGGTGGCACGGGGGGAGGCGATCGGGACCGTGGAGGCGGAGAAGTTTGTCGGACCGCTGGAGTCGCCGCTCACAGGCACCGTCGCCGCCCTGAACAGCGGCGTCGCCTCGAGTCCTGGTGCCGTCTACGAGGACTGCTACGCCGCCTGGCTGGTCGAGCTTGCGGGGGTGGAGCCGGAGGAGCTCTCCCACCTCATCCAGCCCGAGAACGCCGCCGCCGAGTTCGCAGTTCGCGTCGAGAGGTTCAGGAAGGCGGGAGTGCTGGCGTGGTAGGCGTCGCCGATCTGCTCGAACAGCGCAAGGCTGCCTTCGGCAACCAGATCGAGTTCTTCGCGCCCGGGCTGAAGCGCTGGCAGACCAGCGAGTGGCGCCCGGAGAACTCCCGCCGCTTCCTCCCGGTCTCGGTCACCGGGCAGAGCTGCGCGCTCAACTGCGACCACTGCCAGACCAAGGTGCTGGAAGGGATGATCTCGGTCCGGATGGGGGAGAACCTCTTCGACCTGGCCGCCAAGCTCAAGGCCGGGGGGACGGAGGGGATCCTGGTCTCCGGCGGATCCTCCAAGTCCGGTGGGGTTCCGCTCAAGCGGCACCTCAAGCACGTCTCCCGGATCAAGGAGGAGCTGGGGATGAAGGTGGTGGCCCACTCCGGCGTGGTATCGCCCGATCTCGCCGGCGACCTGGCCGACGCCGGCGTCGACGCGGTGATGCTCGACATCATCGGGGCCGACGAGACGATCGAGCAGGTGTACCACCTGCCGCTCACCGCCTCCGACTTCGACGCCTCGCTCGCTCGCCTCGACGCCGCCGGGCTGAGGATCATCCCCCACGTCGTCATCGGCCTCCACTACGGCAAGATCCTCGGGGAGCACCGCGCCCTCGAGATGATCGCCAGCCACCAGATCGACACCCTGATCCTGGTGGTGCTCACCCCGCTGATCGGGACGCCGATGGCGGGCGTCGCGCCGCCGGCCTTCGAGGACGTCGCCGGGCTCTTCGCGGAGGCGAGGGGCTCGATGCCCGGCTCCCGGATCAACCTGGGGTGCGCGCGGCCCATGGGCGATCTGAAGCGGCGGCTCGACGAGGCGGCGATCGACTCCGGCCTCAACGGAATCGCCTACCCGGCCGACGGGGCGATCGAGTACGCCCGTTCCCGGGGCCTCGACCCGGTCCTCTACGAGTGGTGCTGCTCGATGAGCTGGGCACAGAGCCCCGGGGAGCCGGCGCTGGTCGAGGTCGAGGTCTCTTGAGCGCCGGCCAGCTCCGCCTCATCGTCGACACGGGGGTGGGCGCCGCCTCGGGTCTGGCCATGGACGAGGCGCTCTGCGACCGCTGCGCGGAGACCGGCAGGAGCGTACTCCGGCTCTACACCTACCGGGACCACGCCGTTCTGGTGGGAAGGTACCAGCGCGTCGAGGCCGAGGTAGACCTCGACGCCGTGGCCGAGCGGGGCCTCGATCTCAACCGGCGCCCCACCGGGGGCGGGACCATCGTCATGGGAGCCCGCCAGCTCGGCGTGGCCTACGCCTTCAGGGAGGAGGGGCCGGCCAACCCCAAGCAGGTGCTGTCGCGCTTCGGGAACCTGCTCTCGCGCGGGCTCGAGCGCCTCGGGATCGGCACCACGCTGGCGGGGAAGAACGACCTGGAGGCCGGGGGGCGCAAGCTCGCCGGTTTGGGAATCTACCGGAGTCCCGGTGGGGCGACGCTGTGCCACGCCAGCATCCTGGCCGGGATCGACCTCGAGGTGATGGCGGCGGTCCTCAGGCTCCCGGCCGCAAAGCTCGCCGCCAAGGTGGAGACCGAGCTCGCCCGGCGGACCGTCACCGCCTCCGAGCTGCTCGGCCGGGAGGTCTCGGGGATCGAGATCGCCGAAGAGATCGCGAGAGGGTGGTCGCCTGGCACCGGGATGGCGGGCCTCGACCCCGATCGCCCCTCCCCTGCCGAGGAGGAGGAGGCAGCCCGCCTCGTGGATGCCAAGTACGGCACCGCGGGCTGGGTCCTCTCCCGGGAGGGGGCGGAGCCGCGGGAGGCGGTAGCGACCTTCCGGACCAGCTTTGGAACCGTGGACGTCGCTCTGAAGATCGCCGGGGCCGCGGTAAGGGACGCCTCGGTGTCGGGAGATTTCCTGGAGGTCGAGCCGAGGCTCCTGGCTATTCCACGCGCGCTCAGGTGGATGCCGGCCGCCGACCGCAAGCTGGCGGCCACGGTCGCCGGCCTCCTCGAGGGCGCCGTGGACCAGATCGAGGTGGAGAGGGCCTTCGCGTCGGCGCTAGCCACCGATGCCAGCCCCATGAGAATCGGATCCTGCTACTTGCCAGAAGGGAGCGTCCTATGAGAGCTGAAGGTGCGGTAACGCTGCAGACCCGGAGGCGGGAGAGGTCCGGGCAGGAGAGCCCGGAGTGGGTGCGGATATCGATGGCCTCCGCCATCGCGCTCGGCTTCCGGTCCGGGCGCTTCAGCCGGGACTTCGAATTTGGCGGCATCAACCTCCTGCTCAACTACGACGACGGCTGCCGGAGCGACTGCGGTTACTGCGGGCTGGCGCGCACCCGTCCCGGAAGCTACGAGGACAAGTCGTTCATCCGCGTCGAGTGGCCCCTGGTCCGCACCAGCGATCTGGTCGAGCGGATGGCAAAGGTCGCTGAGAGGCTCACCCGCCTCTGCATCTCGATGGTCACCTCGCCGTACGCCTTCGACGACACCCTGGAGATAACCTCCCGGATCAGCACCGCGGTCACCACGCCGCTCTCCATCCTGGTGGCTCCGCCCACGCTCAACCGGCGGCGGCTGGAGCGCTTCCGCGACGCCGGCGTCGACATGATCGGCATCGGCCTCGACGCGGTTACCGAGCAGCTCTTCCGGTCGCTGCGGACCAACGTTCCTGCCGGGGGAGCCGGCCTCTCCTGGACCAAGTACTGGAGCGTCGTCGACGACGCCAGGGAGCTGTTTGGCCCCTGGAAGGTGAACTGCCACACCGTGGTCGGCCTGGGCGAGACCGACCGGGACCTGGTCGACATCTTCCTCCGCCTCGTGGAGAGGCAAGTCTTCCCCTACCTGTTCTGCTTCAACCCGGAGCCGGAGTCGCGGATGGGCACCGTCCCGAAGTCGGGGATCACCAGGTGGCGCCGGATCCAGCTCGCCAAGCACCTGATCGAGACCGGGGGTTTCGGCACCGGCGACTTCAGCTTCGACGCGAGCGGCAGCCTCTCCGGGATCAGGAGCACCCGCCTGGAGGCGGTAGAGGAGGCCGCGACCGAGGGCACCGCCTTCATGACCAACGGCTGCCCCGGGGAGAAGGGTGAGCCGGGTTGCACCCGGCCCTACGGCTCCTACCGGCCGACCGAGGAGTTCCGGGACTTCCCATTCGCCCCCACACCGGCGGACATCAGTGAGATCAAGCGGGAGCTCCGGATCGAAAGTCTCTTCTTCTGAGCCGGCCGCCCCGCCCCGCCTTCCACTTGCCGGGCGAGGTCCGGGAGACTACGACGCCCCCCAGGATGAGCACCGCGCTCACCACCGTCAACCAGCCGAAGCCGGTACCGAACCAGACCAGCTGGGCGAGCGCGGTGAAGATCACCTGGGGGTAGAAGGCGAGGGCGGTCGCGGAGGCCGAGTGGAGGTGGCGAAGGCCGTATCCGTAGAGGACGTAGGAGATGGTGCTCACCACCACGGCCACGTACCCGAGCTCGACCCATCCGGCGGCGTTCAGCCGGAGAACGCCCTCGGCAACCCCGCCGGCGTTCCCGGTAGCCAGCGTGATCGCCCAGAGCTCCAGCGCTCCCACGATCGAGATCGCCGCCACCATGTCGACCAGGGGGAGCCGGGCCGAGAGCGAGCGCGCCGAAAGCGTGTAGCTAGCGAAGGCGGTGGACGCCAGGAAGACCAGCAGCAGGCCGAGAAGCGATCCGCCGGCGCTCCAGCTGCCGGCGACGTCGACCGCGACGCCGGCGAACCCGATGAGCAGCCCAGCAGTCTGGGCTCGGCGGAGGCGCTCCTTGGCAAAGATCCGGCCCAGGAGCGCCGCGATCAGCGGGGCGGTGTTGATGACCAGGACGCTCTCCACCGGAGAGATGTACCGGAGCGCCTCGTAGAAGAAGAGCGGGAAGAGTACCGCCCAGAGCAGGCCGGTAAGGGCAAGCTGGCGCAGCGCCGATCGCGGCAGCCGGCGGAGGCGGGGCAGGAGCGGGGTATAGAGCAGCGCCCCGATGGAGAAGCGGGCCACGGTCAGCTGCAGCGGTGAAAGCTGCCTCTCGAGCGCGGCGCCGACCACCGAGTGCACTCCCCATGCGGCGCTGACCAGGAGAAGAGCGGCGACCGGGAGCCAACCGCCCCTCTCGATCCGGAATCCACCCACGCCTATCACGACCTATCATTGCTGCGCTCGCCGTTGCCGCGATCACGAGAAGCGCCAGCCGGAAGCGGCGCACGGCGTCCCGGACGAGCGGAGTGCCCGCGGACCTTCGGAGACCGAGTCTACTTCCGGCAAGGGTCGCACGCGATCGGACGTCCGGGGCCGGCGCTATCCTTTCCCTGGGGAGGCGCTGGCTGGGGAGGCAAAGATGGCAAGATTCATCCACACTGCCGATTGGCAGATCGGCCGGAGCTTTGCAGGTTACGGAGAGGGGGCATCCGGGCTGCTTTACGAGGAGCGCTTTCTGGTGGTCGAGCGCATCGCCAAACTCGCCGCCAAGGAGAAGATCGGCCTGGTGCTGGTGGCCGGCGACGTCTTCGAGAACCGACCGCCGAGCAACCAGGATCTGCGCCGGCTCTTCGGGATCCTCGGGCAGAGCGGTCCCACCTGGCTCCTGCTTCCCGGCAACCACGACCACGCCGGGGCCGGCGGTCCCTGGGAACGCGCCCGCGAGTTGGATCTCGTCCCTGGGAACGCGCGCGTGCTCGACTCCCCAGGGCCGGTGATCCTCGAGGATCACGGGTTGGTCGTGCTGCCGGCACCGCTGCGGACGCGGCAGCCGCAGTACGACGTTACCGAAGAGGCCTTCGCCCACGCCACCGGGGAGTCTCTGATCAGGGTTGGGGTAGCCCACGGTTCGGTGACCGGCGTGCTCCCCGAGGGGGCGGACGCCACCAACCCGATCGAGGCGAGAAGAGCGGCAAGCGCCAACCTCGACTACCTCGCGCTCGGGGACTGGCACGGCAGCCTCCGTATCGACGGACGGACCTGGTACTCCGGCACCCCGGAGACCGACCGCTTCCGGAACAACCAGTCGGGCCAGGTGCTCCTGGTCGATATCCCCGGACCGGGGGCGGTACCCACGGTGACCGCAATGCCGACGGGAAGGTTCCGCTGGCACGAGCTCCGCCCGACCCTGAACGTCGACTCCGACGTCGATCGGTCCGGCCAGGAGCTCGCCGGCTACGGGATCGACGATCTGGTGAAGGTCACCTTTTCCGGATCGCTATCGCTCCGGGCCCGCGAGACGCTCGACCACCTTCGCGAAGAAATGGAGGCCAGGGTCCGCTACCTCGCCTGGGACGCAGGCGATGTCGAGACCAAGGTCGAAGCGGACGACCTGGACAGCCTGTCCCTCTCCCCGCTTGCCCGCGCCATCCTGGAGGAGCTCGAGTCCCGCCGGGGCGAGGTGACCGAGGCGGTCTTCACCGAAGCGGTAGTTGCGCTGGTCTCCCTCGACCGGGAGCTCTCCTAGATGCGCATCACCAAGGTCTCCCTGGAGAACGTGAGGCGCTTTACCTTCCCCCTCGAGCTCGAGCTCTCCGCCGGTGTGAACCTGATCTACGGCCCCAACGAGGCCGGGAAGTCGACGGTGGCCGCCGCGATCCAGGCGGTGTTCCTGGAGCGGGCCAACTCGGCCCCGGTGCACGCCGACCTCGCACCCTACCGGCAGGGCTCTCCCGCGCCCCGGGTCGAGGTGCGCTTCGAGCACGCCGGGCAGGAGTACCGGCTCACCAAGGAGTTTGGCGGGAACCGGGGAAGGACCGAGCTCGAACTCGGCGGATCGCTGATTCATGGTGAGGAGGCGGAGACGCACATCGCCAACCTCCTCCGGTTCCAGCTCCCCGGCAGGGGGGCATCGAGGCCCGACACCCGCGGGATTACCGCCCTGACATGGATCAATCAAGGGAGCGACACCAACCTCTCGGAACAGCTGGCGAGCTCGCACTCCACCCTGCTCGGCATCGTCGACACCGGCGGCGCCAGCGACCGCAGGTCCGCGGCATCTACCCTCGCCGCCCGCATCGAGGACCGGATAAGGCAGCTGGGCGGGAGGCGCTCCAGGGGTGATCTCGGCAACGTCAACGGCGACATCGAGCGCCACGAGCGCGAGATCGAAGAGATCACCGGAGAGCTCGACCGGCTAAGCGAGCAGGCGTCGCGGCTGGACCGGCTCCGGGAGGGCGACGACGAGGGCCGGGCACGGCGCCGCGCCGCCGGCTACCGCAAGGACC
>JAJYHR010000003.1 GCA_021784675.1 Actinomycetes bacterium
GCTCCGGCTGAACTCCAGCTCCGCCCGCACGGAATCGCAGAAGAGCATCTCGTCGACGTTCTGGAAGAGGTAGCCGAGCTGCCGCGCTTGGAGCGGGATCTTGCCGAAGGCCACCTTCGATCCCCATATCGTGGCGCTGCCCGATTCGGGCTTGGTGAACCCCATGAGCGCGGCACCCGCGGTACTCTTCCCCGATCCGTTGGAGCCGACGAGAGCCAACCACTCCCCCTCGGCCACCCGCAAAGAGAGCCGATCGAGCGCTACGCAATCCTTGTAGCGGATGGTGACGCTAGCGAGTTCCATGGCTGGCGGTCTCCCGGTGGCCCGATCACCCCCCGCTCCAAAGGGAATGGGCCCGCCTTCCGGAGGCGAGCCAACGCCCTCCGTACCCGCACCGGCCTCCGCGAAAGCCACCCCCGAATAAAGCCTCGCTGCGCTCCCGCACTCCAGGGGGACAGCCGCCTCCCGGATCGGCGCCGGCACGCCCTCGTGAAGTACCGCGAGCTCCGGGGGGCGAACGCCCACTGCGGTCCACGCCGAGGTGGGGAGAAAGGCTCGGGCCGGCTCCGCGTCGAGAATCACCCCGCCTCCGGCCATCAGCACCACCCGATCGGCAAACGGCGCGATCTCGTCGAGCTTGTGCTCGACCACCACCACGCCGAGGTTGCGCTCCCGCGAGAGCCGGTGGAGCGTCTCGAAGATCTCTACCGTCCCGACCGGATCGAGATTGGAGGTCGGCTCATCGAGAACCAGGATCGCTGGCTGCATCGCCAGCGCCGCCGCTATCGCCACTCGCTGCTTCTGCCCTCCCGAGAGGCCAGCCACCGGAAGGTGGGCGAGGTCGGACGCCCCCGCCATCGACAGCGACTCATCCACTCGGCGGGCGATCTCCTCCCGCGGGAGGCCAAGGTTCTCAGGACCAAAGGCCACCTCGGCATCAACCTGGTACTGGATCAGCTGGAACTCCGGGTTCTGGAAAAGGATGCCGGAGTACTGAGAGACCTGGTGCAGCGGCAAGAATGAGAGGTCAACGGCGTCGCCTCCTTCCCGGCGAAAGCTGACTGAGCCCGTAAAACGCGCCCCAGCCACCCGTTGGGGAATCACGCCGGCGAGCGCCAACGCGAGCGTCGACTTCCCCGACCCTGACGGCCCCGCGACCACCACCAGCTCGCCGCTCTCCACGTGCAGGTCGATCGAGGAGAGCGCGGGCCTCCGGTTCGGACCGTAGGAGAAGCAACCGATCTCAGCGTGCAAGTGGCAGGTGACGGCCTCCCGGGGAGGCCTCGCCAGCGGCACCGCCGCCGGCAACCTCCCCGGAACGCTCGCGCCCACTAGCGGCCGCCGGATCCGGTACGGCCTGCCGGCGTGGCGGGATTCATGCCCGCTCCCTTCAAGGACTCCTGGTACTCCGCCCTAACCTTCCGGCCGTAGGCAAACCAGCCGACCGCCATCACGACGAGCGCGATAGCCGCGATCACCAGCAGCCCTGCGCCCGAGGAGCGGTTCGAGTTGAACGATCCCCCGAGCCAGGGAAAGAGCGGGCCCGCGTCCATCGTCAACCCGTTGGTCAACAGCAGAACCAACCCGTCGACGAGCAGGAAGCCGGTCATGATCAGGCCCAGGATGGTCGTCCTCCGAACGGCGATGTAGTTTCCCTTGTAGCTACCCTTCATGATCCCCTCCTCCTTCCGGCGATCGGCCTTGCCGGCGATCAACCTCTTGGATACCGTCGAACCTCATCGGAGTCATCCCGGGCGGCGAGCTGCCCGGCTCATTCCGCCCGGCGCCGCTCGGCGTCCGCGCGCCCGCTGGAGATGCGCCAGCCGGCTTGGGCGCCGCTTCCGCATGTCCTCCAGAGAGGATGCCCAGGGAGCGCCCGACGCGGAGCGCCAGGGGAGCCGTGACCGCCGCTTCGATGCCGTTGCCGATACCATTCCCGAGAATCCCGCCGCCACCGGCGATATTGGTGCCGATGAAGCTAGCCCAGGTGTGGACCTGCCCGTTCAGGAACGGGTCGAGAACGGCATCGCCGATGATGGTGTTGGGAGCGGCCCGCAGGAATCCGATGATGAACCCGTCGATGACGATAGACTTGGCGCTCGACAGCAGCTCCTCTCCTCGCCACAGGATGTAGAGATCGGTAAAGATCCCCTCGTCGAGGGCGTCGGGCCAGTTGAGGAAGTTCAGCCCGTGGGTGGAGAACATGATCTCGCCAAGCACCCGCTTGACAAAGATCAGCGCCGTCACCGCCCCCGGCTTCCGGATGGTCACTACCGCCAGCACCACGATGAACATGTAGGGAAGGTCGGGAAATTGGATCCAGTTGAGGAAGTTTCCGAAGACCGGTATCGCCGATACGATGGGGCCGAAGAGCTGGTCGTTAAGGAACGAATCCCACGCGAGCAGCAGCACGGAGAGGATCGCCAGGACGAAGACGTCCTGCGTAGTCCAGCGGAAGCCCGCCCGGCGCCTCGGAACGAAGATAAAGAGCACCGCCACCCCGGCGAGCATCACCCCCCACGTGATCGCGTAGAGGACCGCTCGCTCCCAGTTGGCTGGCGCAAAGGTGTCGTACAGCCAGCCGTGCAGCACGGCGAGCATTGGAAGCATCGAACTCATCCCACGCCTCCAAGGCCGCCGACCGCCGACGCCGTACCGGCGTGCTCGATCCCGATCAACCGCGTAACGGCCTCGAGGCCCCTGGTCTTCCCCCGCTCGACCGGCGGGAGGATCAGGCAGGTGCACCCGATCGCGGCGGCGCCGCCGTCGGCCTTGGCGTCGTTTCCCACCATGATCGACCGCTCCGGCTGCACTCCAAGCTGGCGGCAGGCCTCGGCGAAAAGGCCCGCGTCAGGCTTGGCGATCCCGTGCTGGAAGGAGAGGACGAAGGTGTCGACCAGATGATCGATCCCGATCAACTCGTACCCCTTGCGGATATCCCAACCGGTGTTGGAGACCACTCCAATCTTTACGCCATGATCACGCAGCCTGGCGAGGGTGTCCGCCGTATCGGGGTAGGGAACCATCGATTCGGCGTCCGTTTTGAAACCGTTGTAAAAGGCCTTGCCAAGCCCCGGAACCAGCTCGTCCAGGGGCCGGTACCGCTCCAGGTAGTAGCTGCGGTGCCCCTCCCTTGAACGGTTGCGGCCAAAGGCCACCTCCGGATCGATGTCGGTCCTCGACTTGGCGGCCCGCCAGGCGGCGGCAGCCTCCTCCTCTCCGATCACCACCCCCAGCTCGGCCGAGAACCGGATAAGCGCCTCGGGGATCACGCGTTTATGGAACAGGGTGTCCCCGCTATCGAACAGTACAGCATCAAAGTGAAGCATCGCCTCCCTCTCTCCCTGAAGCGGCGGCTTCCCGCCTCCGCCATCATCGGGAAACCTAAGCTTCACCGGCATCGAGGGCGTAGCGCAAACCTTGCCGGGGCGTAAACCTTGAACTAAGGCGGCGGCAACTTTTCGTTGCCTGGAGGTAAATGGATAGATCGGCCCGACGAATCAAACGAGGTTTACGAGATAACTATCCGATCCCCGGTTCCCGCTGGGTACGAGTCGCCCGCGTAATCGTCGCCGGCCTCCCCATGGACGAACGGCGTTCGCGGGTAGTGATGGCAAGCCCCGCAGCCTCCAACCGCCTCCTTGCCTCCTCGAGGCGGCCCGCGGGCACGTTGCGAGCAAAGTGGTCGATCTGCTCGCTCAGGGTCAACCCAGCCGCGCCCGCAGCCTCCAGCGCGCCGAGCAGATCGTCGGCAAGGTCATTCTGCTCGTCAGCAAGGATCACCGAAGCCGAGCTCCGGCAGTAGTCCCAGAAGGCGAGCGCCGCCTTGACGTGGTTAGCCCCGACCACCGAGGAGCCGTCACAGAGGGCGTATACCAGCGAGAGCCGCATGGCGTGCCGGCTGCCCCTCGCCAGCGCTATCCCCAGGAGCCCTCCCGGATCGTCCTCAGCCAGGTGGGCATAGGCTTCGCGCCACAGCACCTCACCCTCAGGGGTCCGCTGGAGCTGGCCTGCCGATCGGACCTTGGCGAGATTCTCCGCGATTCGTCTTCCGCAGCTCCTGGTCAATTCCCCAGGGACATTCCCCTCGTCTACTACGATCCCTTGGCGCCTCGCCAGCACGAAAAGGAAGCGGTTTACCAGGCTTGCCGACGCATCGGTGAGAGAGAGGCTGCCCCGGAGCTGGTCATGGGTGGCGTGGGCAACCACCCCGATGTGGTGGTGCTCGGCTACCGCCTTCCGCCCCCGGCCCGCCACCTCGAGGCGCTCTCCGCCCCAGGCGTTGCGGATCACCATCTGCAACGAGGAGCTGGGCCTCGCCGCGGTGGCCAGCGCCCGCACGAAGCTCGGCTCGACGACCAGCAGCCGGTCGTTGGCACCCTGGAAAGGAGGCTGGCCAAAACGCTCTGAACCGCGCGGAGGCGGCCCAACCAAAGCATCGATCACACCACGTCCAGAGCCCAACCCGGCAAGCACCCGGGCCCTCCCGAGGTGCGGGTCGATCGCGGTCACCAGCTCTCGAACGATCGTCCACGAGAGCCCCCGGTTTGCCTTCGGCGTGTCCGCGACTACCAGCGTAAAAAGCGAGGCTCCCTGCCGAGCGTTTCCCGCCCGCATGAATGGGGAGCGCCCCGCGGCTACGCCGCTAGCTACAAGACCTGTCGCCAAGATCGCGGCAGGATCGGCCTCGGTATGGTCCGCCGCCGCCTGAACCCACTCACCGAGGGGGCCGTGCATCGCGGCGCTGTCAAGAACTGGCCAGCCTCGCAGCTCAACTGACATCCCAGACCGCTCCTTGGCGAGAGGCGTGGCGGCCGCTCCGCCGCCACCCATCATACTCCCGATCACCAGTATCCAGATGGCCGGAACTAAGAGGCCTGGAGCGCCGCCTCGTTGAGGGCAGGCCAGCGGTCGCGAGCCCACGGACCGAAGGCTCTGGGCCCGATGTAGGCGGCGAACCGACACAACTCAGGATCGACCCAGATAAAGGTGCCGGTCTGACCAAAGTGCCCGAAGGTCTTAGGCGACGAGCCGGGAGCGGTCCAGTGGGGCGCCTTAACCCCCTTCACCTCGGCGCCAAGACCCCAGGTATTGAGGGCCATCCGCCCGTAGCCGGGAAGCACCCCAGCCAGATCGGGGAGGAATGGCGTCCGTATCAGGTCAAGGGAGTCCTGCGAGACGATCCCCGGCACCCACAGCGCCCGGACCAGCGCAACCAGGTCGGCAAGGGTGCCAAGCAGCCCGAAGGCGGCGCCGCGGACACCGACCGCACCAAGGGCGCGCTGGTCTACTGCAGCGGTCCTCGCCCCCGCCGGCACCAGCACCGCCTCGTGCAGATAGGAGGCGAAGTCGATTCCGGAGCCCTCCTCGACCGCCTGGGCTACCAGCTCAAAGCCAAAGTTGGAGTAGACACGCCGGACCCCGGGAGCGAGCACCGGCTCAACCTCGCCCGGCCTCGCCAGGCGCGGATCAGTGGGGCTGCCGGTCTCCAGACCGGAGGAGTGGCTCAGCAGGCCGTCGAGGCGCAGCTGGAAGCTCCCGGCACGCTGATCGAGCGAGATCGACCCCTCCTCGACCGCGACCATCACGGCCAGGCTGGCCGCCAACTTGGTCACCGAAGCCAGGGGGACTACACTCTCCCCGCCAAAGAAGCCGGTTACCTCGACCTCGCCTTGCGCAAGCCTCCCGTAGGCCAGCTCCTCCCCGGCCTCCAGATTCACCGCCAAAGGCATGGTTACGCCTGCTGATTGGCCTCCGCCTCGGCAACCTGGCGGCGCACGTCATCCATGTCCAGCGCCTTTACCTGGGCGATCAGGTCCTCGAGTGCCCCTCCCGGGAGAGCTCCAGGCTGGGCGTAGAGGAGGATCTGGTCCCGGAAGGCCATGAGGGTAGGAATCGACATGATCCCGAAGGCGGCGGCCAGCTGCTGCTCGGCCTCGGTATCCACCTTTCCGAAGACGATGCCATCGTGCTCCTCCGACGCCTTCTCAAAGACGGGAGCAAAAGCCCGGCACGGCCCGCACCAGGCAGCCCAGAAGTCGACCAGCACTATGTCGTTACCCTTGACCACCTCATCGAAGTTCGCCGTGGTGAGGTTCCGTGTCGCCATTTCCCATCCTTCCCTACAACTACGCCAGAGTCAACGCGCATACCTGCTACCGTATTCCCAGCAACCTTCGTACCCGGAGCGGGACTCGAACCCGCACGGCCCAGGGGCCCGGGGGGTTTAAGCCCCCTGCGTCTACCATTCCGCCATCCGGGCACGCGACCAATATTAGGTGACCGGCGGGGTCACTCTGGCCGGCTCGCGGCGCTCCAGTTGGCAAGCGAGTTAGCCGCCAGCCCGGGCTCCTGCCGGAGCACCTCGTACAGGGTCCAGACGCCGACCGGAGAGAAGCCGCCAGCGAGCAGGAACGCCAGGTGCGCATGGAGGCACTTGACCCCCGCCCGCGCTCCGCCGACGCCGCGCCCGGGAGCTCGCCGGTACGACAGGTGCGAGAGGTCGAGCGCCGCCTCGCTGACTGCGTCTCGGGCCCGCGCCACCCCTCCCCGGGACTCCAGCCTGGAAACCGCCCTAGTTAGCTCCCTGTCCACCAGCCAGAACCAGTTCGACTGCGGTGCGCCGGACCGATCAGTGGGCGCCAGCTCGATGACACAAGGCAGGCCGCTCGCCGACCGCAGAACGACCTCGAAGGGTATCGATGGCGGCCTTCCGATCAGAGCGGCTACCGCCGCCTCGTCGTCTTCGCCAGCCACCGGTCTACCTGTGGCGGCGCTTCAGGAGATAGACGATCACTGCCACGATGGCGGCCACCGGGGCGATCCGCTTTGCCAGCGGCTTCGCCACCACTCCAAGCAGGTTGAGGCTCGACTCGGTCTCCTCCTTGGGGGTGGAGACGGAGCTGGCGGCGCCTGGGGTGGTCTCCACAGTGGAGGTGCCGGGCTCCTGGGCGGCAAGCTCCTCTGTGGGTTGCTCTCCCGATGGCTCGGGAGAGCTGATCAGATCGGCCAGCGCGGCAGCGAACTCTCCCATGAGCTTCGCCGACACCTCGCTGAATACGCCCCTGCCGAACTGGGCCACCCGGCCCGAGATGCTTAGGTCCGCATCGACCACCACGCGAGTCCCCTCCGCGACCTCGAAGAGCCTCGCGGTAACCGACGCGCTCGCGTTACCCTGTCCCTTGGTCTCCCGGCCCTCGGCGCGCAGCACGGCAACCTTGGAGGCCACGTCCAGCGAGGTGAAGGTGGCGGTTCCGGAGTAGTTGGCGGTGATCGGCCCAACCTTTATCCTCACCGTCCCCTTGTAGGAGCCGCCATCCGTCCCGGTCAGCTTCGCGCCCGGCAGGCAGGGGGCGATGCGAGGCAGGTCGGTCAGTACCTCCCAGGCCCTCTCGACGTCGACGGGCACTACAAACTCGTTGGTAATATCCACCGCTACTCCTCCCTCCGCAAGAGTCTAAGACTGACCCGCTCCAAATCTGCGACGGTGTCGACATCGGCGTTGTCTCCAACACACTCGACTTCCACGATGTTGAGACCGGAATCTCCCAGCAGGAGACGGGCTCCGGACTCGCCGGTACGCGGAAGCCGGCCAAAAAGAGTGCTGCGGATCCGGACCGGGTTCCCCCGCCTGCCAGCATAGGCAGCGACCGCCAGATCGCTCTCCTCGGCGCTCGCCAGAGCCCGGAGGCAGGCCGCCTCGATCAGCGGCTGGTCGCCCAGGACCACCAGGAGGTAGTCGAGTCCTGCTTCGCCAGCCCAGCCGGTGGCGATCGCCAGCGAAGCGGCCATTCCTGCCGCCGGGTCCGGATTCCAGAGGGTGGCGAACCCGCGGGGGACCCTTGCGGCCACGTCCTCCCGGGAAACGACCACCGCCACCGGTGCGAGCCCGGAGGCGAGGACGGCCGACAGGGTCCGATCCACCAGCGGCACACCGCCGATAGCGGCGAGGAGCTTGTGCTCCTCCCCATCGAAACGGCTTCCAAGCCCGGCTGCGAGGACGGCGGCCCCGGTCTGGCCTGCTACCACGTCATGGCGCCCTCGGTGTGGATCGAACCGCCTGTCACCGAGAGCGAGACCGCCGAACGCCCCTCCCTCCGGCTGATGATCTCGGCAACTATGGAGATCGCCGTCTCCTCCGGCGTCCGCGACCCCAGGTCGAGGCCGATGGGACCGCAGACCCTCCGGTCGAACTCGGCAAGGTCTGCCCCCGCCTCCCCTAGCCGCTCCCTCCGGTCGGCCTGGGTCCGGCGGGAGCCCATGATACCGATATACCCTGCCCTCGTCCCCAGAGCAGCTATCACCGCCGGCACATCGAACTTCGGATCGTGGGTAAGGACGCAGATGGCGTCCCGCGCGTCCAGCTCCCCTCCGTGCTCCTTCAGGTAGGAGTCCGGCCAGGCTACCACCACCTCGCTCGCCGCCGGGAAGCGCTCGCGGGTGGCAAAGACAGGTCTGGCGTCAGCGACGATCACCTGGTAACCGAGGAATCGCGCCACCTCGCTCAACGAGCCAGTAAAGTCGACCGCGCCAAAGATGACCATCCTGGGGGGCTTGCCGGCGACTGAGGTAACCACGGCCACCTCCCGGGATCGGGTCTGCCCCCGCCTTCCATAGAACCTTCTCGTCCCCTTGGCCTGCGAGATCGCCCCGAGCGCGTCCCTTGCCACTACCCGGTCAAGATCGGCGTTCCCCAGCGAGCCGAGGGTGCTGCCGTCGTCGAACACCGCCATCGCCGATCCGATCGCGGGAACCTCGGTGGCCGCGTTCTCTTCCGCAAAATAGCTGCCGGTCTCCTCGTTGCACGCATAGACAAGGGCAAGCGCAAAACTCCGCCCGCCGTCGAGGGCGGCTACCAGATCGCCGATGAAGGCCGGAGGATCGGGCTCGATCAAGATGTGGAAGGTGCCGCCGCAGGTGAGGCCGACCGCCACCGCCTCGTCGTCGGAGAAGCCGAAGGCTACCGTCGTGGCGTCGGCCGGGTTCCCGCCGGGGAGGCCAAAGCGCTCCAGCACCGGCCCCGGGGCGCCCATACGTTCCAGCGCGTCGGCCACCACCGCCGACTCGACGCAGCCACCGGAAACCGACCCGACTACCTGCCCGTCCTCGCTCACGGCCATCATGGCGCCGGTCTCCCGTGGTCCCGACCCCTCGACCGCGACCACGGTAGCCAGCGCGAACCGCTTACCCGACCGTTGCCAGGCGAGCGCCTGGCCAAGAACTTCCTTCACGACGACCTCCGATCCGGCATATTAGCCGTGCCACCTCTTCGAGCGAAGCTACGCTCTCCCCAGCCACCAGCGCATCCAGGAAGGGAAGAGCTGCGGCCATCCCCCGCGCCAGCGGGGCGTAGGTGTCGCTGCCCGCAAGCGGATTCACCCAGACGACCCGATGGGCGAGGCGGGAGAGCCGCCCCATGGCCGAGGTCATTTCAGCCGGCTCCCCCCGGTCCCAACCGTCCGAAAATACAACGACAACCGCACCTCGAGCCATCCCGCGGGAGCCGTATGTCGCCGTGAACTCCCGGATGCTGTCGCCCAGGCGGGTGCCCCCAGACCAGTCCTGTATGCGGCGCCCTGCCTCGGCGAGCGCTCGATCCGGATCGAGGTGCGCCAGCGCGGGAGTTACCCGGGTCAACTGAGTCCCGATGGTCAGCACCTCCACCCCGGCGAGTCCCCGGCCGGCGCTCCAGGCCAGCCGGAGCAGCGCCGGTGCGTAGCTCGCCATCGACCCGGAGATATCGAGAAGGAAGACCATCCGGCGGGGACGGACCCCGCGGTCGCGCCTGCTCAAGCCCACCGGGTCGCCCAGGGTAGCCACCGACCGCCTGAGCGTGCGCCGAAGATCGATCTGGCCGCGCCCGCCCGGCTGCAACCGCCGCGAGCGGCGTTGCGGAGATTCCCAGCGGAACGCCTCGAGGATCCGGAGGGCCTCGCTCCTCTCTTCCACCGAGAGCTCGGCCAAGTCTGCATGGCGAAGCTGCTCGGCCCGGCTGTAGCGCACCACCCGGTCGGCCTCGAACTCGCCATCGCCATCCTCCTGGTCATCAGGGCCGTCCAACCCGATAACGGCGGGCGCCGCGCCGGCCTCTTCCAGCACGGGCTCGGCGCCAAACACCTCGCCAAACACCTCCCAGTAGCGGCCGATATCCTGAGGGCGCTTCACGAAGGCGGCCGCGCCCGCCTCGCCGACCAGCTCTGGGTCGTCGAGACCGACCAACGTGAGGGCGGAGACGAAGACCTGCACGTTCTCGACCGGAACCGCCACCCCGGCACGCCGAAGCCTGGAGGCGAAAGCTACCGCCAGCTCGACGGTGGTCACGACCCTGAACGCCCCATGGCGATCCGGAGCAGCTCGGGGATTCCAAGGCTGCGAAGGCGCTCCTCATCCTCGCGATGCTTGATAACCGCACCCATCGTCGCCTCCAGCCACTCCGGCGTCACCTCGGTGGCAAGAAGGCGCGTGAGCGCCTCCACCCAGTCGATGGTCTCGGCGATCCCCGGCGGCTTGTACAGCCCGATCCTCCGAAGCTCCTGCACCACGGCGGTCGCCTGCCTGGCCAGCTCCGCCTCGGCCCCGGGAGCCCTCATCCGCACGATCTCCACCTCCCGGGTGAAGCTCGGATGCTCGACCCACTGGTAGAGGCACCGTCGCTTCAACGCATCGTGGAGCTCCCGGGTCCGGTTCGACGTCAGGATCACTATCGGCGTGACCTCGGCGACCCTCTGGCCCAGCTCCGGGATCGAGATCGCGAAGGTCGAGAGAACCTCCAGCAGGAAGGCCTCGAACTCGTCGTCAGCCCGGTCGATCTCGTCGATCAGGAGAACCGGCGGGTGACCGGAGTCGGTGCCCGATATCGAGCGCAAGAGTGGCCGCTCGATCAGGAAGTCCTCCGAGTAGAGCTCCGCCTCCATAGCCCCGACGTCCCTGCCGGCGGCGCTGCCTGCCGTCTCCAACGCCTTCAGATGCAGGATCTGGCGGGGGTAATCCCAGTCGTAGACCGCCTGCTGCGCGTCGATCCCCTCGTAACACTGGAGCCGGATCAGGCTCCCGCCAAAGATCCGCGCCAGTGCCAGCGCAACCTCGGTCTTCCCGACGCCGGCGTCGCCCTCTAGAACCAGCGGGCGCTCCAAGGCGAGCGACAGGTACAGGACCGTAGCCAGGCGCCGGTCGGCAAGGTAGCCCACCCCACGGAGGCGATCGGCAAGCTCCTCCGGAGAGTGGACGCCAGCGACCTCGAGCTTCCCCTCTTTGTCCATTCCCTCCTAGCCTAGTTCGGCGAGCGAGCGCCGGACGAGAACCTCCGCAAGGTGGGCACGATACTCTGACGAACCGTTGATGTCGCTCGGAGGCGTCAGCCCCTCCGCCGCCGCGCCGGCCGCCTCGTCGCCACTGGCTCCCGAGGCAAGCCTCTGCTCCACGGCGGTGGCGCGCAGGGGCGTCACCCCCATGTTCACGTAGCCGACCTTGGTCGTCCCGTTCCGAACCGCTACCACGCCGACTATCGCCCAGTCCTGAGCCCGGCGGTTGAACTTCTGGAAGCTGTAGGACCGGTACCCCTTGGGTACGCGGATCTCCGTCAGCACCTCCGCCGGTGAAAGCGCCGTCTCCAGGAAGCCGGTAAAGAAGTCCTTGGCAGCTATGCGGCGCTCGCCACCTGGGCCCCTGGCAACAAAGGTGGCGTCCAGGGCCAGCAGGGCGGCAGGGAGATCCGACGCACCGTCGCCGTGGGAAGCGGTCCCGCCCAGCGTGCCGCGATGGCGGACCGCCGGATCGCCAACCGTCGAGGCGACCGCCGGCAGGACCGGCACCTCGCGGGCGAGTAGCTCCGAGGTCTCCAGGTCGCGATGCCGGGTCAGCGCCCCGATCGCGATCTCTCCACCGTCTTCGCGAATATAGCTCAAACCCCCGATCCTGGTGATGTCGACCAGGATCTCCG
>JAJYHR010000169.1 GCA_021784675.1 Actinomycetes bacterium
CATCACCGACGACGCGCTCGCCTACCTCGAGCGGGCGCTCGCCGCCGGACTGCCGATCGTGGTCGCCGGCGAGGCGGGCTCGGCCAAGACCACCCTGCTCCGGGTGCTGGCACGGCGGATCCCACCGCACGTTCCGGCGCTTACTGTCGAGGAGACCCCGGAGCTGTTCCTGCGCTTCCTCGAGACCGGCGGAGCCCGGCACTTCCACGTGGTGCACGACCACGTCGTGCAGACCGGAGACGACGGCATGGACGTCAGCTACGCGGAGCTGCTTTGCTTTGCTTTGCAAGAGTCCTGCCAGCGAATGATAATCGGAGAGGTGGCCCACGGGGACGCGATGAACGCCTTCCTGACGGCGCTCTCCGGCGACGCCTCGGGCATGACCACAATCCACGCGAGTCACCTGAACAGCATCATCCCGCGCATCGTCACCCTGTTGCAGACCATCTCCATCCCGTCGGCCACCGCCTACCGCCTCATCGAGGACAACCTGGCGATAGTGGTCCATGCGCAACGGCAGGAGAGCGCCGACGGCATCAAGCGCTTTGTCACCGGGATCGGGTGGGTGCTTGCCAACGCCGGTTCTGCGGACGCTCCGCCCACGCTGGTCCGCATGTTCGAGCGCAATCCAGGAGGAAACACGCTCTCTCCGATCCCAACCGCGACGCGGGGCTGGACGATGCTGGAGGAGGCCGAGGTGCGCCACCTCGGAAGGAAGCGCCGATGATAGCACACGGCGCACAACAGATCGCAAGCATCGGCACGACGGTAGGAACGCTGTGCGTGCTGCTAGCAGCGTTTCTCAGAGAGCAACGAAAGGAAGTACGATGAGCATTCACCCAAGGGCAACCATCGACCCAACTGCCATCGTCGACCCAACTGCCATCGTCGACCCAACTGCCATCGTCGACCCAACTGCCATCGTCGACCCAACTGCCATCGTCGACCCAACTGCCATCGTCGGGGCCGCCTGGGTCAGAGCCGGAGCCACCGTCAGGGAGCGGGCCACGATCGGGGCCAGGGCCTTCGTCGGAGCCGGGGCCGTCGTCGGGGAGGGGGCCGTCGTCGAAAGCAGGACCATCATCAAGCCCACGGAGGTACGAGAGTGGATCGAGGAGGTTTAACCCGGACTTACCCCCGAATCGCCGGCTGATTCGCCCTATTGAGCTGGATGAAAAGGAGATGGGCGCTCCGCGGATGCGGCCAAGAGTGTACTTGACAACAAGGTGTGCGTGTGGCATCACCACATGACCCGCTGCTATGGCGCGATGCATGTGGCTGAGATTGCGCGCAAGTACGGGACGAAGTCGGGTCCGTCGGAGTCGAGGAGCTACCTGCTCCGCCGCCCCTATCGCGAGGGCGGGAAGGTACGCCACGAGACGCTTGCCAACCTCTCGGCGCTCCCCTTGCCGGCGATTAGCGCGCTGCGCGATGTGCTCTCGGGAAAGACGCTTGTCGTCGCGGGCGAAGGCCTGGAGCTCCAACGCGCGCTTCCCCACGGCCATGTGGCCGCCCTCAGTGCCCAGGCGTGCCTGCTCGGGCTTCCCGAGCCGCTGGGGTCCGCCTGCAAGGAGCGCGACGTCGCCTACGCGCTGGTGCTCGCCCGGGCGCTGCGCCCGGCTTCCAAGCGCGCCACGGCGTCCTGGTGGGCAGGTACCACCCTCGTGGAGGACCTCGGCCTGGAGGGGGTCGGAACCGGCGAGGCCTATGCGGCGATGGACTGGCTGCTCTTGCGCCAGGAGGCGATCGAGCTAAAGCTCGCCAAGCGCCACCTTGGAGAGGCCGCCAACCCGTCTTGCCGCGCCTACTTCGACCTCTCCTCCTCCTCCTGGATGGAGGGGAGCGGCTGCCCTCTCGTGGCCTTTGGCCACTCGCGCGGCGGCAAGCGGGGAAAGCCCCAGATCGAGTACGGGCTGCTCGCCGATCCAAGGGGGTGCCCGGTGGCGATCCGGGTCTTTCCCGGCAATACCGCAGACCCGGGCGCCTTTGCCGAGATCGTGACCGTGGTGCGCGAGCGCTTCGGTCTCGAACAGCTCGTCATGGTGGGCGACCGGGGGATGATCACCTCCGCGCGAATCGACAAGCTGCGCGAGCTCCCCGGGATGGGGTGGCTTAGCGCCCTTAGGGCGCCTTCGATCAGGAAGCTTGCCGAAGACAGCGGACCGCTGCAGATCGGCCTCTTTGACGAGGTGAACTTCTGCGAGATCACCCACCCCGACTACCCCGGCGAGCGTCTCGTCGCCTGCCGGAACCCGCTCCTTGCCGGGGAGCGGGCGAGAAAGCGCGAGGCTCTGCTTGCCTCGACCGAGACCGAGCTCTCCGTCGTAGCCGAGGCCTGCCGGCGCGAGCGCCGCCCGCTCCGGGGTAAGGACGCGATCGCCCTTCGCCTCGGCAGGGTCCTCTACCGTCACAAGATGGCCAAGCACTTCCATCTCGCCATCGGAGAGGACCGCTTCAGCTTCTCCCGCAACGAGGACTCGATCGCCTCCGAGGCCGCGCTCGACGGGATCTACGTGCTGCGCACGACGATCGATGAGGACGATCTCGACACCGCCGGGGTCATCTCGGCCTACAAGGACCTCCAAGGGGTGGAGCGGGACTTCCGCTCGATGAAGGCGATCGACGTCGACATCCGGCCCGTGCACCACCGCCTCGAAGACCGGGACCGAGCCCACGCCTTTCCCTGCTTCCTCGCCGCCTACCTCACCTTCCACCTCCGGACCACGCTCGCGCCGCTCACCTTCACCGAACCACCCGGCCGCTCCGACCCGGTCGCCCCCTCCCCGCGGTCGGCATCGGCCAAGAAGAAAGACGCCACGAAGAAGAACGCCGAGGACGAGGAGGTCCGCGGCTTTGGCGAGCACCTCGGCACCCTTACCCGCAATCGCATGCGAGTCGTGACCGGCCAAGGCGCCACCTTCGACCTCCTTGCCACGCCGACCCCCACCCAGCGCCGTGCCTTCGAGTTGCTCGGCGTGCCGGTCCCAAGGACCCTCGTGTAGCCAGAACGATCCCCTCGGCAGACACGAATTCCCAGGTCAGCCTGCGGGAGCCTGCTTTGGAAGGGGGTAAGTCCGGACTAAGCGCCTTGCCAGGATCCATCCCGGGTAATAGCCTGGTCCCATGGCCAACGATTGGCTTTCGAAGCTCGGGCGGCTGGTAGGTCCGGAGAACGTCCTCACGGGCGACGCTGTCGGCCCGCACTTCCATCACGATGAGTCCCTAACCGCGCCGTGGGGCGCTCCAGCCGCCGTTGTCACCCCGAGTGAGCGGAGCCAGGTCGGGCCCCTTGTCGAGACCCTCTCCCGGAACCTACTTCCGATCGTGCCGCGGGGCGCCGGTACCGGCCTCAGCGGCGGCGCCAACCCCTCCACCGGATCTGTGGTTCTATCTACGGCAAAGCTCAATCGGGTACTCGATGTGAGCGAGGCCGACCTCATCGCCGAGGTCGAGGCGGGGGTCACTCTCGCCGAGCTCGACCAAGCTCTCTTGAAGGCCGGCCTCATCTACCCGGTCTACACCGGAGAGATGGGCGCCACTATCGGCGGAAATCTCGCCACCAACGCTGGAGGCATGCGCGCGGTCCGCTACGGCGTCACCCGCCACAACGTAACCGGCCTCGACTTCGTCGACGGCCTGGCGAAGACGGTAACCGCCGGTGGGCGCTTCGCGAAGATGAGCTCCGGCTACGACCTCACCCAGCTCTTCATCGGATCCGAGGGAACCCTGGGAGTCGCCGTGCGCGCCCTCCTGCGGCTCCGGCACCGGCCCCCGCTCTCCCGCTCGCTGCTGATCTGCCTTCCTAGCGTCGAGGGGGCGAGCGAAACAGCCAGGAACGCACTCGCCTCCGGCGTCAGCCCCGGCCTGCTCGAGTACCTGGAGCCACCGACCTTCCTGCTGATGGCGTCGGCGGTCGGGGCGGAGGTCCCGGCCAACCAGATCGCCGAAGCGCGAGCGCTCCTCCTCCTCGAACTCGAAGGGTACGACGAACTCGCCCTCGACCGCCAGGTCCTGGCTACCGAGAACGCCGCGGCATCGGGTGCGGCCACCGAAATCTTCGAGCTGCCGGTTAGAGCCGCAAGCGACGTGCTGCGCGCGAGGGAGGCCGCCTTCTGGGTTGCCAAGTCCGCCGGAGCACGGGATGTCGTCGACGCCGCGATCCCGCCCTCCCAGCTGCCGCGCTTCCTCGAGGGGGCCAGGACCATAGCCGAGCGGCACGGCGCGACGGTTGCCTGCGCCGGGCACCTCGGGGATGGTAACGTACATCTATCACTGTTCGCTCCGGCACCGGGGCCGGCCCACGCCGCCGTGACCGATATCCTCGAACTCGGGAACGCAATGGGCGGCGTAATCTCCGGAGAGCACGGCATCGGGCTGGCCAAGCGGGCTCAGTTCCTGGCGCACCTCGAGGAGGAGAGCTACCGGATCATGAGAGAGATCAAGCGAGTCTTCGATCCGGCCGGGATCATGAACCCTGGAAAGGTGCTGCCATGAACGGAGCCGAAGCGGTGACTGCCGCTCTCGCCGACACCGGGATCGATACCGTGTTCATGAACCCCGGCACCACCGAGATCGGCCTGGTCCAGGCGATCGCCAACAACCCCTCGATCCGGGGGATACTCACGCTTTTCGAAGGGGTCGCCTCAGGCGCCGCCGACGGCTTCGCCAGGGTAGCCGGCTACCCGGCCGCCACCCTGCTCCACTTGGGCCCCGGACTGGCAAACGCCACCGCCAACTTCCACAACGCACGCCGGGCCGCGAGCCCGGTAGTTTCACTGGTCGGGGAGCACGCAAGGGCACACCTCCCGTTCGACCCTCCCCTCGCCTCCGATATCGCCGCTCTCGCCGGAATCCACTCCAAGTCCACCGAGACGGTAGCCACTTCGAGCCAGGCCTACGCTGCGACGGTACGCGCATTCCACGCGGCCACCTCCGCCCCGAAGGGGGTAGCCACGGTGGTCATCCCTTCGGATCTCGCCGACAAGCCCGCCCAGCCCGACCGGAGTGAGCCCGCCAAGACGTCCGGCCTCACGCCCAGCAGTGAGTCTCTTCACCGTGCCGCTGCAGCGCTCGCCGCTCGGGGCGCGGTGATCATCGCCGGCGGAGACGCTTTGCGCAGGCCCGCCGTCTCCAAGCTGGCGGCGCTCTCCTCTCACGGCGCGCGCATCCTCGCCGAAACTTTCCCAGCCGCCCACGACCGTGGTGGGGAGCTCCCCCAAATCAGCCGGCTTCCCTACCTGCCCGAGCAGGCACTCGCTCTCCTCCAAGAGGCGAGCGAGGTGATCTTGATCGGTGCTCGCCATCCGGTATCCTTCTTCAAGTACGAGGGCGTGCCCTCCCTGCTCACACCTCCCTCCTGCCCGGTAATCGAGCTCGTGCCACCCGGGGTCCCCTGCCTCGAAGCCATCGAAGCTCTGGCGGAGCTGGCCGGGTTGGATAGGGGCGCCCCGACGGCAGGGTCGCGCGAGGCGCTCCCGGAGCCGGGGGACTCCCCCCTCGACGCTACCGGCCTCGCAGTCGCCGTCGCCAACGCGATCCAGGCGGGGACGGTCTTCGTCGACGAGGCGAATACGGGCGGAGTCGCCCTCCAAGGACCGACCGGAAGCTCCCCGGAGCACACCTGGCTGACCGTCCCCGGTGGCTCGATCGGAGAAGGGATCCCGCTCGCCGCCGGAGCGGCGCTAGCGCGCCCCGACCACCGGGTGGTGGCGCTGGTCGCCGACGGATCCAGCCTCTACACCATCCAAGGTCTGTGGACAATCGCCAGAGAGGAGCTCCCGGTAACGGTGGTGATCCTCAACAACCTCCGCTACGCCATCCTTCAGTTCGAGGCGGCCCGCCGCCATCCGATGAACGACCGCGTGCGCAGCCTGACCAGCCTCGACCCCCCCAGGATCAGCTACCGGAAGCTGGCCGAGGGTTTTGGCGTGAGAGCGGAGGTGGCAATGACCCCCCTCGAGTTGCTCCACCACCTAAAGGCAGCAGAGGCTAGCGCGATGCCGATGCTGATCGAGGCGCAACTCTTCTGATCAGGAGAATGGCACGGACTCCAGCTCAGATATGGCGGCCTTTAGCACACGGGCCAGCCGGTTCTCTGGATCTCGCTGTCCGGCGCCCTCGATTCCGGCGACGAAGTCCTTCGGGAACTGCCAAGCGCTGAGCGCCCGGATGGTCACCTGACGTGCAGTCTCCCCGTACCTTTGAGTCTCGAAGATCTCCCGCTCCTCCGGACCAGCCTGTAGCTGCGCAGCTACGTAACCCTCCGGATCTTGCTGAGCGATGAGAATCCGGCCCAGCTCGGCGACCAGACCAGCGCTCATGGCGACGAGCGGCTCGACACCGTAAGCCGGCGCCAGCCGGTGCGCCGCCTCGGCAGTCGCGCTGCAGCGGCTGGCAAGCTCCTCCGGATAGGAGCCGCAACGCCGGGAGAGCTCCGCGATCGCGAGAGTCCTGAGCCCCAGGATGCCGATTATCGAGCAGGCGAACTGGAGGTTCTCGACCATTCCGGCGAGCCCGTAGTAGCTGGAGTTCGCCATCCTGAGGACACGAGCCGCAAGCCCGGGGTCGTGGCTGGCGAGCACCGCAATCTCCGGAAACCCCACCCGTTCGTCGCCGAGCATGGCGAGGAAGCTGCCGAGCACGCCACCTCCGCGATGCCCGAGGCTCTCAACGTCGATGCTCATCGCTGAGTCCCGATCTCTTCGCACAGTACATCGCAGCGTCTGACCTCCCCAGGACCGTCTCCGTGCTCTCGCCGTGAACGGCTACCGCAACACCCACCGAAATCTTCACCGTCAGCACCGCGGAGCCGAGGACCATCGGCTCCTCGAGCAGCGCGCGCAGCTCATCTTCAACCTCGCTCGCGGAAAAACCGGCGTGGGCGCAGATCGCCACGAACTCGTCCCCCGCATACCGGTAGGCCCGGAACCGGCTCTTCCGGAATCGGTCGGCGACCTCCGAAAGAACCCGATCTCCCACCAGGTGTCCCAGACTGTCGTTGATCTGCTTGAAGTCATCGATGTCGCAGAAGGCCACGGCCAACTCTAAATCCGGTGGCAGCGCCTGAAGGTACCCGTCGAGGTCCGTCTCCAACCTCCGGCGGTTGCCGAGCCCGGTGAGCGGGTCGTGCTCCGCCTCGAAGGTGAGCCGCGACTCACGGGCGGCGATCTCGCTGACATCCTCGGCCGTGCCGATGAAGGATAGGCTCCCATCCCTCGCCTTCACCGGAAGGATAGATATGTCTAGGTGTCGCGACTTCCCTTTGCAGGTGACGAACTGGATGATGGTCTTCACCGGGGTGCCGGTCAAAGCGGTGAGGGCCAGGTCCCGGACTCTCTGCTCCTCCTCGGCTCCGAATTGGCGCAGCCAGCGGGTACCGAGCATCTCGTCTGGAAGCACGTCGCAAAGGTCAGCCATCGAAGCGTTGACGTAAGCGAGCCGGAGCCCGCTCTCGGAGACGAAGATTCCGACTGGAAGGTTATCGGCGAGCACCTGGAGCTTGGCGAAGTAACCGGAGGCTTTGGCGTTCTCGTGATCCGCCGGGGTTATCTCGAATACCCACGACTCCGGTCCGACCGCGGTTGAGGTGATCGCCACCTCTACCAGCCCGCCGCTGGAGTGGATCATCGCCGCATCGGTATGGGAGTGCCGGAGCCGGTCGAGGGAGACCTCCCCGGCGAGCGGAAGCGGGCTCCCGATCAGATCATCGACCGCTGTCGCGATCAGATTCGCCAGGGCGTCGTTCGCCCAGGCGATCTTACCCTCGTTAACGAGCGCCAGTGCCCGGGGCGAATGATCAAGATACTTGAGCAGTCCCTCCATAACACGCGTATCGGCAACTTGCAACAGATGTTTAACTGATTGGAGAGCCGGGAGCTCCCACTCCCTACTCCTCACCTCCCATGACCGCTAGGAGCAGCTCAAGCATGGAGGGTGGTAGCCACAACGAACAGCCCCGAGAGTACTACGGCGAGCACGGGAATCGTGAGGATGAAACCGTAGCGGACGTACTCCTTCCAGCCCACCTTGAGGCCGCGCCGTTCGAGGACGTGAAGCCAGAGCAGCGTTGCCAGCGATCCGATCGGCGTCAGCTTCGGCCCCAGATCGCAGCCGACTACGTTGGCGTACGCTAGCAGGTGCGCGCTTGCGAGGTGCGACTGGGAGATCGAGAGCGCCCCAACCAAAACCGTGGGCATGTTGTTCATGACGCTCGACAGCAGAGCCGAGCCGAAGCCGGTCGCAAACACCTCCGGGAAAGCGCCAAAGTGAGCGACCGCGCGGAGCCCGGCAGCGAGCACCGCGGTTAGTCCCTCGTTGCGGAGCCCGTAGACCACCACGTACATTCCCAGTGAGAAGACCACCACCTGCCACGGTGCGCCTCGCACCAGCCTCCAGAGGTCGATCTCTCTCTCGCCCGCACCGCCACCGCGATCGCCGCCACCAACCCGAAGAAGCTGCTTGCGGCCGGCGACACCGGCAAGCGCCACCGCGGCTATACCGGTCACCACTGAAACCGGAATTCCTAAATGGTCACTCATCACGTACCCGGCAAGCAGCAGCGGGAGTACCGCGATCCCCGCCCGGAAGGTAAGGGGATCCCCGATCGCCGCCTCGGGCCGCTCGAGGCCGACGGTGTCGAGCCGGGCGGGGATCGCTCTCCGGAAGACCAACCAGAGAGCGCCGGTGCTCGCCACGACGGCGATCAGATCAACCGGGAGCATGATCTCCGCGTACCTGGTGAACTGGAGGTGGAAGTAGTCGGCTGATACGATGTTGACCAGATTGGATATCGACAGAGGGAGGCTGGTGGCGTCGGCAATGAAGCCGATCGCAAGCACGAACGCCAGCTCCGCCCGGGAGTCGAAGCCCAGGCTGAGTAGGATCTCGATCACGATCGGAGTCAGGATTAGCGCGCCGCCATCGTTGGCGAAAAGCGCCGATACAAGAGCCCCAGCCACGATCAGGTAGACGAACAGCCTGAGGCCGCTCCCATTTGCAGCCCGGGCAAACACGAGCGCGGCGTACCGGAAGAAGCCAGCCGAGTCCAGGATTAGCGCGATGAGGATGATACCCACGAAGGTGAAGGTTGCGTTCCAGACGATTCCCCAAACCGTCCCCACGTTGGCGACGCTCACCACCCCGGACCCCAGAGCCACCAGAGCTCCGCCACTCGCCCACCAGCCGATCCCGATCCCGCGCGGCTGGACAATCACCAGAACGAGCGTCGCAAGGAAGATGAGAACGGCCGCGGCTACCACGCTGATCTCTCCGGCACCAGGCTCAATCGCTTCATAGTCACACTATTATAAATGCGTGGCCATTGATATAAGCGCGCCGCCAGAGATAGTCGGCGAAGTGAGCAACCTGCTGAAGGTGCTAGCCGAGCCCAACCGCCTCGCAATCCTCGCGATCCTCCTCGACGGCGAGAGATGCGTCTGCGAGATCGGCGATACCCTCGGCCTCGCTCAGCCGCTCGTCAGCCACCATCTGAAGCAGCTAGCCAGCGCCGGCGCCGCTACGGTAGAGAAGCGCGGGCGCTGGCACTACTACCGCGCCGCCCCTGGCCTGATCGACGAGCTGGCCGGCAACCTCCGCGATCTCCGATTCATCGGCGCCAAGATCATCGAAAGCAGCACCAAAGGCAGCGTATGCGAGTGAAACCCGACATCGTCTTCATCTGCATCAAGAACGCCGGCCGGTCGCAGATGGCCGCCGCGTTTGCCCGAGAGATCTCCGGCGGCTCGCTCGCGATCGCCTCCGCCGGCTCCGACCCCGGGGTGGAGATCCATCCGGAGGTAAGGGAGGTAATGTCGGAGGTAGGCATCGACCTCAGCGACCAGAAGCCCACGTCGATCCTCGAAGCAGCTCCCGCCGGTGCCAGGGTGGTGGTCACCATGGGCTGCGGTGACACCTGTCCCACCCTTTCCGCCGAACGCAGGATCGAGTGGGATATCGAGGATCCGTCGGGAAAGCCGCTTTCGACCGTGCGCGAGATCCGTGACAGCCTCAAAGCCAAAGTGGCGGAGCTGCTCGAGAGCCTCGAGCCCTTCCTCCAGCCGGAAACCGGCGCGAACCTATAGACGAAGGCCGAGCGCGATACTCGAAAGCGCGAACACCGCCGCAAGCAGGATGGTGATCCGATCCAGGTTACGCTCGGCCACGCTCGATCCCGCGGCAACGCTCCCCATACTCCCGCCCATGAGATCGGAGAGACCGCCACCCTTCCCCGAGTGGAGCAGGACGAACACCGTCATCCCGATCGCCGAGATCAGCTGGACCGCAATCAGAACGTCAGTAAACACGGGACCTCACCTTTACCGCAACACGCTAGAGCTACGCGTCCCTGACAAGCTGCGCGTAACCCTCCGGCTCCAGGCTAGCGGTTCCGACCAGCAGGCCGTCGACACCGCCCGCCGCCATGAACATGCCGGCGTTTCCGGCGCTCACCGAGCCACCGTACTGCACTCTAACCTTGCTGGACGCCTCCTCGCCGCCGCGCTTGGCGACGACCCCGCGCACTATCGCCGCAGCCTCAGAGGCGTCGGCCGGCGAGGCCGCTTGGCCCGAGCCTATCGCCCAGACTGGTTCGTAGGCTACTACGAGCTTCGGAAGCGCCTCGAGCGGCACCGCTGCGACCACGCACTCGAGCTGCGCCTCGATCACCGCGGCGGTGGCTCCAGCCTCCCTCTCCTCGAGGGTCTCGCCCACGCAAACGATCGGGACCATCCCCGCGGCCAGCACGGCGACCGCCTTCTGAGCCACCAACTCCGCGCTCTCCCCGAACAGCCGCCTCCGTTCGGAGTGGCCCACGATCACGTAACCGACCCCCAGCTTGGAAAGCATGGGAGCCGAAACCTCGCCGGTGTAGGCCCCCGACACCTCCTGGTGGCAGTTCTGCGCCCCGAGCACGAAAGGCATCCGATCCGACTCGAAGAGGAGCTGCAGCGACCGCAGGTCGACAAAGGGCGGGTGGATCGAGAGCTCCGCGTATCGGAACTGCTCAGGCCGGAGGAGATGGTATAGCTTCTCCATCGCGGCGATCGCCTCCAGGTGATTGTGGTTCATCTTCCAGTTTGCCGAGATCAGCCGGACGCGGCCGGTCACCGGCGATGGAGCCGGAATCAGCTCCTGTGCCCGGCCGATCACGATGGAACGCGTGCCATCCGGAGAGCGGCAAGCCCGGGTAGATCTCCATTCTCGATGAACTCGAGAGCCGCTCCGCCGCCGGTTGATAGGTGACTGACCGCACCGTCCAACCCCGCTTCCCTGATGGCGGCGGCCGAATCACCCCCGCCCACAACCGAGTATGCCCGCGACGAGGCCACGGCGCGAGCGACGCCGAAGGTGCCACTGTTGAACCGCGGATCCTCGAAAACTCCCATGGGACCGTTCCAGAGAATGGAGCGGGCTCCACCGATGACCGCAGAAAAGGCCTCGAGGCTGTCGGGGCCGATGTCCAGCCCGCGGAATCCTTCGGGGATCCCTCCGGAGAAGCGAACAGCCGCCTCCCCACCGCCCCCGGGGCCAAAGGTGTCGCCGACCGAGTTGCCAAGGATGTCGCTGGGAAGCATAATTTTCCCGGTCTCGACGAGCCGCCGGCAGGTGTCGATCTGCTCGACCTCAACCAGGGAGCTCCCAATCGCCTCGCCAAGCGCCGCAAGGAAGGTGAAGCACATGCCACCGCCAACAATGACCCGGTCGACGCGACCGACCAGCGCATTGAGCAGGGCCAGCTTGTCGGAGACCTTCGCACCACCGACCACCGCCACGTAAGGCCG
>JAJYHR010000059.1 GCA_021784675.1 Actinomycetes bacterium
CGAAGCGTTGGTTATGGTCGCGTGGGCTAAGTGCGCCTCGAGCGTGACGATCGCGGTGGTATCGGAGATCAGCTGCTTCTGGTAGTTCTTGGAGAACTGGGAGAACACGCTCTGCGACCCGACCGACTGCTCGGCGAGCGCGGTACCCAGCTTGCTTTCGAGCGAAGTCGGCACCAGCTTGAGCTGGCTCTCGATGTTCTCGATCTGGTCGATGGTGATCCTGCGGTTGAGGATGCTGTCGACGAAGGTGATGGTGTAGCTCTTGCCCCCGGGGGCGAAGACCGTGGAGTGGTTCGACTTTAGAAGCGCCACAAAAGCCTTGTTGGAGGAGACCTGCTGGAGCTCGTGGTCGAGGGCGGCCTGGGATATGGTGGTGTTGCCCACCTTGGCCGCGTACCCGATGGTTCCGCAACTTGCAAGCACCGCACCGAAGAGCAGCGGCGCCATTTTGGCTAGCCGGCCTAGCATCATTCTCCTTATCTCCCGTGTAATCGCCCCAAGCCTACTTGGCGGCGGGGCCGGCAACGACCCCCAGCGCCACCAGCGCCTCACGTACCGTTGAAATTGGATCCCCACCCCGCTGCAGGGGAAGGCTGAGCTGGTCGCCCTGAAAGCGGGAGCCGACAAGGCGGCGGAGCCGCAGCTCCCTGGAGGCGGACAGCGAGATCGGCGCTACCGTCACCTCGATCTTCCCGGTCTTCGGCGACCTCCTCGCGGCCACGTGGCGTATCCCCGCGGTAAGCAGTTCGGCACGGAGGCGAGCCATATCGAGCAGGCTGGCGACCTCGATTGGCGGGGCCCCAAACCGGTCGGCGAGCTCACTGGCGATCGCCTCCACCTCGCTCTGGGCCGCCACGGTGGCCAGGCGGCGGTAGAGGTCCATCCTCGACGCCTCCTCCGATACATAGCCTTCGGGAATCGAGTAGGAGACAGGAAGATCGATGACGATCTCCGGGATCTCGCTCACCGCGGGGCCGGTCATCGATCCGATCGCCTCCTGGACCAGCTTGACGTAGAGCTCGTAGCCGACGGCGGACATGTGTCCCGACTGGCGCTGGCCGAGGATGGTTCCGGCCCCTCTCAGCTCGAGATCGCGCATGGCGATGCGGTAGCCGGCTCCGAGGTCGGTGTTGTCGGCAATCGTCCGCAGGCGCTCCGCCGCCGCCTCCGGGATCGGCGTACCCGGGGGGTAGAAGAGGTAGGCGTAGGCCCGCTGGCCCGAACGACCCACCCTTCCCCGCAGCTGGTGCAGCTGGGCCAGGCCCAGCTTGTCCGCATGGTCGACGATCAGGGTGTTGACCGACGGGAGATCGATCCCGTTTTCGATGATGGTCGTCGATACCAGGACATCACCCTTCCGGTGCCAGAACTCCTGGACTACCCGCTCGAGCTCGCTCTCGCGCATCTGGCCGTGCGCCACCAGCACTCGGGCCCCCGGCACCAGCGCCTGAACCCTCCCAGCAACCCGATCGATATCCTTTACCCGGTTGTGCACATAGAAGACCTGCCCTCCGCGAACCACCTCGCGGCGGATCGCCTCCTCGATGGCCGCCTCGTCGTCCGGGCCGACGTGGGTGAGAATCGGCTGCCGATCGAGCGGCGGGGTGCGGAGCAGCGACAGGTCGCGGATCCCTACCAGGGAGAGCTCGAGGGTCCTCGGGATCGGGGTTGCCGAGAGCGTGAGGATGTCCACATCGGGGTAGAGCTGCTTGATCCGCTCCTTTTGGCTGACGCCGAAGCGCTGCTCCTCGTCGATCACCAGCAGTCCGAGCCTCTTGAAGCGCACCTCCCTGCCGAGCAGCGCGTGCGTGGCCACTACGCAATCCACCGAACCGTCAAGAAGGCCGGCGGAGACCGCCTTCCCCTGCTTGCCGGCGTTGAAGCGGGAGAGCATGCCGACGGTGATCGGATAGCCGCCAAAGCGGTCGGAGAAGGTCTCGAAGTGCTGGGCGGCGAGCAGGGTGGTCGGGGCGAGAACCGCCACCTGGTAGCCGGACTGGATGACCTTGAAGGCGGCGCGGATCGCCACCTCGGTCTTCCCGAAGCCGACGTCGCCACAGATCATCCGGTCCATCGGCTCCACGCGCTCGAGGTCGCCCTTGACCGCGGCGATGGAGCTCGCCTGGTCTGGGGTGAGCTCGTAGGGAAACGCCCCCTCCATCTCCTCCTGCCAAGGGGTGTCCTCCCCCATCGGGTGGCCCTCGGTTACCAGCCGTTTCTGGTAGAGAACCACCAGCTCCTGGGCTACCTCGCTGGCCGCGCGGCGAGCCTTTGCCACCTGGCGTTGCCACTCGCCACCCGAGAGCCGGGTGGGGTTCGGCTCTTCCGAACCCACGTAGAGGGTCAGCTTGCCGATCTGCTCCGACGGGAGGAAGAGGCTGTCACCACCGCCAAAACCCAGGTGCAGGTAGTCCCGCTCGACACCGGCCACCGCCTTCCGGGCGAGGCCGCGGTAGATCGCGACACCGTAGGACTCGTGGACCACATAGCTCCCCGGAGCGACGGCGTCGAAGCTCTGCAGCGCGTCCGCCCTCCGCGCGGACCGGCGATGAGAGTGCGGGGCAGCCATTGGCCGGATAAGGTCGGCGTCGGCAATGACCGCTACCCGGAGGCCGGGCACCCCAAACGACGAGCCCAGCCCCACCCCGGGAAGGAAGTACAACCCCGCGGCGTCCGGAAGTGCCGAAGAACCCTCCAGCACCGAACCGTACCGCTCGTGCGCGGCTAGCGCGTCCCTCAGCGAGCGCAGCCGCCCCGGAGCCTGGACCGTGAGGATCACCCGGTATCCCTGCGTGACCAGCTGCCCGATAGTGGCCACCGCCCCCTCGAAGTCCCGATAGTCGAGCCGGATCCGATCGATGGCCACATCACCGCCGCCCGTCTCGATCATCCGGGCCGGCGTCTTCGTGATCCTCTCCACCGGAGCGATCAACCCGGCCGCGATCTCGTCCCCCTCGACACCCCAGGTCGGGGCGAGCGCCCTCACCAGCGCCTCCTCGTCCGCTCTCACCCGCTCTGCCGCGAGCCTCAGGGACTCCATCGCCGAGGCGACCACGGTGTCCGCGGGACCCAGCAGGTCGGTGAGGATGGGGGCATCGGCGGCTACCGCTAGCGGGTACAGCGCCTCTGCCGGGTCGGATGCCGATCCCTGCAGCATCGCCTCGATGCGGTCGCCAAGCGCCGGGCTCCGCCCAGCAAGCCGCCGGTACGCCTCGCGAAGCTCGCCATCGAGCCTGATCTCGCGAGCCGGAAGCAGCGATATCCGCAAGATCGGGTCGCCGCTCAGCTGGGTGGTGGGGTCGAACGCCGCCAGCCGGTCGAGCTCGTCATCGAAGAAGTCGGCGCGTACCGGAGATCCGGTGTCCGGGGGGTAGATGTCGAGGATCGAGCCCCGGAGCGAGAACTCCCCCGGGGCTCCAACCTGGGGTTCGCGCACGTAGCCCCAGCTGGAAAGGGTCTCCACAACCTCGGAAAGCCGGTAGCGGCCGCCACGCTCCAGCGCGAGCGGCAGGTAGTCGAAGGCGGTGGCCGGAAGCCGCATGAGCACGGCCCGGGCGCTCGCCACCACGATAGCGCCGGATCCCTCCTGGCTGCGCAGCGCCTGCAGGGCACGAAGGCGCTCCCCGGTCGTCTCCACCGACGGGGTTACCCGCTCGAAGGGGAGCGTGTCCCACGGCGGCAGGTAGAAGAGGACGTCCTCTCCGGCTATCTGGCGGAGGTCGTCGTAGACCAGCCTGGCCTCCGTCTCGGTTGGAAGGATCGCGACCAGGTGCCCCTTGCCTTCCAGTGCAAGAGCTGCCAGCCCGGCGGCCATGGGCGCCCGCATCCCGCCACCGCTGGCGAGAAGCTTTCCCAGCCGGCCCGCCACGCCAAGCAGGAGCGAGCTAGCCAACTTCCGGCAGGCTCCTATGGTTGTGGAGGCTCATAGCCCGGTTGGGGCCGTGTCTGATCAGATCGAAAATGCTCACGGTCGCCTCGACGACCGCTACGTCCAGCAGCTCGCGCTCCTCTGCCGAAGGGCAGTGGAGCACGTAACCTACCACATCCTCCTTGCTCTGGGGCCTCCCAACGCCGATGCGTATCCGGGAGAACTCCTTGGAACCGAGGTGGTGAGCTATAGACTTGAGACCGTTGTGGCCGGCGAGTCCTCCACCCTGCTTGATCTGCACCCGCCCAACGGCAAGATCGATCTCGTCGTGGACCACGATGAGATCGGCAGGATCGGCGACCCTAAAGTAGCGGAGCGCCTCGCGCACCGCCGCCCCGGACTCGTTCATATAGGTCTGCGGCAGCAGCACCAGCACCTGGACCCCGTCCACTTGGGTCTGCGCCAGCAGCGAGTGTTGCCGGTAACCAAGCGTGGCACCAACCTCGCCGGCAAAGTGCTCGAGAACCTCGAAACCGATATTGTGGCGGGTACCGCGGTACTTGGGCCCGGGATTGCCCAGCCCGACCACGGCTACCCGCCGGAGCACCGGTGGAGCCTCCGTGGCTAGCCCTCCTCGGAAGCCCTGGCAACCGGGGTATCGGCCGCTGTCACCAGCGAGACCCCCTTCGGTAGCCGCACCGCCCCGGCCAGAAGCTCCCCTCCCTCGAGATCGGCAGCGCTCACCGTCACCGCCGCCGGGATGCTCGCCGGGCGTCCCTTGACCGCGATGGCCGAAAGCAGCAGCTCGACGCCGGCGGCAAGGATCTCGACCGTCGCCTCCATCTCCTCTCCCGCGTCAACGGCGAGGAAGTCCAGATGCGAGAGTACGCGGCGCACCGGGTGCCGCTGAACGTCCTGCAGCTTCACCAGCACCGTCGAACCGCCGACCTGGAGATCGACCAGAACCCCGGCGGTCACCCGGTGATTGAGCGCCACCTCAAAATCGTGGGCATTGACAAAGAGCTGAAGCGGCTCCTGGGATTTCCCGTAGAGGATGGCCGGGACGCTCCCCTCCCTGCGCAACCGGCGCGACGCCCTCGAGCCGGTCTCCCGGCCGGTCTCAGCAACAACCTGTACCACAGTTACCCCTTAAAGTAAGCATCGGCATGACAAGCTAACCAGCATACAAGGCCAGCCGCTCAGGAGAGATTGTCACCCTGGAAAAGCTCCGAGACCGAACCGTCCTCGAATACCGCGGCGATGGCGTCGGCAATCACCTTGGCGATGGAGACCACCTCGAGCTTGGGGATCAGCCGATCGCCCAAGACGGGCAGAGTGTTGGTCACCACCACCTTGCTGATGGGAGCGTCCATCAGCCGCTTGGGCGCCGGACCCGAGAGGATTCCGTGCGTCGCCATCACCCACACCTCGCGCGCACCCCTCCTGACCAGGAGGTCGGCTGCCGCCGTGACCGTCCCGGCGGTGTCGATCATGTCGTCGACGATGACGCAGTGATGCCCAGAGACCTCGCCAACCACCTCGAGGGCAGCGACCACGTTCGCCGTACCCTTAGGCCGGCTCTTGTGCACCAGCGCCAGGCTCGCTCCCAACCGCTGGGCATAGCGCTCGGCGACCTTCACCCTGCCGGCGTCTGGCGCCACGATGACCAGGTCCCTGGGCACCACCTGCGCCCGGAGGTAGTCGGTAAGCACCTGAGAGGCGGTCAGGTGATCGACCGGCCCGTCGAAGAACCCCTGGATCTGACCGGAGTGGAGATCGACCGCGATCAGCCGATCGGCGCCGGCGACCTGGAAGAGGTCGGCTACCAGCTTGGCGGTGATCGGCTCCCGGCCGGAGGACTTCCGGTCCTGGCGCGAGTAACCGTAGTAAGGGCATACCGCGGTGATCCGCTTGGCAGAAGCACGCTTGGCCGCGTCCACCATGATCAGCTGCTCGAAGATCGAGTCGTTGACCGGGCCAACGTGGCTCTGGAGGATGAAGATGTCCTTGCCCCTGACCGACTGGTCGAATCTGGACATGATCTCCCCATCGGCAAATTCCCTCAGGGTTATGGCGCCGAGCTCGATATCCAGATACTTCGCTACCTCGAGGGCGAGCTCCGGATGCGCCCTGCCGCTGAAGAGCTCGAGTCTTTTGCGAGGTACAAGCTCCATCACGGCCACTCCTTAAGAATTTCCTGCGCAGACCAATCTAGCGTCTCCGTCGACCGATTTTAGCTACCCCACCCCTGCGCTCACTTGATCCGGGTGAACGCCTCGACCACCTCGTTTTCTTCGATAGTGCCGCCCTCGGCCACTGCCACGTAGGGACCGACGCTGGCTCCCGATCCCACCGACGCCCTGACGGCGTCCACCTTGATCAGCGTCGCTCCATCCCCCACCTGGGTGTCGATCAGCCGGCACTCGGGCCCGATATCCGCACCGGAGCCGATTACCGTCTCTCCGAGCAGGAGCGTGTTCGGCCAGATCGTGGTGTCCCTGCCGATGACTACCTGGGTGTCGATGGTGATCGTCTCCGGCCTCACCATCATCACGCCGTTCTCCAGGTGGCGGATGGCGATCCGGCGGCGCATCTCCTCCTCCGCCTTGACGAGCTGGTAGCGGTCGTTGACCCCCATCGCCTCCACCGGGTCCGGAACGACCAGGGTATCTACCGAATAGCCCGACTGCACCAGCATCTCGATGGCATCGGTCAGGTAGTACTCGCCCCGCGAGTTGGTGGGGGCGATCCGCCGGAGTGCCGCGGGGAGCACCGAGAGGTCGAAAAGGTAGATCCCGGTGTTGACCTCGTGGAGATCGGCTCCCGACCCCTCGATCTCACGGTCCTCGACGATCCTGAGCACGTCACCCTTGCGGTCGCGAAGGATCCTACCGTACCCCTCGGGTTTGTCCAGGTTCATAGTGAGGATGGTTGCCGCGTTGCGCCCGTACCGGTGGTGATCGGCGAGCAGGTTGAGGGTTTCGGCGGAGATCAGCGGGGTGTCGGCCGGCACCACCAGCAGCTCGCTCTCCGACGCCGCAACCCCGGGGAGCAGGTCGGGCAGGCGGGAGAGCCCGACCCCCACGGCGTCTCCCGTTCCCCGCTGATCGAGTTGGATAGCCGTCACCACGTCGCCCCCTCCGCGCGCCGAGCGGGCGATCTCCTGCTCGACCCGATCGGCCTCGTGGCCGATGACCACCACCACCCTGGCCAGGTCCTCCAGCCCTTCAACCGCGCCGAGAACGTGTCCAAGCATCGAAATCCCGCACAGCTTCATCAGCGGCTTCGGTCGCCTCGAGAGCATCCTCGTACCCTTTCCTGCAGCGAGGATCAACGCGTACCTACTCGTCACCAAACCTCCCATCGACCTACCGGCGCCCAATCCGGAACACGTATGTAGTCACGCTAAACGGCTGGCTCAAAGCCAAAGCTATCCGCCCCGAGACTGTCGGCAGATCGACAGCAGAAAGGCTCTTCACCGGCGATGTCGAAACCGCGCTCTCCGGGATGAGAACGCCGGATCCGCTCGGAAAGTCGATCTGGAGGGGAAGGCCGGGCGATCCCTGCGGCGTCAGGTTGATCGCCACCACCACCTCCTGGCTCCCCTCTATAGCCGCCAGCGCTTCAACGCGAGCGTCGGAGGTTGCCACCGGAACCAGGCTAGCGCCCGGGCGAAGGTAGCGGGAGAAGTTTCCTAAAACGTAATACCTCTTGGTGAGGTAGAGCCGGCGGTTGCCGTTGGCAGCCCCGTTCAGGTTGAAGTAGATCAACCCGTCGTTGCGGCCGAGGACGTTGACGCTGCGAAAGCAGCTCGGGTCGGCCGCAGGGTCACAGCCAAGGTCGGGAGAGAGGGCAAGCCACCAGTCGAAGGCAGAGGCATCGGCCACCATCAGGTCGTCGTAGATGGTGGTTGCGAGCCACATTGCCGAATTCATCGTCGGGTCGTACTGATAGCCGAATCCCGCGTCGTCGTAGCAGCAGATCTCCGTCGCCCAAACTGGCAGGCCCACCCGCCGGGAGAACTCCGCCACCTTGGCGAGCACCGCCTTCGACGGGAAGTCGTACCCGTGGAAAGCCAGCGCCGCCAACGAACTCCTGACCCCAGGATAGGCGGTCCAGATCGGAGCCGCCCCAAGGAACTGCCGGTTGACGAAGGAGGACTCATCGGCGATCACCCGGCACCACGGTGCGACCAGCGACAGGTCACGGGCGAGAGCGACGATCAGCGGTCCCCGCTCAGCTACCGGAACGCTCATCCCCTCCTGCCGGCAGGCTGGCTGCGATCCAGCGGGCTCGTTCATCGGTGAAATATAGGAGAGCCGCACCCCGTAGGTGGTAGCGATCGCCGCGACGGTAGCGGCGAGCTCCTGCGCGTAGGCCCCGATCATCGAGGGGAGAAGGTAACCCCCGCAGCTCTGGTGGTTGGAGGTGAACTCGGGAGGAGCCGAGTTGACGAACCCGACCAGATCCTTCACCCCGTAGCGCTTGGCCTGCTCGAGAAAGAAGATTCCCTGCGGGTCGGCGGCGAGGTTGAGCGTGCCGCCCGGGCGGTAAAAGGTGGGCGGCGCCTTCCACGGAGTCGACACCCCTACCCCTCCGCCCCCAATGTTAAACCGGAACTGGGAGAGACGCAGGCCGTTTCGCGAGTAGAGAAGCTGGCCGACGCGGGAGCGGACGCGGGGACCGAGCGCGTAGACCGGTGACGACCACCAAGCCCCGGAGGCGCCGATACCGACGAGCGTGTGGGTGGGGCTGGGCGCAACGGAGAGGATCGCCGTCGCCTGCCTGGCCGGCTGCGAAACCGTCGGCGGCTGCTTTAGGGTCTCCATGGTGTCGGCGACGAGGACGACAGCGAGCAGGGCCGAGAGCGTCAGGCCAAGTCCGCGAGCCAGCGAACCGAGTAGTCCCCTCACCTCCGCGGCCGTCTCCGCCCCGCGCCATGCCCGGCCGACAGGGTGCGCGTCCCCACCCTAGCCAACTCCACGGAAATGGTAACGGCGCGGCGGGGACGCCGACCAAGGGCGGCCCGAACGGCTCCAGGATCGCTATCCTCAGCTGCTGCAACGGGTGGCGGCAGATCCGTGATCGGCAATCCAGGCGTCCCTTTCACTCGCTTGCCAATAACCATAACGGCGCGGCGGGGAGATGAACTTTATATTCCCGCGTCGAGCCCGAGGTTCCCCAGGAGGAAACGGGCTCTTTTCTCAGCTATCAGGCGGAGGTTGGCCTCTCCTCGCGGGGAGTGCCTGGAGGAGGGGAGGAAGACCAGCTCGATCTCCTTGCCAAGCTCGGCTGCGCGGGCGAGGAGCGCTGCGGTATGGCCGAAGTGCACGTTCTCATCGATCGCGCCGTGGATGACCATCAGCGAACCGGCCAGCCGATCGAGGTAGGGCAGCACGCTGGCCTCCTCGTAGCCGACTCCGGGATCGACTCCCATATACCGCTCCGCATAGGCGGTGTCGTACCAGCGGTGATCCACCACCGGCGCCCCGGAGACGCCAACCCGGAAGACTCCGGCGGCCTTGGTCAGCGCCATCAGCGTCATGTAGCCGCCATAACTCCAGCCGTAGATGCCGATGCGCGACGCGTCGACGCCTCGCTCCTCTACCAGGTAGGCGACGGCGGCGATCTGGTCCTCCAGCTCGACAGTCCCCATGCGGCCGGCCAGCGGGGCTTCGAAGCCGCGGCCACGCCCAAAGCTTCCCCGCCCGTCGAGCTTCATGACCACCGCACCCTGCTGCGCCAGGTACTGCGCAAACAGGTCGTAGGTGAGGGTCCAGGAGTCGGTAACCGTCTGGACGTGCGGGCCGCCGTATACGGAGATGACTGCCGGCCGTCCCTCGGAGACCCCGTCGGCCGGCAGGTAGACGGCGCCGTACCCCTCGCTTCCATCGCCAAGCCTGGCCCTTACCAGCTCGGGCGGGCGCAACTCGATCTCCGGATCCGACCGGGATACGACCTGCAGCTCGCTGCCGCTCCTTACCACGAGCGACTGCGGTTCGGAGATGGCCGAGCGACTCTCGGTAAAGGCGCCGCCACCGGGCGCTACGGCCGAGCTCCAGCAACCCCTGGCGAGCTCCTCCCACTCCCCGCCCTCCAGGTTGACAGCAAAGAGCGACCGTGTCAGCGGATTACCGCCGTGGCCGATGGCAAAAGCGCGGTCGCCCTCCACACCGGCAAGCGCCGTCACCAGCGGACCCTCGTAGCTCCGCTCCAGCCCCCGCGGGTCAATGAAGACAACCTGGCGGATGGAGCTGTTCGCCTCCGAGGTGGTGACCAACCCTCCCCGGTAGGCAAATTCGCCCTCGGGGAGGTTCACCCACGGCTCCCCCTCCTCGATGTGCCAGAGACCGAGCCACCCCTCGGCTCCGAGCAGATGCCGCTCCAAACGCTTCTGCGCCCGGTCAAGGACTCCGACGACCGCGCGCTCGCGGTCGAGAAAATGGAGGCTGGCGAGGTAGCCGCCAGCCACTGGCAGTAGAAACGGCCCCGCCTCCCTGCCTACAGCGGAAAGGACGCGCAGGCTGACCTCCGCATTCGCCTCCCCTACGAACGGGTAGCGGTACCTCTCCACCACGTTGGGGTGGACGTCGGTGCGGACGATGACGTGCTCGCTCACCATCGACTCGTCCACCTCGGCCGCGACAACCAGCTCGCCCCCAGGGGTTGCCCAGAGGCCCGACATCCGGCCGAGCTCCTCCTGGGCCACGTACTCGGCAACGCCGAGCGACCTCCCGGGCGCGGAAGCGATCAGGTGGCGCTCCCCTGGAGAGACCAGCCAGATCTCCTCGCCTGTCGTCATGGCCACCGCGCGCAGCTCGCCAATCGCGGTACACTCCCGGGCACCCTCGAGGTTGTAGCTCGAATCCAGCCTCCCGTCGAGATCGATGACGGCGAAGCCGCCTCCCCCGTTGGCGACGATCCGATCCAGGCCCAGCAGAGCGTAGAAACTCACCCCGGCAAAGGCGATCCGCATCCTCTCCCTGCGGAGCTCCTCCGAGGCGCTCATCCCGCCTCCGGCATCGCTTCCCATGATGACCGCATCCTCCCCGCTTGCGATCTCCATCCGGTGTAGCGACAGCCTCCCGGCAAAGTCGGGCAGCAGGTAGAGAAGGTACCTGCCATCGGAGGTGAAGGAGGGGGAGATCGGTTCGCGGATGCCGGGCAACGGCCTCGCGAAGAGGTCGCTGAAGCGCAGCGGTCGTTTTCGGCTCACGGACCCACACTAAACGCCGGATGGCGAGCGGTGCGGCCAGCAGCCGGCGTGGGCCGCCCCCAGAGGCGTGACCGCTCGGGGTAGCATTTCACTTATACGTAACCGGAGGGACGAATCCGGCCATACTCGACTGGGGGTAGCCGTTGGGAGCAACGTCACCAAGCCGCTTCAGCGGCAAGCTCTTTGCCACCCCTGAAGCCGGGGCGCCGGTAGAGAGCGATGTTGTGGTGGTGGGGAGCGGCTTTGGAGGGAGTGTCGCCGCGCTCCGGCTGGTGGAGAAGGGGTACGGCGTGCACATCCTCGAGTCCGGGCGCCGCTTCAGCGACGCCGAGCTTCCCCGGACCTCCTGGTCGGTACGCTCCTACCTCTTCGCCCCCAGGATCGGGTGCTACGGCATCCAGCGGCTAACCCTTTTGCGGAACGTACTCGTGCTGTCAGGGGCGGGAGTGGGCGGCGGGTCGCTGGTCTACGCCAACACCCTCTACAAGCCACCCCCGGCCTTTTTCCAGGATCCGCAGTGGGCGTCGATCACCGGCTGGGAGAGCGAGCTGGAGCCGTTCTACACCATCGCCAGCAGGATGCTCGGGGTGACCCAGAACCCGCGGATGAGCCCATCGGACGAGGTAATGAAGAGGGTGGCGGAGGAGATGGGGGTAGGAGCCACCTTCCGGCTGACCCCCGTCGGCGTATT
>JAJYHR010000149.1 GCA_021784675.1 Actinomycetes bacterium
GATTGCGGTCGCCAACTCGTTCATATCTACGGTATAGCAGGCAATTGCGCGCTGGGGCTCATCACTTCGGCTACGGTTGGCGCCCTTCTAACCGGTGCGGAGGGGCGACCGGGCGATCTGGGTGGACCGGTGCCGGCCGGGGGGTGGCGCCCTAAGCTGGCCCCGTATGTTGAAGGTGGCCGTGGAGGCGACAGCGTTGATCGGGCGGCGGAGCGGAGTCGGCGAGTACACCCAGCGCCTGCTCGAGGGGTTGCCCGACGCCGGTGTTGAGGTCGCCGCCTTTCCGATATCGCTCCGCCGCCGCGGGGCGCTCCGGGGACTCTTGCCGGACCGGGTGGCGCCGCTCGAGCTCCCGCTCGCCGCCCGGCCGTTGCGGTGGGGGTGGACCCACCTCGGACGCCCGCGTCTCGACGCGCTCTTCTCCGGCTTCGACGTGATCCACGGGACCAACTTCGTGGTCCCCCCGGCAAAGCGGATCGGAACCGTGGTCACCGTGCACGACCTGACGCCGCTGCTCTTCCCCGAGTACTGCGAGCCCGCCGTCCTCGACTACCCCGTCCTGGTAAAGCGGGCGCTGGGGGCCGGGACCTTCGTGATCACTCCCTCCCACTTCGTCCGGGAGCAGGTCCTCGATCGGTTCGGTGCCGATCCGGACCGGGTCGTCGCCATCTGGGAGGGGCCGCTGGAGCCCGCGGGGCAGCCGGAGGCGTCCAGGCCCTCTTGGGCGGAGGGGCGCTTCCTGGCCAGCCTCTCCACGCTCGAGCCGCGAAAGGGGGTCGTCGACCTCCTCGCCGCCTTCGAGCGGGTGGCCGCCGAGGTGGACGGCGTCCGGCTGGTGATCGCGGGCCGGCGCGGCTGGGGACTGGAGGAGTTCGATCGGGCTCTCGCCGGATCCGCGGTGCGCGATCGGGTGGTCCTCCCAGGCTACGTGACGCCCGCGGAGCGGCGTTGGCTGCTGGAGAACGCCGAGGCCTTCGTCCTCGCCAGCCACTACGAGGGGTTCGGCCTTCCGCTTCTGGAGGCGATGGCGTACCGCTGCCCGGTGATCGCCACCACCGCTGGAGCGCTCCCAGAGGTGGCTGGCGACGCCGCGGTGCTGGTCGATCCGCGAGATCCCGAGGGGCTGGCGGCGGCGATCGTGAAGGTGCTCGCCGACCCGGAGGGGGCGACGGCGATGGTGGCGAGGGGTGAGCGCAGGCTCGCCCGCTTCAGCTGGGCCGAGATGGCCCGGCGCACCGCCGCGGTCTACGCGATGGCGGCGCTCCGGTGAAGCGGGGGGCTCTCCAGGTCGACCAGCTGGTGAGGCCGGTTCCGGGTGGGATCGGAACCTTCGTCTCCGCGCTGCTCGCTTCCCTCGCCGAGCTTGGCGCCGATGAGAGCCTCTCGTTGCTGCACTCGAAGCCGGCGGGGGAGCGCCCCTTCCCCGGGTGGCGGGGTGGCCGGCACGAGCTGCCGGTTGGGCAGCCGTGGGCCCAGCTCCTCTGGGACGCCGGGGTGCCGGCGCGCACCGATGGGCTGGCCTTCTACCACTCCTTCTCCTTTGGTGGCCCGAACCTGCCCAAAGGGATCGCCACCGCCGTCACCATCCACGACCTGCTTTTCCAGTCTGAGCCGGAGGCGTTTACCGGCCACGGGAGGCGTTGGCACGAGCGCAAACTCGTCGCCAGGCGCAACGCCGACCTGGTGGTGGCGGACTCCCCGGAGGTAGCCGCCGAGATCGAGGCTGCCGGCGTTGACCGGTCGCGGATCCGGGTCATCGTCCCGGGGGCCGATCACCTTCCTCCTGCCGACCGGGAGGGGACCGCATCCCTGCTCGCGAGGCTCGGGGTCGAAGGGATGTACCTGCTTTCGGTGGGGACCAAGGAGCCCCGCAAGAACCTGGGGCGGGTGTTCTCGGCCTACCGGAGCTACCGGGCCCGGGCCTTCGATCCGCTTCCGCTGGTCGTCGCCGGCCCCGCCGGATGGGGCGGGCAGCTGCCCCTCCCGGCCGGGGCGGTGGCAACCGGCTTCGTGCCCGCCGGGGTGCTGGCGGGGCTGCTGGTCGGGTCGGCTGCGCTGGTGTACGCTCCGCTGCGGGAGGGGTTCGGCTTGCCCGCGGTCGAGGCGCTTCGGGCGGCAGTCCCGCTGGTGGTTGCCCGAACCGTGCCGGCCGCACGGTATGGTGGCCTTGCCGTAGAGCCGACCGACGAGGAGGAGATCGCCGAGGCCATGCTGAGAGTTGGAGAGGACGAGCGCCTGCGGTCTGAGCTGGTTACCCATGGGCTGCTGGCGGTGGGCGAGCTGACTTGGGCGGCGACCGCCAAGGGGTACCTGGAGCTGTGGCAGGAGCTGGCCGGTTGAGCCGGGTCGCCATCGACGCCACCGGGGTGCCGCCGCAGGCAACCGGCGTCGGGCGCTACGCCAAAGACCTGATCGCCGCCATCGCGGCGATCAGCGACCGCCCAGAGATCCAGGTGATGGCGACGGCGGCTACGGCTGGGATGTTCAGCCAGGTTGGGGCGAGCGGGTACAAGGTTGTGCCGGCGTCACCAAGCTGGCGGCCACTGCGGCTGCTGTACCAGGAGTCGCGCCTTGGCGAGTTAGCCAAGCGCTCCGGTTCCCAGGTCTTCCACGGCCTCCACTACCAGCTGCCCAAGCCGCGCACGGGGCTCCGGATGGTCAGCACCATCCACGACCTGACCTTCATCGACCACCCGGAGTGGCACGAGGCGGCAAAGGTCCGCTACTTCACCCGGGCGATCAGGCTTGCGGTCGCGCGGGCCGACCACCTGATCGTCCCCTCCACGGCCACCGGTGACCGGCTTCTCCAGCTCTTCCCCGGGGCGCCGCCGGTGACCGTGGTCTACCACGGGGTCGGCGCCGCGCTGGTGCCGGAGTACGGCGGGACCAGCCGGGACGAGGTGGAGATCTGCTTCCTGGGGACGATCGAGCCCCGCAAGAACCTTCCGAGGCTGCTCGAGGCGTTCGACATGGTGGTCGAGGAGCACCCCGAGTTCCGGCTGCGGGTGGTGGGGCACCGGGGGTGGAAGACCGCCGCCTTCGACGCCGCACTCGAGCGGCTCAGGCACCGGGAGCGGGTCGCGGTCGAGGGCTACCTGAACGAGGCGGAGCTCAAGCGCGCGCTGAAACGGGCCCGCGTCCTTGCATACCCATCTCTGGAAGAGGGGTTCGGACTTCCCGTCCTCGAGGCCCTCGCTACGGGGCTGAACGTGGTCACCTCCAACGTCTCGGCGACTGCGGAGGTCGCCGGAGGCTTCGCCTGGCTGGTCGATCCGGGGGACGTCGACTCCATCGCCGCCGGCATCGTCCAGGCGGCGACGTCGGTGAGGCCGGCGGACGAGGTGCAGCGCCAGACCGACTGGGCCCGCTCCTTCACCTGGGAAAAAGCCGCGCTTGCAACCGTGGCGGTCTACCAGCGGCTGCTGGCGCCGTAACCTGGAGATGGTGCGCGCTCTGATCACCGGTTCGAGAGGGTTTGTCGGCAGGCATCTCGCCCATCACCTGGCCAGCTGCGGCGACGAGGTCGCCGAGCTCCCGGAGGGGCTGGATCTTCGGGAGCGGAGCGAGGTTCTCGACCTCTTCGGCGCGATCGAGGTCGATGTCTGCTACCATCTGGCGGCGATCTCTCACGTGGGGCTCTCCTGGGAGAACCCGTACTTGGTCTACGAGAACAACGTTCTCGGCACCGCGAACGTGGTCGAGGGGCTGTCCCGGTGTAACCGGAGCGCGAGGCTGGTCTTCATCTCCTCTTCGGAGGTGTACGGGCGCGTCCAGGCCGGGGACCTCCCGGTTACCGAGGACGCCCGGCTGATGCCGGCTACGCCGTACGCCGCCTCCAAGGCGGCCGGCGAGCAGATTGCCCTCCAAGCCTACTTCGGATCCGGCGTTCCGGTGGTGGTGGCCCGCTCCTTCAATCACACCGGGATCGGCCAGCCCGCTGATTTCGTGGTCCCCGGGATCGTCTCCCGGCTGGTCGCGGCCAAGCGCTCCGGCGAGCGGACGCTCCGGGTGGGGAACGTGGAGAGCAGGAGGGACTTCAGCGACGTTCGCGACGTGGTGCGCGCCTACCGCCTGATCGGGGAGGAGGGCGGTCCGGGGGAGGCGTACAACGTCGCCTCGGGCACGAGCCTCGCCATCTCCGAGATCATCGAGATGGCGGCGTCGATCGTCGGCGTGGAGGTCGATCTGGAGGTGGACCCCGGGCTCCTCAGGCCGAGCGACGTGCCCGAGATCGTCGGCTCGATCGAGAAGATCGCGGCCGATACCGGCTACCAGCCAAGCTTCGCCTTTCGCGACACGCTGGCGGGAATGGTCCGGCACTCGCAGGAGTGACTCCGCAGGCGTCTGGATGCCCGCTCCGGCGCGGGCGACTAGAGTTACGGGCCTGATGCAATCTCCTCCCAAGGTAACGGTCGTCGTCGTCACCTACGACCCAGGAGAGTACTTTGCGGAGTGCCTGCAGAGCATCTCGGGAATGAGCTACCCCAACAGCGAGGTAGTGGTGGTGAACGTTGGCGGTGGTGTCAGGGCCAGCGAGATCGTGGAGCAGATCGCTCCCCACTTCAGGTTGCTCTCGCTGGCCGGAAATCCCGGGTTTTCGGCTGCCGCCAACTTTGGCGCAGCGGAGTCCACCGGATCGCAGTTCCTGCTCATCTGCCACGACGACGTCGCGCTTGCTCCAAACGCGCTGGCGGCGATGGTGGAGGTGGCCTATGCAAGCAACGCCGGCGTGGTGACGCCGAAGATGGTCGGCTTCGACTCCCCCCGCCAGATCCTCGCCCTTGGCGAGAACCTCGACTTCACCATGAGCACCGCGCCCCGCGTGGAGGTGGGCGACCTCGATCAGGGGCAGTACGACGAGATCCAGGAGGTACCGGTGGCTCCTGGTGGGGCCATGCTGGTCCGGAGCGATCTGTGGAGGGCGCTCGAAGGGTACGACGAGAAGATCCGTTTTCTCCACGAGGACGTCGACCTTTCAGTCCGCGCCCGGCTACTCGGAGCGCGCGTGGTCACCGCCCCGCACGCGAAGGTCCGGCACAAACAGGTGCTCACCGGCTCCCGGCGGAGGTCGCGGGTCAGAGGCGTTCACCGGGGCCTGATCAAGGAGGAGCGCGAGGCGATGACTCACGCCGAGCGGATCGGCGCCAAGCGGCGAAACCAGCTCCGCTGCGTGCAGAAGCTCGAGGCATCGCCGACCCGGAACTACGCTTCGGTCTTCTTCGTGGTGGCGGCGCTGCTGGAGGCGGCGTACTACCTGGTCACGGCCCGGCCGCGGGTCGCGCGCTCCACGCTCTCCGCGATCCCGGGGGTGTTCTTCGGGCGGCGCGCGCTCCAGGAGGAGAGGCGCCAGCTCGCCGCTGGGGGCTCGGACTTCAGGCTGGTGAGCTACGATGGGCGGTCGCTCACCATCGGTCGCTTCGTGGAGCACTGGCGGAGCACCAGCGAGCTTTCGGCCCGGGCCAGGGACGAGGTGGCGGAGGCGAGTGGCAGGCGGATGCTCGCCGGTTTCGATGCGCCGAGCCGGTGGATGCTTTTCATAGCCGTTGCCCTCTCGATCGTGGCGCTCCACGGGGTCATACTCGGTAGCACCACCGGAGTCGGCTCGTTCGCGGCGGTCCCCTCGTCGGCGGCGCTGCTCTCGAGCTACCTCCACTCGGCGGGCTCTTCCGGCTGGCTCGGAACCTCGGTGGAGCCGGCCTCCGTGCTCCTCTTCGGGCTCCTCGGGCTCCTCGTCGGGGGCGACGCCGCGCTTGCGGTCCACCTCCTGGTGCTCGGATCGCTGGTGGCCGGCCCGGTAGCGGTCTACAAGCTTGCCGCCCGCCGGGTTCCTCCGCAGCTTGCGCGGTTCGCGGGAGCGCTCTACGCGGTCGGCCCGGCGCTTGGCGTCGCCGCTGCAAACGCCTCGATCTACCAGCTGTTCGCGTACGCGCTGGCACCGATCTTGATGCTCGCCACCCTCAAAGCGGTGTGGTCGCAGCGCCGCTCCCGGAGGGCGATGCGCGGAGCCAACCTCAGGCTCAGCCTGCTCGCCGCGGTGGCGCTTGCGATCGCGCCGCAGGCGGTGGTCGTGTGGTTGGTCCTTGGCGTTATCGAGGCGGCGGTCTACGCGCTCTCGAGGGACGGCATGCGCTCCCGAAGGCTCGCCATCTCGCTCGCTTACGGCGGCCTTGCCGCGGTCGTTCTCAACTTGCCCTGGGTGGCCGCCATGGTGGTCTACCACCCCGGGCTGAACTGGATCCTCACCGGCACCATCTCCCCCTACAGCTCTCCGATCTCGCTGCTTGCCGGTGGCGGGATCGTCGGGGGCGCCAGCTCTTGGCTCCTCCTTGCCGAGGTGGTCTTCATCGGGATCAACGTCCTCCTCTTCCAGCCGGCGTCGGTGCGGAGGGCCGTCCTGACCGGCATAGGGGCGGCGATCAGCATCCTCGGCGCCGTCGCCGCGGAGCGGGGTCTCCTTGGAGGAACCCCGATCTCCTCCGGCTACCTTCTCGACTTCGCCGGGGTGTTCGCCGCCATCGGCTCGGCGGAGGCTTTCTCCACCATCCTCGGGGACCTTCACCGTTACAAGCTTGGCCTCCGCCAGCTGCTGGTCGGGGTGACGGTAGCCGCCGTCAGCCTGGCGTCCCTAGCCGCCGCGGCCAGCTTCGTGATCGGCTTCCCGCAATCTCCTACCAGCTTCCAGACCGACCTTCCGGTGCTGGCCGGCCTTCCCGACAGGGGGGGGTCATACCTGTGGGTGAACCTGGGCTATGGGTCCGGTCCCGTTCGCGGAGTGAAGCTCACCAACGGCTTGGAGGTGTCGGTCACCGGATCAGCTCTTCCCGATCTGATCTCGGCCGGCCAGCCTGGGGTGACGCGTGGTTACATCGGTATCGAGTCGACGATCAGCAAGGCGCTCGCGGGGGGGACCGTCCGCTTGGGGGGCGTGCTCGCCGACCTGGGGATCCGGTACGTATCGGTCATCGACTCCGGGTCGATGCCGGTCCTCTCCCAGACTTTGGGGCTCGGCTTCTCGCGCCAGATCGACCTGAGCAGGCAGTTCACCACCCAGGGGATGACCGTCTACGAGGTTTCGGGGACCGTGACTCGGGTGGCGCCGGCGCCGGCCGCCCCGCTGTGGGTGACTGCGGCGCTGGCCATCCAGGGTCTAGCGGTGGGCTTCGCGGTCTACGCGCTGGCTAGGAGGCGGTCTCTGATCAGGCGGGCCAACCTCGACCGGTTCTGGCCGGGTTCGGGGAGCCGCGGCGCGAGGGCGGCCGGCTCCGACCTGGTTGGCACCGGGCAAGGAGCGGGAAGACCGTGAAGAGGGGTGGTCTCCTGGTCCTCGGCATCCTGGCGGTGGCGACGCTGGCGACGCTGGTCACCGGCTCCATGGCACGCTCCTCCAACCGGTTGGAGGTGGCGGGGGCTCCGCTCGGGCCCGCCGTCCTCTCCTGGCCCAGCATCAACCCCTCTGCGGTATCGACCTCGTGGTACTGCGCGCTCGCTCCCGCCGCCGCGGCAGGCGGCGCGGAGAGCGTGGTCGTTATCAACCCGTCTCACTATCGCGAGCGCTTCCAGATCGGGGCGGTGGTCGGCAGGGCGATGCGCAGCTACCAGATCGGCCCCTACTCCTCCGCCACCTTCCCCCGGCCACGCTCGGGCGGGGTCTCGATCCTCTCCAAGGGTGCCGTCGTCGCCGAGGTGGCGCTCTCCAACGGGAACCAGGTGGCTCCGTGCACCGGCTCGCTGGCGGGGGACTGGCTCGCCGGGGGGTTGGGAACCCACCTCGGCCGCGTGGCGGTAGTCCAGGTGTACAACCCCTTTCCCAAGCAGGCCATCGTCGACATCGCCGGATTGACCGCGACCGGAACGGTCTCGCTGCCGCGGGCGCAGGGGTTGATCATCCCGCCGGGCGGGACCGCCACGGTGAAGGCGAACGCCATCGTCCCCGGCGAGACGGGTGCGGCCTTGCAGGTCAACACGAAGGCTGGCAGGGTAGCCGTGTCGGAGCTGGCGGGAGTCAACTCGAACGGGGTCCATGGCCTTACCTATGAACCCGGGCAGGCCGCTCCCGCGGCGGCGAGCAGCTTCCTCTACATCGCAACCGCTGGGCTCTCGAGCCTCCACATCGATCTCGCCAACCCGTCGTCAGCAGCCGAGCAGGTCAACCTGGTTGTCCGGGGATACCGCCGGGGGGCGTCCCACGAGGCGGTACTTCAACGGAAGCGGAGCGGGCTTAGGGTGGCGGTTCCTGCCGGAGCTACGGTCGAGGTCGACCTTACCGCCCAGGCGACCCAGCGGAGTGCGCTGGCGGTATCGGTGGGCCTCAGCGCGCGCCAGGGAATCTACGCCTGGGCGAGCATCGAGGAGCGCTCCGGCAACGCTACGCTCTTTCACTCCGCGCTGCCGCAGGTGCTCCGTTCGAGCACCTGGGTGGTCCAGTGCGCCAATCCGGACTCGGCTCTTCTCCCGCTCAGCTTCTCCGCCGGGGTTCCCAACGGGCCGGTGAAGGTCCGGCGGCTTTCGGCGGCCAGCGCCGGGAGGGCTCCGGTCTTTGCGACCAGCCTGGTGGCGCCGGGGGTGATCTCGGTCCCTAGCCTGCCGTCCGGGTTTTCGCTCTACCGGGTTAGCGCCCCGAAGCCGATTTTCGTCTCTGCCAATACCACCGGTTCCTGCCTCTCGCTCCCGGTGGCCACCGGTTGAGCTAGCTGGAACGTGGCACCAGCCGGAGGTGCGCTGCCTCCGCGGTGACTATGGCAGAGGCGGCGGCGAGCGGATAGGGTGCCACGAGCGATCCCGGCGACAACGGGGCGTCACCCGCCCCTACCAGCGTGAACGCCAGGGTGATGCAGTACTCGTCGACGGCCCGCGACTGGGTGAGCCGGTGGAGCAGGGAGGGCCCGCCTTCGCAGAGGATGACGGCTGGGTCTTCGAGCTCGAGCCGCTCGAGCAGGCGGCTCCGGGTCGTGTCCGGTCGCAGCACGATCCGCTCGAAGCCGGGAAATGGCCCCGGATCCCCGCCGCTGCGGCTGGCCACCACGATGCGCAAGGTCTCCGGCAAGCCGCAGTGGTTGCGGTACTCCGCCAGGTCGCCGGTGAAGCTCGGGTCCTTGCGGTACCCCTCGGCCAGGACGGTCCGGGCACCGACGATTACGGCGCTCGCGCCGGCGCGGAGGAAGTGGAAGATCCTTCGATCGCTGCCTCCGGAGAGGGGGCCGGACCGGCCGGCGACGGAGGTCATCCCGTCGATGGAGGTGACCATGCTGGCCCTGAGGAGTGATCCCGCCGCCCTCGGGTACTGCCGTGAGAGCAGCTCTACCGTCAGCTCCTCCGGTGAGCTGATCGCGGTCACAAGCATCCGGCCAGCCTAGCTGGGCCCGCCCGCCCCCGCCGGCTGGCGCGTCTTTGCCGCCTGAGGGTCGCTGCGCGGCGAAGCTCCCCGTAAAATCGTTCTGTGGAGAAGTTGCTCGGGGTGGCGGTGGCGATGCCCGGCCCCGGTGAGCTCGTCGCGGAGATGGTGCCGCCGCGAGCCTTCGCGAGCGCGTCGTTCTCGGGCTACGTGCCCCAGGAGGGGTACCCGAGCCAGCTGGCGGCGGCGCGGGCGGTGTCGGAGTGGATCGGCGAGGCGGCGAGCGCCAAGCCGGCGAGGCGGCGCTCCGGGCGCGGCCGGCGAGAGGGGCGGGGTCTCTACATCGACGGCGGCTTCGGGGTGGGGAAGACCCACCTGATGGCGGCGGCGTGGCATACATTCCCGGGAAGCAAGGTTTTCGCCTCCTTCACCGACCTCACCTACCTGGTGGGGGCGGTCGGGTTTTCCAAGGCGGTCGCCATCCTGGCCGAGCTGGAGCTGATCTGCATCGACGAGTTCGAGCTCGACGACCCGGGAGACACGGTGATGATCTCCAGGCTGCTCGGCGAGGTCTCCGCTGCCGGCACCGCCCTGATGGCCACCTCCAACACCCTTCCGGACCGCCTCGGGGAGGGGAGGTTCTCCTCCTCGGACTTCATGCGGGAGATCCAGCAGCTGGCCTCCCGCTTCGAGGTGGTCACCATCGACGGGGACGACTACCGCCACCGGAGCTTTCCCGATCTCGGCCTGGTCTCCTTCACCGGCGAGGAGATGGAGGCTGCGGTCCGTTCCGGATTCGCCTTCGTCTCCCAGGAGTCGCTGCTGCGGCAGCTCTCCCTGGTGCACCCCACGCGTTACCGGCAGGCGGCCAGCCGCATCGCCGGCTTGGCGCTCGCCGGCACCGCCGGCATCGACAGCCAGGATCAGGCGCTCAGGCTGGTCGCGCTGGTGGATCGCCTCTACAACGAGTCGGTGCCCCTGGTGTTCACCGGGGCGCCCTTGCCCGAGGTCTTTGGCGACGCCTTCATGCGCGGGGGTTTCCGCAAGAAGTACCGGCGAGCCCTGTCACGCCTCTACGAGATTGCCGCCCTGGGGCGCGGGTTCGTCGAAGGGGATCTCGAAAGTGGCGACCGAGCCGCCACCGAGTAACGCCCTGATCGAGAAGGAGCCGTCGAGGGCCGCCGCCCGGCTCGCCAGGTTCTTGAGGCCGAGCCCCCCGGCCGGAGCGGTTCCGGGGTCGTAGCCGATGCCGTCGTCGGAGACGGCGAGGGTGACGCGCGATCCAGCCGCCTTGACGGTCACGATCACCCGGCCCGCGTTGGCGTGCTTCACCACGTTGGAGAGCATCTCTCGCGCCGCCTTCACGATGATCGGGCGCAGCTCGGGACCGATCATCGTGTCCACCGGACCCTGGAAGAGGGTCTCGTGGGAGAGGCCGGCAACGTCGGCCAGCTCGCTCGTGAGCTCGATGAGGACGGCCCGGGTCGAGTTCGTTCCGGAGTGCTCGAGATCGAAGATGGTGGTCCTGATCTGCTGGATGGTCTGGTCGAGGTCGTCGATCGACTGGGAGATGCTGGCGCGGGCGTCGTGGTCGACGATGGTCCGAAGGGAGGCCTGGAGCTGCAGTCCGACGGCAAAAAGGCGCTGGATGACGTCGTCGTGGAGGTCGCGGGCGATTCGCGCTCGGTCGTTCCTTACCGTCGCCTCGGTGAGCGCCCGCTTCAGGTAGATGTTCTGGACGGAGGCGGACGCCGCTGCCGCCAGCGCCTCGAGCACGGCGGCGTCCTGCTCGTCGTAGCTCTGCCGCCGGTAGGGGTCGAAGACGTAGATGGTGCCGAAGGTGCGCTGCTCAAGCTTGATGTGCGCCGCCAGGTGCTCCACCGGGGTCCGCTCGGGCGCCGAGGGGTCGAAGATGAGTGATCCGTTCGGATCGAGGAGCGGGAAGCTGTCTGGGGCGCTGCCCGAGCGCTTCTCCTTGCCGGTTGCCGGGGCCACGCCGGCGGTTACGAAGTCGGCCATGTTGTCGGGATCGGTGGGGTCCAGGATCCCGAGCGCAGCGTACCTGCTCCCGGTGAGCGAGCGCGCGGCGGCTGCCACGTCCTTGAGCACGTCGTCCAGTTCGATGTGGCCGATCAGCTCGATTACGGCGGTGAAGAGAGCCCGCAACCTCCTAGCCTGTATCGTTGTGCTCATTTTTGATAGGGTAGCAGTCCGGCGGCACCCGTAGGATGTTGGGGTGCGTGGGCACGGCCGTACAGGGAGGTGGTTGATCGGATGATCTTGCTACAGGAGACCGAGCTGGAGGCCGAGGTACCCGACCTCGATAAGGGTGGATACAGGAGGGCGAAGCTCCTCTACCGGGCCGATCCGCTCTTTGGCCACGGTACCCGGCTTATCGAAGGTGCGAAGCTGCA
>JAJYHR010000104.1 GCA_021784675.1 Actinomycetes bacterium
ATGGGTCGGCCGTGGCCGACGCCGTCTGCTTCTTGCTGTCGGATCTCGCCCGGGCGATCACCGGCGAGGTGCTCCACGTGGACGGTGGCATGCATGCCATGGCCACCTGCCTGCACGGCCACCCGCCAGAGCAGCAGCAGGGCATCGAGTGAGCGAGTTCAGGAGGCAACCTCCCTCCGCCCGCCGCCCGAGACGCACCCCCGCCGCCAGGCGCAGGTCGACCTCTATATCGGCGTTCGTTCCGAGGGACTGCGCCGCCATCTCGAGGCCTGCGGCCCCTGCGAGACGTTCGGCTTCGCCGGCTTCTTCGCCCCGCCCATCCGCTTCTGCCCCTGGTGGTCCAATGAAGCGATGGATCTCTGTCCGGTCCTGCTCCGGCCTGCCACGCAGGTCGCAGAGCGGCCGGTCACTTCGACGGGTCAGGGCACCAGTCGCGAGCTCGCGGGCCGCCAGGCGGTCGCGGCTGCCGAGCGCGAGATCGATGACACCAGGAGGGAAGTGTTGTCCCGGTTCGTCCTGGCAGAAGCCGGCGGGATCGTCACAGCTCGATCGCCCTCGCCAAGACTCCCGCTCCCTCCTGGTGGTAGGCGGTAAGACGCTCGGCCCACCAGGTGATCGCCCTAGCCGTCACCACGGTCGCCGGCGGGGATCCCCTGCCGAACGCCTCGAGCGGCGCCGGGCAGGCCCCCTTTGCTGAGGCAGCGCCCACCTCGATGGTCGTGGCGCACTGGATCAACGCGGAGTGCAACTTCCCGGCACTCAACCCCGACATCCTCTCCGCAGGAGACAGGACCGCTCACAACGTCGTCGCCGATCCCGGCGACAACCACTGGAAATCCGCCCTGCCGGCGGCACCTGGGTCCGCTGGACCCCTGCCGGCACCAACACCGAGGAGAACACCGATCGTGCATGAGACCTGGGAATTGACGCAGACGACCCGAATCGCGCTCGTGACCAGCGGCGAAGACGTGGCAGCGGCCGAGGATCCCTTCTCCGAAGTCGGCGCCAGTGAGTTCACTGCTGTCTCGAACGTGTCCGGGCCTGGCCACCGTGGCCACCACCAGGGAAGCTCGCTGCTCAACCAACGCGGAGTCTTTACGTTGTCGACGGTGGTGCTGCCGGCCGAGCGGAACGGGGTGCTCCTCGAAGCGCCTCAAGAGCCGTCTCGTGAACCGCTCGGGCGTGATGCTGGTCTCCAATACGCGGGAAAGCCGCCACGAGTGCTTCCGATGAGGGTCGCTTCCGGGCACCGAGAGTCGCACCGGTGCAGGCCACAGCCGTTAGGCGGCGAGCGGCGCGCCGCGGTAGACGAGGGTGCGGCCGGAGCCCGATCGAAGACCCCGCGCGGCGCCCACCTTGAGCAGGGCCGGAACGGGAGATGACCGACATCGTGCTCGTGCGCCACGGAGAGACCGTATGGCACGCAGAGAACCGGTACGCCGGTCGCAGCGACGTCGAGCTCAACCACCGAGGCCGTGCGCAAGCCCAGGCCCTCGCTCGTTGGGGCGCCGCCGCGAGCCTGGACGGACTGTGGTGCTCGGAGCTCGGGCGCGCCAGGGAGACCGCAGCGCGCTGCGCCGAGGCGACCGGCTTGGAGCTCACGGTGGACGCGAGGTTGAACGAGATCGACTTCGGGCAAGCAGAAGGCCTCACTGCCCGGCAGATACGCCAGCGCTTCCCGCGCGAAATGGCCGCCTTCGACGCCGACCCTGCAGGACAACCCATGCCGGGCGGCGAGGAACCTCGGGCGGCGGCAACACGTGCCCTCGAGTGCCTAGCCGAGATCGGCGATGCCGCCCCGTCGGGGCGGATCCTGGTCGTTACGCACAACACGCTCATCCGTCTCGTGCTCTGCCGCCTTCTGGGGATCCCCCTGGCCCAATATCGGGCCCGGTTTCCTTCCATCAGCAACTGCAGCCTCAGCGAGATCCGGGTCGTTCGTGGGAAGAGTGCAGCGTTGCTCCAGCTCAACGCCCCCTTGGCCGGCGAGCAGGTTCCGGCCCGCGAGACAGAAGACTGCCTGCTGTGACGCTTGACGACGGCGTCACTGGGATCGGTGCGGACCGCCGGCTGGGGAACGCGCATCGGGACCTGCGCCGTGGCCAGACGGAGGTGGTCGACGCCAGCGATCGGTCGATCAGGCTTGCGGCCAGCCTGCTTCAGGCGGGCCATATCGTCGGCATCCCGACCGAGACCGTCTACGGCCTGGCCGCAGACGCGGCCAACCCGGATGCTGTCGCGCGCGTGTTCCTAGCAAAAGGACGGCCCAGTGAACATCCGTTGATCGTGCACCTGGGCCAAGAAGCGAATCTCTCCGACTGGGCCCTACGCGTACCGCCCCAGGCGTCTCGCCTGGCCGATGCGTTCTGGCCGGGCCCCCTCACGCTGGTGCTCGATCGGCACCCGTCGGTTCTCGATGCCGTCACCGGGGGCCAGGACACGGTCGCTCTGCGCATGCCCGCCCATCCTGCCGCGCAGCGGCTCCTCCGGGTCTTCGGCGGCGGCCTTGCGGCGCCCTCGGCCAATCTCTTCGGCCGCGTGAGCCCGACGACCGCCTACGACGTCTGTGCCGCTCTCGGTGGTGCCGTCGACCTGGTGGTCGATGGCGGTCCCTGCGAGGTGGGGGTCGAGTCCACCATCGTCGCTTTTGAGGGAGAAGACGTGGTGATCCTCCGGCCCGGCGGAGTGAGCTCCGAAGCGATCGCCGGCGTGCTCGGGCGCGGTGCCCTGGCAACGGCGCGCCGAGCACTTCGGGCGCCGGGAATGCTCGCGTCACATTACGCCCCGGCCACCATGCTGGAACTGTGCTCGAGCGGGGATGCGGGCCCGCTAGCCGCGGAGCTGATCTCCACCGGCAGGCGGGTGGGCGTGCTGTCCTTGACCAGGATCGAGGTCTTAGGAGCGGCAGTGGCCTGGGATGCGGGTGGCGAGATGGCCGTCTTCGCTCGATCGCTCTACCAGAGGTTGCGGCAGGCCGACGACGAACGATTGGACGTCCTCGTCGTGGCGCTGCCACCCGATACGGGGCTCGGTACTGCAATCAGGGACCGGCTGCGCCGCGCCGCCCATCGACCCCCTTCTTGACCGCGCGCTTCCTACTGGCTCGAAGTAGGAGCCGATCGATGGGGAGAGAGAGCATCCTAAGTCCCGCAGAGAGTCCCGACCAGAGCGGCACGAGCTCCCCGCTGCCGTTGCCGGCACCACTTCCGGCGTTGGCAAGACGTGGGTAACGGCCAAAGTGGCCGTGAAGCTGCGGCGCTCCCGGATGGTGGCGGCGGCGCGCAAGCCGGCCCAGGCGTCTCGCCTGGCGAATGCGAGCACGGACCCGGGGTACGTGCCAGCTCCGCGAGCGAGAAGACCCATGCGGTTTGCCGGGCCGGTCGTGACCATCCGGTGCCGATCGCCTTCGATGGCAGCTTGACATCCTCCCCGCCCTTACGGACGGGGCTTGCGCTCCCCGCTAGGTCGAGGCAGATCACTGGCGCCGGCCGCGGCAAGGTACGCCTGGGCACGCGACCTGCGGGCCCGTAGACGGCTCAAGGCCTGCCGAACTGCTCAGTCCCCACCAGAGCCCCGTGGGCGGCGCTGCCGACCAGGCGTGCGTACTTGGCAAGAAAACCGTGCCCTGCCGGCGGGGTTGGCGGGTGCCAACGCTCGCGGCGGCGGCCGAGCTCTGCAGGGTCGACGAGAAGATCGAGGCGCCGGCGCACGACGTCGACGAGAACCTCGTCTCCGTCGACGACGAACCCGATAGGTCCGCCGACAGCCGCCTCGGGGGCGACATGGCCGATCGAGATCCCGGTCGTGGCTCCCGAGAAGCGGCCGTCGGTGATCAACGCGACGTCGCGCCCGTGCCCGCTTCCGTTGACCGCCGCGGTCACAGCCAGCATCTCCGGCATCCCGGGGCCGCCGCGGGGTCCCTCGCCGCGGATGACAAGAACCTCGCCTGGGCTCAACGCACCCGAGCGGACGTAGGCCATGGCCGGCTCCTCGCCGTCGAAGACGCGAGCCGGGCCTTTGAACTGGCCGACCGCCAATCCGGCCACCTTCATGACCGCGCCGTCTGGAGCGAGCGAGCCGCGCAGGATGGCTAGACCCCCCTCGCGCTGCAGCGGGCTGCCGGCGCGGTGGACGACCGAGCCGTCAGGGCTCGAGGGAGCAAGAGCGGCGAGGTTCTCTGCCAGGGTCGCGCCGGTCACCGTCAGGCAGTCCCCGTGGAGCAACCCGGCGGAAAGAAGCTCCTGGAGCACCACGGGGACGCCGCCCACCTGGTCGAGGTCCGCCATCACGTACTGGCCGCCAGGCCGGAGGTCTGCCAGGTGGGGGACCCGCCTACCGATCCGGTCGAAGTCGTCGAGCGACAGGTCCACCTGCGCTTCGTAGGCGATGGCCATGAGATGGAGCACGGCGTTGGTGGAGCCACCGAGCGCCATCACGACGGTGATCGCGTTCTCGAACGCATCCCTGGTGAGGATCTGGCGAGGCCGTATGCCCTGGGCAAGGAGGTGAGCTGCGGCTGCGCCGCTTCGATAGGCGACCTCTGTGCGGCGAGGATCGCTGGCCGGGGGCGTCGCGGATCCTGGCAGGGCCATGCCAAGCGCTTCGGCTTCGGCGGCGACGGTGTTCGCGGTGTACATGCCCGCGCACGACCCCTCCCCAGGGCAGGCCACCCGCTCCATCTCTGCGAGCTCACCGGCCGTCATCCGCCCAGTGCTCACCGCACCGACCCCTTCGAAGACGTCCTGTACCGTGACCGGACGGCCCCGGTGCTGTCCGGCCAAGCTGCTGCCGCCATAGACGAACACCGACGGGATGTCGAGACGGGCCGCGGCCATCAGCATCGCCGGGAGGCTCTTGTCGCACCCGGCAATGGTGACGAGGGCGTCGAAGCGCTCCGCGTGGGCCATGCACTCGACCGAGTCGGCGATCAGATCCCGGCTCGGCAGGGAAGCCCGCATCCCGGCGTGGCCCATCGCGATGCCGTCGGATACCGCGATCGTCGAGAACCCGAGCGCAACCGCACCAGCGTCCACTGCCCCCTGACGCGCGGCACCAGCCAGCCGTGACAGCCCCATGTTGCACGGCGTGACATCGTTCGCCGCAGCAGCGATCCCGACCTGAGGCTTGTCGAAGTCGCCATCTTCGAACCCGACGGCTCTCAACATCGCCCTCGCCGGGGCTCTCGCGATACCGGCGGTGACCTCCCGGCTTCGCCAGCTTGGATCTGGTTCGATTGACATATGGGGACTCTAGCATGAATCACGGTTCGTATGTAGGGCGGAAGGAAAGCAGATCGCCGATACCGAGCACCAGATCGGCTTCTCATCTGCAGCCGAGGGGTGCTCCTGGAATCGCTGTCGATGCCACGCCAACCGTGAGCTGAGCGCAGGTGCGCCGCCAGGGGTATGGCGCCATCGCGCTCTTGGGAGAGCTGGAGAGGCCGCAGTACCGCTACCGCAGAGTCATCGCCGCAGGCAACAACGAGGACCACCGCCACCCGGACCAGCTCGGCTCTCTTGCGGGCAGCAGGCCTCCGAGTGGGCACCTGGACGATCCCTCACCTCGACCGGCCCAACGAACGCGCCGCCGTCAACGGTGCTGCGATCCCTGATCAGGCGCTGGCACGAGCGTTCGCCCGAATCCGACTGGCCGGGACCCAGGCTAACCTTGCGCTCAGCCGGTTCGAGATCGTAACCGCGGCCGCGACGGCATGGTTCGCCTGGGAGGAGGTGGATCTCACAGCCATCGAGGTGGGACTGGGTGGCGGGCACGATGCCGCAGCCGCTGCAGGTCCGCGGGCTCGATTGCGGGGTGCTCGGGCCCTCGCCGCTCGACTCGCCGGGTCCTGTCTGCCCGGCGGATCCTTCACGCGCCCGCCGGGCTTCCTGGGGACCTTGCCGGGCCTTTCGCCTACCCAGGATCACCACACAATACGATCTTTGTCTAGTGAGTCGCGATTCGTATATAGTAGACCGTATGACGAGTACCTCTCGAGGTCTGGATACCCAACACAGCGTGGGGGCCCGGGTGCGATGCCGATGCCAGCGGGACGCGGCACGGCGGCGCTCCCGTGACCGGCGCGGCGACCTGGGAGATCCTGGCATGCCTGCCCGACCTGTGACTCTCGCCACCGAACCCCGACCAAGGAGGAGACCATGACCACCCATCCAGCCAAGCCGGTCCCGATCACCGTCGCGCACGGCGACGGCATAGGACCGGAGATCATGGACGCCACCCTCCGCATCATCATGGCCGGGGGCGCCGAGCTCGACGTTGAGACCATCCAGATCGGCAAGGCGGTTTACGCGCAGGGCGATACTGCGGGCATCGGCACGGAAGCCTGGGAGTCCCTGCGGCGAACGAAGGTCTTCCTGAAGGCCCCCATCACCACGCCGCAGGGGGGAGGGTTCAAGAGCCTGAACGTCACTGTCCGCAAGGCATTCGGCCTGTTCGCCAACGTGAGGCCCTGCCCGTCCTACTCCCCGTTCGTCGCCACCAAGCATCCAGGCATGGACGTGGTCATCATCCGCGAGAACGAGGAGGACCTCTACGGCGGGATCGAGCATCGCCAGACCGAAGACGTCGTCCAGTGCCTGAAGCTGATCACCCGGCCAGGAACCGAACGGGTGATCCGCTACGCCTTCGAGTACGCGCGCCTCTACGGGCGCTCCAAGGTGACCTGCTTCACCAAGGACAACATCATGAAGATGACCGATGGGCTGTTCCACCGCGTCTTCGACGAGGTGGCTTCCGAGTACCCCGACATCGAGTCCGAGCACTGGATCGTCGACATCGGTGCCGCCAAGCTCGCGGACACCCCGGAAGCCTTCGACGTCATCGTCCTTCCGAACCTGTACGGGGACATCCTCTCCGACGTAGCAGCCCAGATCGCCGGCTCGGTCGGGCTGGCCGGCAGCGCCAACATCGGCGGCGAGATCGCCATGTTCGAGGCGATCCATGGCTCTGCCCCTCCGCTGGCCGGCCAGAACGTCGCCAACCCGTCAGGCCTGCTTCTCGGGGCGGTCCAGATGCTCGTCCACATCGGCCAGGGCGAGACGGCTGCCCGGGTCCACAACGCGTGGCTTCGCACCATCGAGGACGGGGTGCACACCTCCGACATCTACGACCCGGCCGTCTCCACCGCAAAGGTTGGAACCGCCGAGTTCGCCGACGCCGTCATCGCCCGGCTCGGGGAGCTGCCGAAGACCCTCAGGGCGGTCAGCTATCCGTCCGGCACCGGACGCATAGCGGTGCAGGTTCGCGAGAGGCCGCCTGCTCTAAAGAGCCTGGTGGGGATCGACGTCTTCGTCGACTCGGTCGAGCCGGTCGAGAAGATCGCCAAGGTTCTCGAGGCAAATGCCGGGCCGGAGCTGGGGCTCGTCATGATCACCAACAGGGGCCAGAAGGTGTACCCGGGTGGCGTGCCCGAGACCTTCTGCGTCGACCACTGGCGCTGCCGCTTCCAGGGCCAGGATCCCGAGCGGCCCGTCGCCTACGAGCAGGTCATCTCCCTACTCGGCCGCTTGGCTGGCGCAGGGTTGCCGTTCATCAAGACCGAAGGGCTGTTCACCTTTGACGGACAGCCTGGCTACTCTCTCGGTCAAGGGCAATGATCATGACCCGGGGTTCGCGTCCCGGGCTGCTCTTCGCACCGGGCAGGCGCGGCGACACTATCTATCCTATCTTCGGCCTGCCAAGGTAGCGATGGTCGGAGCCGGGCGGCCGGCCCGTATGGCCCATTGGGCCGCAGCCGACCTCGTGGTCCGGGCCGACCGAAGGCAGTGCCGGCGCCCGGGGGCGCGCCGTACCGGCCGGGATCGCCATCGTGCTTGGCTGACATTCAAGAAGTGGCCGAAGAGGCCCGATGCCGCCACCGCCGGCCACCAGCTCGCACCCAGCGCGCACCTCGTGGAGCTGGAGCAGCTTGGCGTCGCCTTCGGCCCGCAGCCCCGGACGCCGCGCGGCGACTCGCAGCGGAGGCCGATCACCTTCGGCTTCACCGGCCTCGAGAGCTGCCGCTTCCGCGCGCTCCTCTTAGCCGGCAGGCCTCGCGAGTCATGCCACCACCAGGAACCCCGCCGAGGACTCTGAACTTCGACCAGAATGAGCCGGAATAGATGACCCATGCGCTATTATTCATGATATGTACTTCGCTATTGCTTACGAGGAGGCAACGATGACCGCCGGCCATCAAGAAGCTCCGGAATGGACCGGGTCGTGATCGTCCTCGGGCGGATCGCCCTCGCTATCGCCGTGCTCTCCCCGCTGGCCGGAGCCGCAGCATCGCTCACCGGGGACCGGCTTCAGCGCTATCGCCGGGCTACCACGCTCAGCTGGCTTGGAGCTGCGGCCGCCATGCTCACCGTTATCACCGTCGCGATCAGCGGACCGTTCACAGCCAGCCTCGGCGGAGCCTCGCCGATCAGCCTCACGGCCAACCAACTGACCGCAACGCTCCTGCTCCTCATCGTCGGGGTCGGCGGCATCGTGCAAAGTTACTCGGCGAGGTACCTCCAGGCCGATACCAGCGGCCCGAACTTCTTTGCTGCAGCAAGCATCGTGGTTGCGGCGATGGCGGTGGTGAGCACCTCCACCAGGATCTCCCTCCTAGTGATCGCCTGGGTTATCGCCGGGCTGGCATTCGTAGCCGTGCTCCGCTACCGGAGCGACATTCCCGGCATGAGCGCAAGCGCCCAGCGAACCCTATCGATCTTCGCGGCCGGCGATCTTGCCCTCGTTGCCGCGCTCGCGCTCATCCTGGCGAAGGTGGGCGATATAAACCTGACCTCGGCGACCTCCTTCCGGATCTCCGCCGCGCGCCTTGGAGGCCCGGCGGTCGCCGTAGCCGCGCTGGTGGCGATCGCCGCCCTGGCGCGCTCCGCCCAGGGGCCACTCGGGCGATGGCTTCCGGGGACGGTGGCGGCGCCGACTCCGGCGTCGGCTCTGCTGCACGCTGGGGTCGTCAATGGCGGAGGCATCCTCCTGATCAGGCTGGGGTTCCTGGCCAGCGGCTCCGCCTGGGTCACGGCGGCCACCTTTGCGGTAGCCGCCGGCACCGCAATCGTCGCCTCAGCGGCCGTCACCAGGAAGCCCGATGTAAAGGGAGCCCTAGTCTTTTCGACCATGAGCCAGATGGGGTTCATGGTCGCGGAGTGCACGGTCGGCGCGTACCTGGCCGCGCTGATCCACCTCTTCGGTCACGCCCTCTACAAGGCAAACCTCTTCCTCGGCTCCGGTTCCCAGGTGCGCCGGGGAGGCCAGCCGGTCGCGGCTCCAACCACCCCCTCCCTTGGTGCGAGGGCCGCGGCCAGCCTCGGTACCTCGGCTCTGGCCATGGCCGCCAGCGCCGAGGTACCGGGTGCCCTCGCCAGCCGGGGCGCCTACCTGCTGCTAGCTTTCGCGGGAGCCACCGCCTTCGTTGCCGGATGGTCCTGGTGGGGGCACCGCCCGCCATCGATGCGCGCCAGCGCCCTCTGGGTCGGGATCATGCTCGGAACCAGCTCCCTCTACGGCCTCTTCATCGGCGGAGCGGGAGCCTGGATAACCCCGGCGATCCCTGCGGGTGGTTCCGGCCTCCTCAATCCGGCCTGGCTGCTGGCGGTTGCCCTCGGCGGGATCGGTATCGCCGCCGCCACCCGATTTTCCCCGGCACGAAGCCGGCTGACGCTACTGCTCCTTGGCCTTGGAACGCCACCCCTGCCCAGATTGGCGCCGAAGGCACCCCGCAGCGGCTTCAACCCGGCTTCCGCCAGACCTCTCTCCGGGTCGCCAGCGGAGGGAGCGGCATGAAGGGCTCGCACTCCAGCGGCGACCGGCCACTGCTCATCGTCGAGATCGACGAGGCGGCGCGGATCGTCGCCCCGCTCTGGCCGCTCCAGACGTTCATCGCGGTGAACCCGCTGTGGGACCTCCGCCATCTCCCCTTTGCCGACGCGGTAGCCCACGCCTCCCAAGTGCTCGGGGTCTCCGGGTACCCGGACGCGGAGCTGTTTGCGCTGGCGTACGCAAGTGGCCGGATAACCGCAGCCGACCTCGAAGGCGCACTGGCCAGGGCCGGGCTGCACCCCGGCGATTTCGAGGCAGGTGACCTCGAGGCAAGCAACCCCGAGCCTGCCGGATACCGCTCTTGCGGAGAGCGCCACGATGCCGCATTCGGCACCCGGATAGCGGAGGTCGTGGACTCCGAGGTTGCCAGGTGGAGCGCCGCATACCTCGCCGGGATCGTGAAGGCGGCAGATGGCGGGGGCTTCTACCAAGCCTGGATCAGCCTGATCGGCAGGGACGGCACCGCCCGCCGGATAGCGGGCAGGGAGGGCAGGAGGCGCCTCGCCGCCCTGCCCGCGTCTCCCGAGGACGCGATAACCGCCTGCCTGGACGCGCTCGGGATCTCCGGGGAGTCGCGGATCCAGGAGATGGCTGCGCACCTGGCGCGGATGCCCGGCTGGGCCGGCCACGCCAAATGGCGCTCGCGATGGGCTCCTCCAGACGCTCCCGGTCCTGCGCTGCACCTCATGGACTACCTGGCGGTCCGGTTCGCCTACGAGGCGATCCTGATCGAGCAGGCCCGGGCGGCTGCACCGGCTCCCGCCGCGGTGAATCTCCGCCACCCGGCCGGACCCTTCCGGGCGGACTCCGGCACCGATCGATCGCCAGCAGCCCCTTTCCGGCCGGAAGCCCGGAACCTCCCCGGCGGAGATCCCACCGAGGAGCTGCCGCGGCTGCCCCTCCCCCAAAAGCTGCGGATCTGGCAAGACGCCTATGAAAGCCACTACCGGGACTCCCTCCTTGCCGCGCTCGACCGGCAGCAGCCCCGAGCTCCCGCGCCGGCCAAGGTCCAGGCGGTCTTCTGCATCGACACCCGATCGGAGGGGATCCGCCGCCATCTCGAAGCCCTTGGCCCCTACGAGACCTTCGGCTTCGCCGGCTTCTTCGGCCTTCCCGTCCGCTACCGCGCGTTCGGATCCGCATCGTCATCCGACCTCTGCCCGGTACTCCTCCGCCCCGCGTCGGAACTCGCCGAGCAGCCAGCGGGCGATGACCGCCTCGCGCCCGCCCGCGAGCTGGCGGGTCGCCAGGCGGTCTCAGCCATCCAGGGAGCCTTCGAGAAGGCGAGAAAGGGAACGATCTCCTCCTACGTCCTCGCCGAGGCCACCGGGCTGCTGGCCGGACCGTTGGCGGCGGCCAGAACCCTGGCTCCCGCGCCCCTCTCCGCCCTGCGGTCGAGGATCCTCGCGAGCTTCGGTCCTCCCGCTCCCAAGCGCATAGCGGTGGAGCCCGAAGAGGGAGCCATGAACGACGAAGAGCAGGCCTTCTTCGCCGAGACGTCGCTGACCACCATGGGGCTTACAAAGGGATTCGCTCCGATCGTGCTGCTGTGCGGCCACGGGAGCACCACCGAGAACAACCCCTACGCCTCCTCTCTCGACTGCGGCGCCTGCGGCGGCAACCGGGGCGGGGACAGCGCGCGCGCCGCGGCCGCCATGCTCAACCGGCCGGCCACGCGCCGCCTGCTTTCCGAGCGCGGCATCTCGATCCCCGAGAGCACGCTCTTCATCGCCGGGGAGCACGACACCGCCACCGACGAGGTGGTCCTGCTCGACACCCATCTGGTACCGCCGGCTCACCTAGAGGCGGTGGCTTCGCTCCAGGACGCTCTGCTCGAGGCCGGAATGCGCCTCTCCACGGAGCGCGCCGCCGAGCTCCCCGCGACCGGCATC
>JAJYHR010000091.1:0-9994 GCA_021784675.1 Actinomycetes bacterium
CCTCCGCGTCGACGTCTCGGTGCTCAACAAGCGGACCGTCGAGTCGCTGATCAAGGCCGGAGCCTTCGACAGCCTCGGGCATACCCGCGCCGGCCTCTCCTCCATCTACGAATCCACGATCGACTCCGCCATCGAAAAGCGCAAGGACGCTGCCCGTGGCGTCGTCGGCCTCTTTGACGAGCCCTCCGACTCCCAAACGGGGCTTCCGCGCCTTGACGTCGCCATCCCCGCTACCGAGTGGGAGCAGAGGGAGCTGCTCAAGTACGAGCGGGAGATGCTCGGCCTCTACGTCTCCTCCCACCCGCTGACCGGATTCGAGAGCCGGCTCGGCCAGCTCGACGCGCTTACCGTCTCCGCGCTGATGGAGATGGCCGAGATCCCCCGCGAGCCGGTGACGCTGGTAGGGGTGGTCACTACCCTGAACCGGCGCTACACCAAAAAGGGCGACCTGATGGCCTCCTTCTCCCTGGAGGACCTGGGCAACGGCATCGAGGTGATGGTCTTCCCCAAAGCAATGGCCGAGGTCGGGCATCTGCTCGCCCAGGACCAGATCGTCAAGGTCACCGGGCGCCTCGACACCCGCGAGGAGCGGCTAAAGCTGATCGCCTCCCGGGTCGAGGAGGTGGTCTTTGCCACTTCCCTCGCCCAGGAGCAGGGGGCACTTCTGATCGACCTCACCGACGACATCGCCGCCCGCTCCGAGCTCGAACGGCTCCGCCTGGTGCTCGCCGCCCACGAAGGATCCTGCGCAGTCTCCCTGCGCATCGCCGGCCGCGTCTTCGACCTCCCCTCGGTCCGGATCCCTTACGACAACAACCTCATTGGACACCTCCGCGAGGCCTTTGGCGACCGGGCCAACGTGATCAGGCACTAACTCCAGCCTCCGCGGCGGGAAGCGCGAGGGGTCCCGCGCTCTACTCCCACCCCGAAGAGCCGCGCGCCGGAGACTGATCGGCGGCCGGCCGCACCGCCGGAAGCAACCCGGCAACGTAGGCGGCGTACCGCATGAGCACCGGATCCTGGTACGGCGCGACCGCAAGCTGGAGGCCGAAGGGGACACCCCCGCCGTCCACCCCGGCCGGCAGCGAGAGCGCCGCCAGGTTGGCCAAGCTCACCTGGTAGGTGAAACCCGCCGGGTCGGGGACGTAGCTCACCGGCTCCGGATCTGTGGGGGCGAGATCGAGGGTCGCCGGCGCGAGGATTAGATCCACCCGCTGGGCCAGCTCCACCAGCCTGGAGATGAGCACCCTGCCCGCGGCGGCGAGCCGCGCGCTCCCGGCTGGGCCGAGTCGCGAGACCCGCTCCGCCAGATCAGCAAGGGCTGGGTCCACCTCCACCTCCCGCCCCGCCTCGATCGCGGCCACGATCGGCGCGCCGTAGCGGGACTCAAGCAGCTCGATCCACGGCCCGTCGAACTCTCCCCCGGCCTCTATCACCTCCGCCCCGGCGTCGCTGAGTTCGGCGGCGAGCACGGTGAGCGCCCCGTCGATCTCCGGGTGCGCCGGACGGCCGTCCCGGAGGCGGATGACCGCCACCCGATTGGGCAGCTTGGGAGCGGCGGCAAAGTGGGAGAAGAAAAAGGGGCGCTGGCGGATGAAGTCCGGGTCGCCTGCGGGAGGAGAGCTCCTGAAGGCGTCGAGCGCCCGCGCCAGCGAAGGGAGGTCCGCGGCAAACAGGCCGGCCACCGCCTCCGAGCCCGGGACGAGCGAGGGGAGAATCCCCCGGGAAGCTCGGTACCCGGCCAGCCCCAGATAGGCCGCCGGGATCCTCATCGAGCCTCCCCCGTCCGATCCCAGGGCGAGCGGGAGCATGCCCGCGGCCACCGCCGCCGCGCTGCCGCCAGAGGAGCCGCCGACACCCCGGGAGAGGTTGTAGGGGTTGCGGGTCGCCCCGAAACGGAAGGTGACCGTCTCCGCCCTCCATCCCAGCTCGGAGGTGGCCGCCTTGCCAGGAAAGACCGCACCCAAGCGGCGCAGCGCTGCGACCGCTGCCGCATCACGGGTTGCCGGCTCCCCCGCCGCCAGCCAGGACCCGGAGAGTGTGGGGAGGCCGGCGACGTCGTAGAGGTCCTTGACCGCGACCGGAACCCCGCCAAGCGGGAGGCCGGGCGAGCCGGGCGGGTGGGCGCGATCGTAGCCGTCAGCCTGCTGCGCCGCTCGATCGAGATCAAGCGAGACCAAGGCGTTGATCTCCGGGTTGCGGCTCTCGATGCGGGCCGCGCACGTCTCCAGAAACTCCCGCGCCGAGATCTCCCCTGCCGACCGCTTGGCCAGGAACTCGAGCAGGGTCAAGAGTAGAGGAGGGCGCTAGAAGGGCTCTGGCAGGCTTCCGTCCGCGAGCTTCTCGGCCATAGCCCACCCGAAGACGATGAGCGCCTCGCCCTCCTCGGGCTTGCAGCACCCGAACACCTCTGAGAACTCAGGGCTGGTCTCCTCGCCAAGGCGGTAGGCGTTGAAGCCGAAGACGCTCCCCCCCGCGCGGGCTAGCGAGCTGCGATCGTCGAGGCCGTGGTCGAGGCCGAAGCGCTTCGCCAGCCGCCGCGACCAGGCCCGCTCCTCGCCGGTCGGCCGGTGCACCGGCCTCGGCACGATGTCCTCAAGCCCGGAAAAGAGGTCGTAGCCGGTACCAGCCACCAGCTTCATCCCCACGAGCACATCCTCGTCGGGAAAGGCAAGCAGAGCCCGGTTGTAGGATTCGTGCAGAAGGCCCGTCGCCACGTCGCGCTCGTGGTCTTTCGCAGCGGTAGCTAGCAGGTTGACGAGGACACACGGCGTCCCGCCGATCCTCTCCAGCGTGAACATCATCCCGCCCAGAAGCCGATCACCCTCGTGAGCCAGCGCGGCCAGCACCCACTCGTCCCGTTGCTTGGAGAGAAATCCGACATCAAAACTTGCTCGCTGGCCATCCGCCAGGTTCGATAGCTCCTCCAGCTCCGAGTCGGTAAGACCGCCGCAGTCCCTGGTGGTCAGTTCGATTGCCATCAAACACGCTCCCCTTGAATTGGATGCGCTTTTCATTTTAGCCGCATAGCCCACCGGCCGGAAGCTTCCTGCGCGACTATTCCGTTAACCTGCAGCTCACGAGCGACTTTTTGCCCGACGCATCCGTGGAGCCGGTGGATGGCTTGGCGTCCGGAAGGAGCCGGGCCGGCCGGTCAGGCCCTGAGGAAGCGGCGCACGGCCACCGTCGAGCCGGCGGTGCCGACCAGGACCCCGACGGCCACGACCACCGCCAGGGTGAAGATCAGGTCATGGCTGGTAAGCACGAACCCGTCCAGCAGGTGGATGCTGAAGTGCTGGATCGAGTAGCTGATCAGCGCCTTCACCCCGATCACCACCCCGGCAGCGATCAGCGAGCCGAGCAGCCCCTGGATCATTCCCTCCAGCATGAACGGCACCTGGATGAAGACGTTCGTCGCCCCCACCAGCCGCATGACGGCCACCTCTCTTCGTCTCGAGAAGATGGCCACACGGATCACGTTCAAGATCAGGATCGCCGCCGATATCAGCAACACCAGCGCTATTCCCAGGATCACCGTCTGAGAGACGTTGGAGATGGTCAGGATAGTGTGGATCGCCGAAAAGTTGTCGTTGACGGTGTCCACCCCCGGCTGCCCCTTGAAGATGGCACCCACCGCCGGAGCCTCGGCCGGATTGACCAGCGAGACCCGGAAGAAGGTAGGCACCGCTGACTCCGGAACGGCGTTGACCAGGTCCGGCTGGTTCGCCAGCAGCCGCCTGAAGTCGCCGTAGGCCTGGGCCCTCGGCACGTAGCTGTAGCTTTTCACGGTCGACAGCGAGTGGAGCTCGCTCTCGATCGCCTTGAACTCGGATTTGGAGATGTTGGGCTGCAGGAAGACCAGCAGCTGCACGTTCCCCTGCCACTCCGAGGTCGCCGTGGCCACGCCCTGCCTGATCAGCAGCGCCGACCCCACCAGCGACAGCGAGATGGCGACGGTGAAGACGGCCGCCAGCGACATCAGCCGGTTGCGCCACAGGTTGATCGAGGTCTCCTTGACGAAGTAGCCGACCGACATCAGACTCCAATTCCGTAGATGCCTCGGCTCTGATCGCGGTGGAGCGTCCCGTGGTCGATCTCAATGACCCGGCGCCGCATCGAGTCGACGATCCCGGCGTCGTGGGTGGCCATCACCACTGCGGTTCCGGTGCGGTTGATGCGCTCGAGCAGGTTCATCACTCCCCAGCTGGTCTCCGGGTCCAGGTTTCCGGTCGGCTCGTCGGCAAGCAGAATCAGCGGCCGGTTGACGAAGGCGCGGGCGATCGCCACCCGCTGCTGCTCACCGCCGGAGAGCTGGTCCGGGTAGCGCTCGCTCTTTCCATCGAGCCCCACGAGCTTGAGGATCTGCGGAACCTGCTCGTTGATGTACTTCCGCGGCTTGCCGATCACCTCGAGGGCGAACGCCACGTTCTGGAAGACCGACTTGTTGGGAAGCAGGCGGAAGTCCTGGAAGATGACGCCGATGTTCCGCCGGAAGTAGGGCACCTTCCAGGCCGGCATGGTCACCAGGTTCTTCCCGGCAACCCAAATCGAGCCGGTGTCCGGCTTGATCTCCCGATTCATCAGCTTTACCAGCGTGGTCTTTCCAGACCCGGAGGTGCCGATCAGAAAGACGAACTCCCCCCTGCCGATCTCGAAGGAGATGTCCGAGACGCCCGAAGAACCTCTGGAATAGGACTTGGAAACGTCCTCGAATCGGATCATGATGGCGCTCCTTTGCCTGGCATCCGCTCGGCATCCGACTGTACTACCATCGCCAGGCGATAGCCTATCACGGCGGATGTCACGGCCCGGTCGATCACGTCTGGTTCGACCGCCGCCACTCCAGGTAAGCCTGGATGAACGGACCGATCCGGCCGTCGATCACCGCCTGCACGTTCCGATCTTCGAAACCCGAGCGGTGGTCCTTCACCAGCTGGTACGGAGCGAGCACGTAGGAACGGATCTGGTTGGCCCACCCCACATCCACCTGCGGTCCGCTCAGCGCGTTGAGCTGCTCTCTCACCTCCTCGCGACGCAGCTGCTCCAACTTCGACACCAGGATCTGCATCGCCCTCGCCTTGTTCTGCAGCTGCGAACGCTCGTTCTGGCACGAGACCACTACGCCGGTCGGCAGATGGGTGATCCTCACCGCCGAGTCGGTAACGTTCACGTGCTGCCCTCCGGCCCCGGAAGAGCGGAAGGTGTCTATCCGCAGCTCCTTCTCGTCGATGACCACTTCGGTGGAGATCTCGATCAGCGGGGTGACGTCAAAGGAGGCGAAGCTGGTCTGCCTCCGGTGCTGGGCGTCGAAGGGAGAGATCCTCACCAGGCGGTGCACGCCCCGCTCCGCCTCCAGCAGGCCGAAGGCGTAACGCCCCTTGACGATGAAGGTAGCCGACAGGATGCCCGCCTCCTGGCCGGCGGTGATCTCATCGAGTTCGAAGTCGAAACCGTGGCTCTGGGTGAAGCGCTCGTACATCCGCAGCATCATCTCCGCCCAGTCCTGGGCGTCGGTGCCTCCGACCCCGGAGTGGATCTCGGCGATGGCATCGCCCTCAGCAAACTCCCCGGCAAGCAGCGAACGCAGCTCCAGCTCCTCCAGCCGGCGGGAGGTGCGGAGGAGGATCGCGGAGAGCTCCTCGCCGGAGGCGGGATCACCCGCCTCGACGAACTCGGCGAGGACGCCGGCCTCACCAAGGTCGGTCTCCATCGCCGCCAGCACGTCCAGATCCTCTTTGATGGCGTTGTAGTGCCGGCCAACCGCGGTCGCCCTGCCCTGGTCGTCCCAGAACCCAGGGGCGGCCATCTCCGACTCCAGCTTGCCCAACTCGGCCAACAGGTCGTCTTGGCGCAGGTAGCGCCGGGCCGCAGCCAGCCGGAGCTCCAGAGCCTCCAGCTCGTCACGGAAGTCACTCACGCCCGTGGCACTGCTTGTACTTCAACCCGCTGTTACACGGGCAGGGATCGTTACGGCCCACCTTGAGCTCGGTGATGGTGGCCGGCTGGGCCTCCGCTGCCGGCTCCGCCGTCCTCGCCTGGTTGAACGCCTCCAGCAGGTTGATCTCCTGGGGATCGGTGGCGCCAAAGTAGGAGGCCTGCGCCAGATCGACCGACGGGAGCTCGGTGGCGGGCACCTCCACCTGGAAGACGTAGCGCACGTAGTCCCGCTCGATCCTTGCCATCAAGCTCTGGAACATGTCGTAACCCTCCTGCTGCCAGGCGACCAGCGGGTCCTGCTGACCCATCGCCCGCAGGTTGATCCCCTCCCGGAGGTAGTCCATGTCGACCAGGTGGTCCTTCCAGTGCTGGTCGATCACCGAGAGCAGCACCTGCCTCTCGATCTCCCGGGGAAGCGCCACCGTGGCCTCGGCGTCACCGGCGAGCTTGGCGCACTTCGTCTCGTAGTAGCTGGCGGCGTCGGCCTTGAGCGACTCCGCCACCTGGACCTTCGACGTGGCCTGTTCCAGATCGGCGACGCTAAACTCGGAGGCCCAGAAGGTCCTCACCTGCTCCAGCAGCTCGCCGAGCCTCCACTCGTCCCCGTAGTCGCTCCCGAGCGCGGTATCGACCAGGCTCTCCACCACCCGATCGATGGCGCCGGCCGTGAAGTCTGACAGGTCCTCGCCCTCGATGATCTCTCGCCGCCGCTGGTAGATCACCTTCCGCTGCTCATCGAGGACCTGGTCGTACTTGAGCACGTCCTTGCGGATGTCGGCGTTCTTGGACTCGACGGTAGCCTGGGCCCGCTCGATCGCGCGGTTAACCGTCTTCGCCTCGATCGGCTGGTCCTCGGGGAAGGCCTTCCCCATCACCCAGTTGATCACCCCGCCACCGGCAAAGAGGCGCATCAGCTCGTCCTCGAGCGAGAGGTAGAAGCGGGTCTCCCCGGGGTCGCCCTGCCGGCCGGACCGGCCGCGAAGCTGGTTGTCGATCCGCCGGGACTCGTGACGCTCGGAGCCGATGACGTAGAGCCCGCCGAGCGCCCTCACCTCCTCCGCCTCCTCGGCGCAGACCTTGGCGTACCTCTCCAGCGCCTCCCGGTAGTAGGCGGCTCCCTCGGCGCTCTCCAGGCTCCGCCCGGAGGCCACGGTCTCCGAGTGGGCCAGCCCCTCCGAATTGCCTCCAAGCAGGATGTCCACACCCCGGCCGGCCATGTTGGTCGCCACCGTAACCGCATGCAGCCTTCCGGCCTGGGCGACCACCTCAGCCTCCTGGGCGTGCTGCTTGGCGTTCAGGACCGAGTGCGCAATGCCCTTCGCCGAGAGCATCTCCGAGAGCAGCTCCGACTTGGCCACCGACACCGTGCCGACCAGGACCGGCTGGCCGCGCTGGAAGCGCTCCGCAATGTCGTCGACGATGGCCGCGAACTTGGCGCTCTCCGCCTTGTAGATCAGATCGGAGTGGTCGGCCCGCCGGACCAGCTGGTTGGTGGGGATCGGGATCACCGTCAGCCGGTAGGTGGAGGAGAACTCGGCCGCCTCGGTCTCCGCGGTGCCGGTCATGCCGGCCAGCTTCTCGTACATGCGGAAGAAGTTCTGCAGCGTCACCGTCGCCCAGGTGTGGTTCTCATCCTGGATCCGCACCCGCTCCTTCGCCTCCACCGCCTGGTGGAGGCCGTCAGACCACCGCCTGCCCTCCAGGATCCGGCCGGTGAACTCGTCGACGATCTTCACTTCGCCACGATCGACGATGTAGTCGCGGTCCCGAAGGTAGAGATCCTTCGCCCTCAGCGCCTGCTGGAGCTGGTGGAGCAGGGTCATGGAGGCGATGTCGTAGAGGTTCTCGACGCCGAGCAGCTTCTCGACCCGGGCGATGCCCTCCTCGGTCGGGATCACCACCTTCTTCTCCTCGTCGACCTCGTAGTCCTGCCCATCCTTTAGCGTCCGGACCACCCCGGCAAAGCGGTAGTAGAGCTCCGGGGACTGGCTGGACGGTCCCGAGATGATCAGCGGAGTGCGCGCCTCGTCGATGAGGATGGAGTCGACCTCGTCGACGATGGCGAAGTGGTGGCCGCGCTGGACCATCTCCTCGAGGGAGGTCGCCATGTTATCGCGGAGGTAGTCGAAGCCGAACTCCGTATTGGTTCCGTAGGTGATGTCGGCCTGATACGCCACCCGCTTGGCGGCGGTGTCAGGAACGTCAGCGGTGACGCGCCCCACCGTCATCCCCAGCGCCTCGTAGATCGATCCCATCCAGGCGGCGTCGCGAGCGGCCAGGTAGTCGTTGACCGTGACCACGTGGACACCCCTGCCGGCGAGCGCGTTCAGGTAGACCGGGAGCGTAGACACCAGGGTCTTCCCCTCTCCGGTCTTCATCTCGGCGATCCAACCGAAGTGGAGCGCCATCCCGCCCATCAGCTGGACGTCGTAATGCCGCTGCCCGATCGAGCGCTTGGCCGCCTCGCGGACTACCGCGAAACTCTCCACCAGCAGATCGTCGAGGGACTCCCCCGCCTCCAGCCGCGCCCGGAACTCGGCGGTCTTTGCCCGCAGCTCGTCCGCGCTCAGCCGCTCGAACTCCGGCTCGAGCTGGTTTATCAGCGGGATCACATCGCTAAGCCGCTTGACGCGCTTGCCCTCCCCCGCCTTCAGCAGCTTCCCGATAACGCTCATAGATCTCCGCCGGCCCTACGTTGCCAGCTGTCCGTCGGGCTCTACCTCTTCAGCCTGGTCGATCAGGCCGATGGTCCCGTCGCTCCGGCGATACACCACCGCCGCGCGCTTGGTGGCGGCGTTCATGAACAGGTAGAAGGAGTGGCCGAGCAGCTCCATCCGGAAGGCGGCGGTCTCCGGGTCGAGCTCGTCGAGCTCGAAGCTCTTCACCTTGGAGATCTCCACGGAGTCGGCGACGGCGTCGAGGTCCTCGACCTTCCCCTGCCGGTGGTGCGGGTGGCTCCTCCCGACCAGCCGGCCCTTGAGCCGTTCGAGCTGGCGCTTCAATCGCTGCTCGGCAACGTCAAAGGCGGCCATCTCGTCGGCCGCGGCCGCCCGGGCACGGGCGACGTGCTTGCCGGTCCAGACCGTGAGCTCGGAGTGGACGCGGTCGGCTACCGACTGGTTCAACTCCCGCTCCATGAAGATCTCTGCCCGCTCGGGCTCGCCAACGTACTTGGCCAGCCGGGAAAGCCTCTCCTCCATAAGTTCGCGCTGCCCATCCTCTAGCTGGCAGCCCCTGCAACGGAACTCCACACGCAACATCTACTGCTAGCCTTTCTCCAACCCAGACGGCACTACCTGGTGCCAACCGTCCACGACGACAGGTACTCCTCCTGCTCCCTGGTAAGGGTATCGATCGAGATCCCCATTCCTTCAAGCTTCAACTTCGCCACCGAGGCGTCGATCTCGGCGGGAACTGTGTAAACCTGCGGCTTGAGCTGCTCTCTCGACTTCACCAGCCACTCGACCGAGAGCGCCTGGTTGGCAAAGCTCATGTCCATCACCGAGGCTGGGTGCCCCTCCGCGGCGCTGAGGTTCACCAGCCGGCCCTCGGCGATGACCGCCACTCGCGCCGAGTCACCCCCGGCGCCCTCGACCACGTACTCGTCGACCATCGGCCGCACCTGCCGCGGGCCAGACGCGGCCAGCGCCGCCAGCGAGGGCAGGTCGATCTCGATATCAAAGTGGCCGGAGTTGGCCAGGATCGCCCCATCCTTCATCACCTTGAAGTGCTCCTCGCGGATCACGTCGCGATTGCCGGTAACCGTGATGAAGATGTCGCCCTCTCGCGCCGCCTCGGCCATCGGCTCCACCCTGAAGCCGTCCATCGCCGCCTCCAGGGCAGCAAGCGGGTCGATCTCGGTGACCACCACCTGGGCTCCCAATCCCCGGGCTCTGCTGGCTACGCCCTTTCCGCAGTACCCGTAGCCGGCGACCACCAATACCTTCCCCGCGAGCAGGACGTTGGTGGCCCGGATGACACCGTCGAGGGTCGACTGGCCGGTCCCGTAGCGGTTGTCGAACATGTGTTTGGTGTTGGCGTCGTTAACCGCCACCAC
>JAJYHR010000091.1:10004-11552 GCA_021784675.1 Actinomycetes bacterium
GTATCCCAGCGTGCCGGAGGCCTCCATGGCCCGGAGCCGGATCACGCCCGTAGTCGTCTCTTCGGTGCCGGCGATCACCGATGAGACCTGGTCCTTGCGGTCCTGATGGAGCCGTGACACCAGATCGCAGCCGTCGTCCATGGTGATCTCCGGCTGCTGGTCGAGAACCGCGTCGATGTGCTCGTAGTAGGTCTTGGTGTCCTCGCCCTTGACGGCGAAGACGGCTATCCCCTCGTGCTTTACCAGCGCGGCGGCGACGTCGTCCTGGGTGGAGAGGGGGTTGGAGGCGCACGCGACTACCGACGCCCCGCCCGTCCGCAGCGTCCGGAGCAAGTTGGCGGTCTCGGTGGTGATGTGCAGGCAAGCAGCGATGGTGACACCCGCAAGCGGCTGCTCGCGCTCGAATCTCTCCCGGATGCTGGCCAGCACCGGCATCTGGCGGTCCGCCCAGCGGACCCTCTGGAGGCCACCTTCGGCAAGATTCAGATCCGCGACGTCAAACTCCATGGCACTGTCCTTTCAGGTGATTCTACTTACAGACCGCCGAGAAACTTCTTCATCGAGTCCAGCAGGTCGATCGGGCCCGGGTCGACTCCGAGCAGGTCGGCCAGGTGCAGCGACATCACGTCGCCGATGTAGACCAGGTCGAATAGGCTGGCGAGCTCCCCCACCCCCTGGCCGCGCACGGTCGTGAACGACTTGAGGCGCGGGCCCACATTCTCCTCCAGGAAGGCGAAGCGGCGCCCGATCTGCGGGTGCTCGTGCTCGTGGCGGAGGACCACCATCGCCACCTCCTCCCGGAGGAAGTCGGGGTAGCGGTCGAAGCCGGCAAGCTCGTTATGGCAACCCTCGGGGTAGACCGAGAAGACGGCCGGGCCTTTAACGTTCTCGTTGATCTGCGCCTTCCAGCGCATCGCCGCCACCGCCCCGAGAGCGCCGCTGGAGACGATCAGGGGCAGGGCCCCTTCCAACCGGCCGGCGATCTCGGCCGCGATCTGGCCCGGAGAGTCGAGCTCGGCTCGCCGAGCCTTGACCTGCTCGATGGCGAGCTCCACCCACTGCGACGCCCCTGGGAACAGGCCCACCTTCTCCAGGATCCCGAGCACCGAGACGGAGAGCGCCCCGAAGGCCGCCCGCGGCTGCGGGATCGAGCTGTCGACCTCGACGACGCACCCGCCCTGCTCCGCGACGATCCGGCCCACCTCTCCACCGGTGGTCACCGCTATAGTCCGAGCCTCGTGCTCGATCGCCCGCGAGACCACCTCGACCGTCTCCTCGGTGTTCCCGGAGAACGAGACCGCGATCACCAGCGAGTTGGCGCCCACGTAGGAGGGTAGCTCGTACCCCTTTACCACCGTCACCGGAACCGCCATGAACGGAGCCGCCGAGGCGACCGCAACGTCACCGGCGATACCGCTCCCACCCATCCCGGTCACCACAACGTGCTCGATGTGGTCCGGGGAGGGAAAGTCGCAGATCCCTCCGACGTTTGCCAGCGCCGCCTCCATCTGTTCGGGGAGGCCGAACGTGGCCTTCCACATCCCCAGC
>JAJYHR010000182.1 GCA_021784675.1 Actinomycetes bacterium
TCGGCAAGGAAGCCACCGACCACCGAACCAGAGGCACCCCCGACCCCGATGACGAGGAAGCCGACCAGAGCGGCCGCGGCGGCAAGGCTGCCATGCACCGCGCGGGCGGCAAAGCTCGCGTAGACGAAAGCCGGAAACCACACCCACATCGCGTACAGCTCCCACATGTGGCCGAAGTACCCGTAGTCTGCAAGCATCGCCGCTTTGTTCGCGAGAACCGAGCGTAACGAGTCCAAAGATATCCGTGCGGTAGCTCTCCGGGCCTTTGCGGGCGAGTCTGGGAGCACGACGGCGACAATCGCGGCGCCGGTCAGCGCCAACCCTGAGCTTGCGAGCAGGACCACCTGCCAGGGAGCGTTGATACCAACAAAGACGATGAGATGCGGCAGCGCCGACCCCAGCGTTAGAGCCGCCACCAGGATCCCCACGGCGGTCCCGCGCCGGGCTGGTGCCCACTCCGCCACGAGCTTCACCGCCACCGGGTAGACCCCGACCATCGTGACCCCGGTGAGAAGGCGCAGGAGTATGCCAGCCTCCCAGGAGCCGCTAAACACGAACAGCACGTTCACCAGAGCAGCAGCCACTGCCGAGAGAGCAAAGATCCACCGGCCGTTATACCGGTCCGCGATTCCAAGGAGTGAGCTTGCCACCGCGCCCACCACGAACCCCAGCTGCACGGCTGCGGTGAGGAGCGCGACCTCGATCGCGTTCAGACCCCAGAGCCGCTGCAACGGCGTGGCCACCACCGACGCGCTGAACCAGACGCTTAGCGTCAGTATCTCGGCGGCGGCAATCAAGGCAAGCGCCGCCCAAGGCGACATCTGCCGCTTTTCCACGATCATCACTTCGTGTAACGCCGGCCCGGGTGGATAATTCCCCGGTGACCAGCCAGACCGGCAAGCCGGTCCGCTCCTGCCGACATACCGCACGGGTCGGCAGGAACCCGAACTTGCTGCCGCGTGGTGCGGCGGTTGCGGTGCCCGCACCCGTCCAGGCCTGGAGACCTCCCCGCCCTTACGGACGGAACTTCTGCCTGTAGTGGCATCGGGCCTCGAGAACCGGTGACTGTCAGGGAAGTCGTCGCTCCTGCGGTAATCAAGATTAGCGCCCCGATCGTCGGCTGGAAGCAGGAGCACGCCTTGGCGCCGCGGATCTCGTACTTCAGCGGCTCAGGCTTGCCGATCCCGCTTGTTGGTTCGCGCAACGCGTCAACAAGTGAGCGGTTGATACGCCTGACGACACCGCGACCAACGGCCTGCCAGTATGTACGGTCCACCCATTTTGGGCCATTCGTTTTCAAGTAGGCCGGTGTTGTTCCCGAAGAAGGGTTCAGGAGAGCAAGGATCGCTCGCTTCGATACGGCTAGGAGAGCCTAGAGAAGGTAAGGCGGTCAAAGTGGGAAACACGATCCCGGCTCTTCAGTTTGCGCTGGAAGGGCTGACGCTACAGCAGCAGGTGATATCGAACAACGTCGCCAACGCCAGCACCCCAGGCTTCTTGGCGAGCAACGTCTCCTTCGAGTCCTCGCTGGCTAACGCTCTTGCCGGTGGCGGGCAGGCCACACCCTCGGTGGCCACCTCGAACGCGCCGGTTGGGTTGAACGGGAACAACGTCTCCCTCTCCACCGAGCTCGTCGCTCTGGAGAAGAACGCCATGGCTTACCAGGCGGTCTCCAACCAGCTCACCACCCAGTTCCAGATCCTCTCCGGCTCGATGGGAGGTCAGTTCTAGCCATGTCCCTCTTCGGATCCATCGACATCGCCGGGACCGGGGTCAACGCCCAGCAGACCTGGCTGGATACCATCGCCTCCAACGTCGCCAACGCCAACGACACCGCGGCGGTGGGGCAGCCGATCTACCAGCAGCAGGAGGTCCTGGTCCAGCCGGCGGCCGCCGCGTCACCGGTGCCGGTCCCCAACGCCACCAGCTACGCGCTCGGAACCGGGGTGCAGGTGGACGCCATAGTCACTCCGAACCCGAAAGGCCAGCTGGCCTACCAGCCGACCTCGACGCTAGCCAACGCCCAGGGGTACGTGAACACGCCGGGGATAAGCCTCGCGGCCCAGCTCGGCAACATGGTGAGCGCCCAGTTCGGGTACCAGGCCAACGTCGCGGTTATCAACCACGCCAAGGCTGCCTACGAGGCGGTACTGGGGATCGTCGGCTGATGATACCGGCTATCCCACCGCTCTCTGCCTCCGCAGCTCTCCCCGCGCCGCTGGTGCAATCGTCCGGCGGCACCGCCGCCTCCGGCTTTGGCCAACTCCTCGGCCAGGCGATCGACTCGCTCCAGGGGGTCCAGACGTCGGCTTCGACCCAGGCCCAGCAGGTGGCTAGCGGTTCGGCCAACCTCGGCAACGCCATGATCGCTTCGACCGAGTCGCTACTCACGACGCAACTCGCCGTCGCCCTCCGCAACGGAGCCGTCGGCGCGGTCAACCAGATCATGTCGACCCAGTTCTAGCGGAGTTGGATATGGCCTCTTACGATATGCTGGGGCAGGCCCAGCGGAACGCGAAGCGGTTCCTCGCCGGCTTCTCTACCGGCCAGAAGGCGATCGTCCTGGTCGGGCTGGCGCTGGTGGTCGGGCTGGCGGTCCTCTTCTCGACCCTGACCTCGGCGCCCACCTACGGCGTGCTCTTCTCCAACCTCTCCTCCCAGGACGCCGGCGCTATCAGCGCCAAGCTCCAGGCGGCCAACGTTCCCTTCCAGCTGGCCAACGGCGGGCAGACCATCCTGGTCCCGCAGAACATGGTCGACCAGGAGCGGATCGACATGGCCCAGGCTGGCCTTCCCGCCAACTCGACGGTCGGGCTCTCCCTCCTCTCCACGGTGGGGATCACCACCTCGCAGCTGACCCAGCAGGCCGACTACCAGGCGGCCCTCCAGGGGCAGCTGGAGCAGACGATTGAGGCGATAAACGGAGTCAGCTCGGCGCAGGTCAACCTGGCGCTCCCGCCGACAGACGTCTTCGCCGTCGGCAGCGGGCAGAGCCCGTCGGCCTCGGTGATCGTCACCCTGTCTCCCGGCGTCACGCTCACCTCGACGCAGGTGCAGGCGATAGTGCACCTGGTTGCCTCGGCGATCCCGGGGATGTCCGCGAGCGGTGTCACGGTGGCCGATCAGAACGGCGACGTGCTCGCGGCGCCGGGGATGTCAAGTACGGGGGGCAGCTCCTCCGGCACCACCCAGGCCTTCGACTCCCAGCTCGAGTCGTCGATCCAGTCGATGCTCGACACCGTCCTCGGACCCAGCAACGCGAACGTGAGGGTGGCGGCCACTCTCAACTTCAACAAGATCACGACCTCGACCCAGTCGATCCCGATGGGGAAGAACGGGAAGCCGATCACCGCGGTCACCCAGAACCAGACCCAGACCCAGACCTACACCGGTACCGGGGCGGTTCCTGGAGGTGCCCTTGGTGCCGCCGGGGCGGTGGCCGCCAACGGGACCGGTACCTACAAGCAGACCTCGGCTACCACTTCGTACGCCATGGGCCAGATCAGCCAGACGGTCAACCAGGCTCCCGGCCAGATCCAGCGGCTGTCGATCGCGGTGGCGGTCAACTCCAAGGCCAAGGGGGCGTCGGTCACCAAGATCAGGCAGCTGGTCTCGGCGGCAGCCGGCGTGGTGGCCGCCCGCGGCGACACCCTGTCGGTAGTGGCGCTCCCCTTCGTCGCCCAGACCGCGGTGGTGGCGCCGGCCTTTCAGCTCTCCTCGATCCTGGGGCTGGCGAAGATCGTCCTCCTTGTCGCCGGCATCGCGGTGGCGATCCTCCTGATGTCGCGGGCCTCCGCCTCCACCGAGGTCGAGCCGCTGGCGCTGGAGGAGTTCACGCCGCGTCTGGCGCTCGCCCCGGCTGCCGCAGGGGAGCTTCCCAGCGCCCTCACCATGCCGGAGGTCAGGCAGATCGTGGCCGATGACGTCCTCGACTACATCGACAAGCAGCCCGACGACGTGGCCAAGCTGCTCCGGGTTTGGATGAACTCTCGGAGCAGGCATTGAAGGCTGCCGAGCTGACTGGCATGCAGCGCTCGGCCGCGGTGCTGGTGCAGCTGGGAACCGACCTCGCCGCCCGGGTGCTCCGCTCGATGAGCGAGGCGGAGGCGGTGAGCCTAACGCTCGAGGTGGCGAAGCTTCCGAGCCTCGACAAGGAAACCATAACCGAGCTCATGCAGGACTTCGTCGACTCGGTGGTTGCGGTGCGCAGCGTCGGCCAGGGCGGGGTCGACACCGCCCGCGATATCCTCGCCGCTAGGCTGGGGAAGGCTGAGGCGGAGGAGATCCTGGCCCAGTTCTCCGGGCAGAGCGTCGCCAACCCGCTTGGGTTCTTAACCCACGTGGAATCCTTCCAGCTGGTCTCCTTCCTCCAGGAGGAGCACCCGCAGGTGGTGGCGGTGATCCTCTCCAACGTACCCCCCGACCTCGCCGCCCAAGTCATGGGAGGCATGCCCGACGAGGTGCGGGCCGATGTCGCCCGCCGGATCGCCCTCCTGAGCCGGGTCGATCCCGGGATCGTCGACCTCGCCGCCAGCGTCCTGCAGCGCAAGCTTGCCGGCCTCACCAAGGCGGGTCCGGTGGCCATCCGCAGCGGCATCTCCGCGGTGGTGGAGATCCTCAACAACGTGGACCAGACCACCGAGAAGCGGCTCCTCTCCGATCTGGAGTCGATCGATCCGGAGCTGGCCGACAAGATTCGCGAGCAGATGTTCGTCTTCGAGGACGTCATGGAGCTCGAGGACCGGACGTTGCAGCGGGTGCTGCGCCAGGTGTCGCCCAAGGATCTGGCAGTCGCCATGAAGGGGATCCCGGCCAACCTGGTCCAGCGGGTGATGAGCAACATCTCCGAGCGGGCTGCCGAGGATCTCCAGGAGGAGATCGATGTACTCGGACCGGTCCGGCTGTCGACGGTCGAGGCGGCCCAGGCCGGTATCGTCCGTGCCGTTCGCGAGCTCGAGGCCGCCGGCGAGATCGCCCTGGCCCGCAGCAACGAGGAGCTGGTCCAGTGAACGAAAGCAGGGACCCGGTCGCGGTCCGTCTGGATCTCCCCCCGGTCGACCGGGTACTGAGCGACATCACCTCCGGCGTCAACACCCCGGTCTGGGTGCGGCGCCGCGAGGAGGAGCTGGACGCCGCCCGCCATGCTGGCTTTGCAGAGGGGAGCGAGTTCGGCAGGCGGGAGGTCGAAGCCAAGCTCGAGATCGACCGGCGGCGGTTGAACGAGCAGCTCTCGAGCGTCAAGCGGCTTATCGATGCGCTCGACGAGGCGATCGAGGTGGGGGTGAAGCTGGAGATGGAGGAGGTGGTGAGCCTGGCTCTGGAGCTGACCTCCCGCCTGCTGGGAACCGATCTGGTCAACCGGGAGGAGCGGATCCTCTCGGTGGTAGGAGACGCCGTCGCCTCATCGCCCCACCGCGGTCCGGTCCGGGTCGTGATCAACCCGTCGGTGCGCGAGCCGTTGGAGCCGCTCCTCGCCGGCCTCGCCGGCACCAGCGGACGGGAGTTCGAGGTCCACTCCGACGCGACGCTCGGCAGCTTCGACGTCGTCGTCGAGATCGGGCCGCAGGTCTTCGACGGCCGCGTCGATGCCGCCTTTGACCGCGTTCTCCAGGAACTGAAGGGGTGGAAGTGATTCCCGGGCCGATGCGCGACCAGCTGGCCGAGGCGGTCCGTCCACTCCCCCGTGGCCGGGTCTGCCGCATCGTCGGCATGCACCTCGAGGTCGAGGGGGTCGACGCCGGCATCGGCGACGCCGTCCGCGTTGACCTTGGTGGCGGCAGGTCGCTTACGGCCGAGGTGGTGGGGCTCGACAACGGCCGCCTCGTCTGCATGCCCTTCACCCCGATGTCCGGTGTCCGCTACGGCGATGCGGCCTGGTCGCTCCGGCGGCCTCCGCTCTTCCCGGCTGGGCACGGCCTCCTCGGCCGGGTGATCGATGCCGAGGGGCGGCCCATCGACGGTGAGGGCGATCTCGACGTCGAGGCGATGGTGGAGATCGACGCCCGCTCCCCCTCCCCGATGCAGCGGGCGCTGATCGACGCCCAGCTCTCCCTTGGCGTGAAGGTGATCGACACCATGGTCCCCTGCGGCGTCGGGCAACGGCTGGGTGTGTTCGCCGGCGCCGGAGTTGGCAAGTCTTCGCTGCTCTCGATGATTATCCGCGGGTCGGAGGTCGATGTCACCGTCCTCGCCCTGGTCGGGGAGCGCGGCCGCGAGGTGCGCGAGTTCATCGAGCACGATCTCGGGGCCGGGGGGCGCGAGCGGTCGGTCATCGTGGTGGCCACCTCGGACGAACCGCCCTTGCTGCGGGTGAGGGCTGCGCTTTCCGCCACCCGCGTCGCCGAGCACTTTCGCGACCAGGGGCTTCGGGTCCTCCTGATCATGGACTCGCTGACCCGGCTGGGTCTCGCCCAGCGGGAAATCGGGCTCTCCGCGGGGGAGCCGCCGAGCGTACGCGGGTACCCGCCTTCGGTCTTCTCGCTGATGGCGAGGCTGTTGGAGCGGGCCGGCACCTCGGACCGGGGGAGCATCACCGGCATCTACTCCGTCCTGGTGGACGGGGACGACCTGAACGACCCGATCGCCGACTCCGCTCGCTCCATTCTCGACGGCCACATCGTGCTCAGCCGGCCCCAGGCGCAGAAGGGGCTGTACCCGGCGGTCTCGGTGCTGCAGTCCCTCTCCCGCCTCGAGAGCGCGGTTCTCGACCAGCGGAGCCGGATGATCTCGCAGAACGTCCGCCGGATCTACGCCGTCCTGGAGGAGATGCGGGATCTGATCGATCTCGGTGCCTACCAGCAGGGTTCAAGCCCGGAGGTCGACGTGGCGATGGGCCTGGTGCCCAGGCTCGACTCCTTCTTCCGGCAGGGGCTCCAAGAGGTGGTCGGGAGCCGTGACGCCTGGTCGCGCCTGGACAGCTTGCTGGGGGAGGCGTAGATGCTCGACCGGAGGAGACGATCGCTGGAGTACGCGCTCCGGAGTGCCGAGGTGACCCGGTGGCTGGAGATCCAAGCCCTGCGCCAGGGGATGGAGACGCTCCGGGCGAGCGAGAAGCTGGCCGCCGGCCGCGCCGCCGGAGCCGACTCCACTCGCGGCGACCGCGAACTGGGACCCGCAGCCCTGCACCTCGCCCAGGATGCCCGCGACCGAGCCCGTGCCGCCGCCGCCGAGAAGAGCATCCACCACCGAAACCTCAAATTGATCGACGATCGGAAGCGGGTGCTGGCCCGGCTGCACCAGGCGGTCGTGGCCGAGATCGGCCGGGAGCTGGAGCGCAGGGAGCTTGCGGACATGATCGACCGGTTCGTCGCTCGCCAGATCTATCTCGAGAGCGAGGAGGGATGACCGCCGCGGTCGCGCAGGTCGTCCCGGCGATCGAGACCACCTTCGCCGAACTTGCCACCGCGGCCCAGAGCACCACGCCCGAGGGCTTCCTGCAACTCCTCTCCGAGGTCGGCTCGCCGACCGGCTCCACCACCGCGGGATCGACCTCTACCTACTCTACCTCGACCGGCTCCGCCACCGCTGCCTCGCTCCCGCCCCTGGTTCCGGTCTCGCCGATGACCGTGCAGGCGTCCCAGCAGCCGGAAGGAGGGGCGGCGACCGCCGTCTCGGCCGCGGTTTCTCAGCTTGGAGACCCCTACGTCTGGGGCGGCTCCACCCCGGCCACCGGCTTTGACTGCTCCGGACTGGTCCAATGGGCCTACTCCCAGGCCGGTGTCGAGCTTCCGCGAACCGCCGCCGAGCAGCAGCAGGTGGGGGTGCGGGTGCCTTCGCTCGCGCAGGCTACGCCCGGAGATCTCGTCTTCTACGGCCAGCCAGCGTACCACGTCGGGATCTACCTGGGCAACGGGCTCATGGTCAACGCCCCGGAAGCGGGGCAGACGGTGTCGATAGCGCCGGTGGGAAGCCCAACCGAGATCCGCAACGTCACCGCTTCGGCGTCCAGCGGGCAGGGTGGGCTGGCGCCGGTCTTTGCCCAGGCTGCGGCCGCCTACAACCTCCCCCCCTCCCTGCTTCCCGCGGTGGCGTCGGTGGAGTCCGGCATGAACCCGCAGGCGGTCTCGTCAGCCGGGGCCGAGGGGTTGATGCAGATCATGCCGCAGACCGCGCAGGGGCTGGGGATCGATCCCTTCAACCCGGTCCAGGCGATCTACGGCGCCGCCAAACTGCTGTCGGAGAAGCTCTCCGCCTTTGGGTCGGTCCCGCTGGCGCTTGCGGCTTACAACGCTGGCGACGGCGCGGTCGAGAGATACGGGGGGATACCCCCGTATCAGCAGACCCAGTCTTACGTCCAGATGGTCATGTCGAGAATGGGGGCCCCCGGTGCCGGTTAAGCCAGCTATGTCCAAGGGAACGGCCGAGACCCTGCTCGGAGCGGTGGCAAAGCCGGCGCCGGCCAAGGGCAAGCGGCCGTCACCGGCTGCCGCCAGCTATCTTGAGGTAGCCCAGCAGCTCGCCGCTGGCCCCGTGCCGGGGTATGCCGGCGGGGGGGCGCAGCCGGAGGTGGCCGTTGCCACCGCCAAGGATCGGAAGGCACCTGGGGCTGCCGCAAACGGAGCGGCGCCCCCTGACTCGCTCCCGGCCGGCAGCTCGCAGCCCGAAACCCAGGCAAAGATCGCGGCAGGGTCGTTACTGGTGGCAGCCCCCGCCAGATCGGCTGAGCAGCCGCCTGCGGCCTTCCCTCTGGCGGTGGCCCCAACGGCGCTGGCGAGTGGGAGTCGATCGGCCAAGACCCCGGCCGCGGCAATGCCACCGCTCGGAGCGGCACGGCAGAAGGCGAATTACGCGGCCGGCCACGGACCGCTCACCCGGTTCCAGGCACCCCAGGTGGCGGAGTCTCAGGCACCCCAGGCGGCACCGGTCCAGGCGGCACCGGTCCAGGCGGCACCGGTCCAGGCGGCACCGGTCCAGGCGGCACCGGCATCGAAGAACCCGGTAGCCATGGAGCGGGCGGCGTCAGCTCCGGTCGCTCCCACCGCCAAGGCGAACGGCGCGGCCACGGCACCTCAGGCACCGGCCACGGCACCTCCAGCAGCGGCCACGGCACCTCCAGCAGCGGCCACGGCACCTCCGGCAGCGGCCACGGCTACCCAAACCGCCGGCCCTGCGCAGTTTGCAGCCACGATCGGCCAGGGGATGCCGCAGCTGGTGCTGGGCCTCCCGGCGGCGGCGGCGTCCGGAGCCAGTAGGGAGGTGTGGGCGCCTCCCCAGCAGGTCGCGCTTCCCGACCTGCAGCAGGTCATCTATCACATGTCAAGATCTCCGGAGCAGCCGGCCACCATGAGTCTTGCGCTGGAGCCGTCCAGCCTGGGGCGGATCCAGCTCCAGGTCCAGGTGGTGGGGGCGCGGGTCGAGGTGCACATCGCCGCCGAGCAGCCGACAACCCTGGCTATGGTCCAGGACCAGCTGGGCTCGCTTGGAAGCCAGCTGCTGGGCGATCTCGGCGGGGGCGGCGCCGGCTTGTGGCACCCGCCCGCTCCGGATCTATCACCAGCTCAGCCACCCGCGGAGCCGGTTCCGGCTGCCCACCTGACCAGGAGCCGCCTCGGCTCGGTCGATCTGATTCTCTAGCAGGCCCTACGAAGGAGGAGCGAATGACCCTATCAGTAAATCCGGTCGCGCAGTCGACCCAGACCGCGAGCACGTCACTGGCCTCCGGGAGCGGGGGAACCGCCAGCCAGATCGCCAACATATCCTCGTCGGAGTTCCTGAATCTGCTGGTGACGGAGTTAACCAATCAGAACCCGCTCTCGCCGATGAACCCATCGCAGATGGTGTCGCAGACCTCGCAGCTCTCGACGGTGCAGATCCTCAACAACCTCTCCACCGAGATCCAGGGCCTCCAATCGCAGGACGCTGTGCTCCAGGGTGCCGGCATGATCGGCCAGACCGTCACCTACTCCCCGTCCCAGGGCACGTACCTGAGCGGTACCGTCAGCGGCGTCGCCATCCAGAACGGCGTCCTCAACCTCAATATCGGCGGCTCGTTGGTGCCCGCCTCCCAGGTAGTGGCGGTCGGTATGGCCCCGGCCACCGCGTGACCCCCAGTTTCTAGTGAGAATCAAGAGCCAAGGAGAACCAAATTGACCAAGTCGCTATCCTCCGCTATTTCGGGCATCGAAGCCAACCAGGCGTGGCTCGACAATATCGCCAACAATATCGCCAACTCGAACACGGTCGGCTACCAGTCGACCTCGATCCAGTTCGCCGACCTCCTCTACCAGCAGACCCAGGGTGCCGGCGCCCCGACCCCGGGGGTTGCCGGCGGGACCAACCCGATCACCGTCGGCTCCGGGGTGCGGGTGGCCTCCACCAACACCGACTTCGCGCAGGGAACGCTGCAGCAGACCGGGAACCCCACCGACGTGGCGATCCAGGGACAGGGGTTCCTGGTGGTCAACCAGGGTGGCCAGAACCTCTACACCCGGGACGGCAGCCTGCAGCTCGACGCCGCCGGCCAGCTCGTCACCGCCTCGGGTGCCATCGTCCAGGGGTGGGTGCCGCAGGCCAACGGGCAGATCAACCAAAACTCTCCCCTCGGATCGATCGCCATCCCCCAAGGGCAGGTGGCCAACCCGGTCGCGACCCAGAACGTGACGCTGGGAGGGAACCTGCCGGCGGGTTCGACCTCCCCGGTGGTGGTGACCACCACCGGGTACGACTCGCTCGGGGACCCGATCCCGCTCACCTACACCTTCACCCCCTCCGGAACAGCGAACACCTGGACCGTTACCGCCAGCACCACCGCCCCGGGATCGAGCACCGCGGTCGCGCTGCAGCTCGGAGGGGCCTCATCCCAGACCGTCACCTTCAACTCCTCCACTGGGCAGATCTCGAGCATCAGCGGTGCCGAGGCAGCCAACCCGGACGCGCTGGCGGTGTCGGGTTTCCCCTCCGGCTACAACCTTCCCGCCGGATACGCCATGAACCTGGTGTTCCCGCAGCCCGGTACGCAGCAGGCGGTCACCCAGTTCGCCGCCTCGTCGCCGAGCGTCCAGGTCACCAACCAGGACGGCGCCCCCTCGGGCGCGCTCACCGGGTTCACCATCGGCAGCGACGGGGTGGTCCAGGGCAACTACGCCAACGGCAAGTCCCAGGTGCTGGGGCAGATCGCAACCGCGCTCTTTGCCAACCCGGAGGGCCTGGCCAAGCAGGGCAACCTGCTCTACGCCGCCTCGCTCAACTCCGGAGCCGCCCAGCTGGGCGCTCCCGGCCTGGGCGGGCGGGGAGGCCTGGTTGGCGGCGCGGTCGAGGGGTC
>JAJYHR010000162.1 GCA_021784675.1 Actinomycetes bacterium
CCGACTACCTCGTCGGGATCAAGGGACCGCTGACGACGCCGATCGGCGGCGGGATCAGGTCGCTGAACGTGGCGTTGCGGCAGATCCTCGATCTTTACGTCTGCCTTCGCCCGGTCCGCTGGTTCAGCGGCGTCCCTTCTCCGGTCAAGCACCCGGAGCTGGTGGATATGGTGATCTTTCGCGAGAACACCGAGGACGTCTACGCCGGCCTGGAGGTCCAGGCCTTCACGCAGGAGGCTGCCGATCTGGCCGCCTTCCTGCGCGACCGGTTCGGCTGGAAGATCGGGTCGGACGCCGGCATCGGGGTAAAGCCGATCTCCGAGAGCGGATCCAAGCGGTTGATCAGGGCGGCGGTCAACTACGCCCTCGACCGCGGGCGCAAGAGCGTGACCCTGGTGCACAAGGGGAACATCCAGAAGTTTACCGAGGGTGCCTTCCGTGGGTGGGGGTACGATCTGGTGAAGGAGGAGTTCGCGGATCGTGCGGTCTCCTGGGAGGAGTGCGGGGGAGAGCCGGGAGGGAGGCTCCTTGTCAAGGACGCCATCGCCGACATCACCTTCCAGCAGACCCTGACCAGGCCGGCCGAGTTCGACGTGATCGCCACCATGAACCTGAATGGGGACTACCTCTCTGACGCGCTTGCTGCCCAGGTTGGCGGGATCGGGATCGCGCCCGGCGGGAACATCAACTACGTCTCCGGCCACGGTCTCTTCGAGGCGACCCACGGCACCGCGCCCAAGTACGCCGGGCTGGACCGGGTGAACCCGGGATCGGTGATCCTATCCGGGGTGATGATGTTCGAGTACCTGGGCTGGCAGCAGGTGGCGGACGATATCGTGCGGGCGCTGGAGCGGACCATCGCCGACAGGGTGGTCACCTACGACTTCGCCCGGCTCATGGAGGGGGCGACCGAGGTGAAGTGCTCGGAGTTTGCAAGCGCTATGGTCGACCGGCTCTAGCCGGTCGGGCTGGGGTCTAGTTAAGGAGAGATGATCGATGGCTAAGAAGGTTGTCAGGGTGGCGGTTACCGGAGCCGCCGGGCAGATCAGCTACTCGCTGCTGTTCAGGCTGGCCGCCGGCGATGTTTTCGGGCCCGAGACCAGCGTGGAGCTGCGCTTGATCGAGATCGAGCCGGCGATGGGCGCTCTCGCGGGTGTGGCAATGGAGCTTGACGACTGCGCCTTCAAGAACCTGGCCAGCCTCGAGATGACCACCGACCTAGCCAAGGGTTTCGACGGGGTCGGCTGGGCATTGCTGATCGGCTCGGTCCCCCGGAAGAAGGGGATGGAGCGCCGTGACCTGCTCGGGATCAACGGGCAGATCTTCAAGCCGCAGGGCAGGGCGATCGCGGAGAACGCCGCCGGTGACGTCCGGATCCTGGTGGTCGGTAACCCGTGCAACACCAACTGCCTGATAGCGAGGTCCAACGCGCCCGAGGTGCCCGCCGACCGGTGGTTCTCGATGATGCGGCTGGACCAGAATCGCGCCCAGACGCAGCTGGCGAAGCGGTCGGGGCGTCCGGTGGCGAGCGTCACCAACATGGCGGTGTGGGGCAACCACTCCACCACCCAGTTCCCCGACTACTACCACGCTCTCATCGATGGAAAGCCGGCTCCGGAGGTGATCTCCGACCACGCCTGGCTCTCCGGGCCCTTCCTGGAGACGGTGCAGAAGCGCGGTGCAGCCGTGATCGAGGCCCGGGGGGCATCCTCCGCCGCCTCCGCCGCCTCCGCGGTAATCGATTCGGTGCGGTCGGTCGAGGGCCTCACCCCTTCCGGCGACTTCGTCTCCCTGGGCGTCGCCTCGAAGGGGGAGTACGGAATTCCCGAGGGTCTGCAGTTCGGCTTTCCGATCAGGTCGACCGGGAACGGCTGGGAGGTGGTGGAGGGGATGGCTCACACCCCCGATGCCACCAGGCTGATCGAAGCGACCAGGGACGAGCTCCTCGGAGAGAGGGCAGAGGTGACGGAGCTCCTCCCCGGATAGGGGAGCTAGGCACTGTCTAGAGGGCCTAGAGGGTGGCTTCCACCGCCCTCTCGCCCTCGTCGAGGCGGAAGGATCCGACCACACCGGCGGCGGCGATGTCGCCGAGGATCTCCGACGCGATCCGGAGGAACGCCGCGTCGCCGGCGACTCGCAGCTCGGAGAGGGGCGCCTTCATCGACAGCTTGGCCTCGCTCTTGGCCTTCCTAACCGCCGCCAGCAGCTCGCCGGCGACCTGGAAGTGCTCCCCCGGGGGGGCAGCGGTGCCGACGGCCTCGAGGTAGCGGCGGCCCGCCTCGCCCGGTTGGGGCCAGGCGGTGCGGTGCACGCTACCGGGCATCCACCAGGACCACGCCTCCTCGGTGATGAAGGGGAGGAAGGGGGCGAGCGCCCGGAGCAGGATGCCGATGCCGATGCCGAGGGCTGCCCGGGCGGAGGCGGTTCCCTCCTGCGTCGAGCCGGCCAGGTCCTCCTGGTTTCCGTAGGCCCGCATCTTGACCAGCTCCAGGTAGTCGTCGCAGAACCGCCAGAAGAATGCCTCGATCACCTCGAGCGCGCGGGCGTAGTCGTGGCTCTGCAGGGCAGCTGTGGCCTCCGCCATGCTGGTATCCAGCTCGGCGAGCATGGCGAGGTCGAGGGGAACCAGCGACGGCTGCGCCCCGGGGGACTCGCCGGCGAGGATGGTGAGGACGAAGCGGGTGGCGTTCCCGATCTTGATCGCCAGCCGCCGCCCGACCTTCATCCGGCCCTCGTCGGTAGCGCTGTCGACGCCGGAGCGGCCCCCGGCGGCCCAGTAGCGGAGGGCGTCGGCTCCGAAGCGCTCCACCAGGGGCATCGGGGTGACCACGTTCCCCTTCGACTTCGACATCTTCTTGCGATCCGGGTCGAGCACGAAGCCGGAGATCATCGCGGAGCGCCAGGGAAGGGCGGAGAATCCGAGATCGCTGCGGACCACCGTGTAGAAGAGCCAGGTTCTGATGATGTCCTGGCCCTGCGGCCTTAGGTCCATCGGGAAGACCTTGGCAAAGAGGTCATCGTCGAGTAGCCATCCCCCCGCCAGCTGGGGGGTCAGCGACGAGGTGGCCCAGGTGTCCATGACGTCCGGGTCGGCGGCAAAGCCGCCCGGCTGGCCGCGCTGGCCCTCGGTGTAGCCGGGGGGAGCTTCGGCCAGCGGGTCGGTTGGCAGGTCGGCTTCGCGAGGGAAGATGGGCTGGTCGTAGCGGACGGCTCCGGAGCCATCCACCGGGTACCAAGCGGGGATGGGGATGCCGAAGTAGCGCTGGCGAGAGATGTTCCAGTCGGAGTTGAGGCCGAGGACCCAGTCCTCGTACCTGACCCGCATATGGGGCGGGAGCCAGTTGATCTCCCTCCCCCGCGCGATGAGCTGCTCCTTGAAGGGGAGGAGCCGGACGAACCACTGGCGGGAGGCGACCACCTCCAGGGGGTGGTCGCCCTTCTCGTAGAACTTGACCGGGTGGACGATCGGCCGGGGGTCGCCGACCAGATCCCCGGCCTCGAGGAGCATCCTTGCCACCTCCTCGCGGGCGGCGGGGGCGCGCTTTCCGGCGAGCCGTGCGTAGTTTTCGGAGGCGGCGGGCGGCGTCAGCGAGGCCTGGGCAACGGGGGAGGCGTCCGAGGCGATCCGGCCGTTGCGGTCGAGGACCACCCGCAGCGGGAGGTTGGCCTCCCTCCACCAGATCACGTCGGTGAGGTCGCCGAAGGTGCAGACCATGGCGAGTCCGGTGCCCTTCTCCGGGTCGGCGAGTGGGTGGGCGATCACTGGGATCGGGACCGAAAAGAGCGGTGTGATCGCGCGGGTGCCGATGATGCCCCGGTACCTCCGGTCGTCGGGGTGGCAGACCAGGGCGACACAGGCGGGAAGGAGCTCGGGCCGCGAAGATTCGATGATCGCCTCGCCCCCCTGCTCGAGGCGGAAGCGGATCCGGTGGTAGCGCCCCTCGACGTCGCGATCCTCCAGCTCCGCTTGGCTCACCGCGGTCTGGAAATCGACGTCCCACAGGGTCGGGGAGTCGCTCTGGTAGATGTGCCCGGCGGCGGCCAGCCGGAGGAAGGCGGCCTGGGAGACCATTCTTGCCCGGGAGCCGACGGTGGTGTAGGTCCGCGACCAGTCCACCGAGAGCCCCATCTTGCGCCAGAGCTCCTCGAATGCCGCTTCGTCGAGCGCCGTCAGCCGGTCGCAGAGCTCGATGAAGTTCCGCCTCGAGACCGGCACCTGGGACTTCCCGCCCTCCGGGAGCTTCAGGCCCTCCTCGTAGGGCAGGGACGGATCGCAGCGGATGCCGAAGTAGTTCTGAACCCGGCGCTCGGTCGGGACCCCGTTGTCATCCCAACCCAGCGGGAAGAAGACCTCTTTCCCCTGCATCCGGTGGTAGCGGGCGACGATGTCGGCATGGGTGTAGGAGAATACGTGGCCGATATGCAGCGACCCGCTCACGGTCGGCGGCGGGGTGTCGATGGAGTAGACGGCCTCCCTGGGAGCGGAGGCGTCAAAGCGGTAGACGCCCGCCCCCTCCCAGATCTCCTGCCACTTCTTCTCCAGTCCCTCGAGGGAGACTGACGCTGGAATTTCCATCGACTACGTTCTCGCTTTGCTACCCGGACGATCTCGATCACCCAGGAGGGGGCTTGCCGCTCTTAGAATCTTGAAGCGATGAACGTTGTTTACGACACCGCTTTGGGTGAACAGGTCCAGCTTATCGGGCCAGGACAGAGGCGCTTCACGATGTACGTCTGCGGCCCGACGGTCGACAACTCGCCACACCTCGGCCATGGACGGCTCGCCATCGTCTTCGATCTGCTGCGCCGGCACCTGGAGAGGCGCGGAGTCGAGGTGGTGATGGTCCAGAACATCACCGACGTCGACGACAAGATCATCGATCGGGCCAGGCGGAGCGGGATGAGCCCCGTCGAGGTGGCGAGAGAGTTCGAGGCGGCCTGGTTCTCCGCCCTGGATCGGCTGGGGATTCTCCGCCCCACGAAGTCCCCGCGGGCCACCGAGTGGATCTCCCAGATGATCGGGATGATCGTGGAGATGATCGATAGTGGGAGCGCCTACCGCATCTCCGACGGGGTGTACCTCTCCGTCGACCGGGTCGAGGGGTACCCGAGGCTGTCGCGCCAAGATCGGGAGGAGCTCCTCGCCGGCGCAAGGGTGGAGGTCTTGGAGGAGAAACGGTCCCCGCTCGACTTCGCGCTCTGGAAGCTGGTCGGAGCCGAGGAGTACGGCTTCGAATCGCCGTGGGGGTGGGGCCGGCCAGGGTGGCATACCGAGTGCGTTGCGATGTCGCTCGGTCTCCTGGGAGAGGGGTTCGACCTGCACGGTGGCGGGATGGATCTGGTCTTTCCTCACCACGAGAACGAGTGGGCCCAGGCATCGGTGCTGGGCAAGCGTTTCTGCCGGCACTGGATGCACAACGGCCTCGTCGAGATGGGCGGGGAGAAGATGTCGAAGTCCATCGGCAACACCATGAGCCTGACGGAGGCGCTGGACCGCTACGGGGCGCGCCCTCTCCGGCTCGCCTACCTCCGGGCCCAGTACCGCTCGCCCCTGGAGATGGGCGAGCCGGTGCTGGAGGAGTCGGAGCGGGCCTTGGAGCGCATCGACGACTTCATCAGGAGGGCGCAGGGCGCCGAGCCCGCCGTCCCCACCCCGAAGATCGAGGAGTTTGCCACCGCGCTAGACGACGATCTGGACACCCCCCGCGCCTTTGCAGTCCTGTTCGAGGCGGTTAGAGCCGGGAACATCGCCCTCGATACCGGGGAGTCGGAGCGGGCCCGATACCTCGCCGACTCCGTCGCCGGCATGCTGGGCTGGGTAGGGATCGGCACCGAGCGGCTGGTCCTCTCCGACGAGGTGAAAGATCTGGTGACGAGGCGCGAGCGCGCCAAGGCAGAGCGAGACTACGCCACCGCGGACCAGATCAGGTCGCACCTCGGGGAGATGGGCTACCTGCTGAAGGACACCCGCGATGGGCCGGTGATCTCGAGGGCTTGACGTTGGGGTAGGGAGATGTTACCCTTGGGTAACATCGTTCGCGGAGGCATCATGGAACCATTTTCACTGTCGCTGTCGGAGGAGCAGCTTGAGCTGCGCGCTTGGGTGCACGAGTTTGCGGAGAAGACCGTTCGACCCAACGCCCACGAGTGGGACGAGCGGGAGGAGACCCCCTGGCCTCTGATAGCGGAGGCGGCGAAGATCGGGCTCTACTCCTTTGACTTTCTGGCCAACGCTTACGCCGACAAGACCGGGTTGACGCTTCCGATAGTGCTCGAGGAGATGTGCTGGGGCGACGCCGGCATCACCCTCTCCATCTTTGGCTCGACGCTGGCGGTAGCCGGGATTATGGCGAACGGTAGCCCTGAGCAGATCGGCGAGTGGGTGCCCCAGTGCTTCGGTAGCGCCGACGAACCGGCGGTGGCGGCCTTCTGCGTGACCGAGCCGGATGCGGGTTCGGACGTCTCCTCGCTCCGGACCCGAGCGGTCTACAACGAGTCCGACGACAGCTGGACCCTAAACGGGACCAAGACCTGGATTACAAACGGGGGCATCTCCGCCATCCACGTGGTGGTGGCGAGCGTGGACGCGAGCCTGGGAGCGCGGGGGCAGGCAAGCTTTGTGATCCCGCCGGGTACACCGGGGCTGTCCATGGGGCAGAAGTTCAAGAAGATGGGGATCCGGGCCTCCCACACCGCCGAGGTGGTGCTCGAGGATGTGAAGGTGCCGGGAAGGATGCTGCTCGGCGGGAGGGAGCGGCTCGAGGAGCGCCTGGCCAGGGCTCGGTCGGGGAAGAGCTCTTCGGTCCAGGCGGCCATGATGACCTTTGAAGCCTCCAGGCCGCTGGTAGGCGCGCAGGCTCTCGGCATCGCGAGGGCAGCGTACGAGTACGCGCTCGACTACGCCAAGGAACGCAGGCAGTTTGGCCGCGCGATCATCGAGAACCAGGGGATCTCCTTCAAGCTTGCGGAGATGGCGACCCTGATCGATGCTGGTCGGCTGCTGGTGCACCGGGCGGCGTGGATGGTGGCTCAGGGTCAGCGGCTCGAGCACGGCGAAGGGTCGATGGCCAAGCTCTTCGGCGGCGAGACCGCCGTCAAGGTCACCGAGGAGGCGATCCAGATCCTGGGCGGCTACGGCTACGTGCGCGACTACCCGGTCGAGCGGTGGCACCGGGACGCGAAGATCTACACCATCTTCGAGGGAACCAGCGAGATCCAGCGGCTAATCATCGCGCGGGCGATATCGGGCCTGCGGCTTGGTTGACGTCATTTTGTCGAGCCGGTGGTGCCACCGGGCAAAGGCCCGGTAGAGGGTGTCGAATAGCTTGAAGGCCCGCTTCGCGGAGAGCAGGGTGGCGGCCATCCTGAGCAGGCGCCCGCGGTTGCCGAGGTAGGCGACGATTGCGCGGGCTCCGGTAAAGGCGGTGTCTCCGTTGCAGTAGATGACGCCGCGGGCCGCCGCCTCCCGCAGGTGCTCCGGCGGTTCGCGGGAGACCTCCAGGCCGGGGGCCACCCTGCGGGCGGCATCCCCCAGGCGGTTGCAGATACCGCAGGTGCCGTCGATGATCAGGACTTCGGGTGTGGCGGCAGCGCCTGCAGCAGCTCTCCCAGCGTGCTCTTCAGGGTTTCGAGGTCGACGGGACCGGAATTTTCGCGCAGCCACTTCGCAAAGCCTAGCATCGCCTCCTCGAGCCGGAGAAGAAGCTGCTCACCTTCCGCGGTGAGCTGGTAAGAGTTGGCCCTGCGGTCGCGCGGGGAGGGCTCCACGAGGACCAGCCCGCCAACCGCAAGCCGCTCCAGGACCTTGGAGATGTTGATCGGCTCGCTCCCGGCCACCCGGGCAACCTCGCGAAGCGATGCGCCCGGGTGGCGATGGAGGACCCGGAGGGCAAGCGCCGCCGGCGGTGTCAGGTCAAGGTGGCGGAGCCGCTCCGCCCACTCGGCTCGGAGCCGGCGGTGGAGGGCTCCGACCAGGAACCCGAAGCCCAGGCTGGGATCAGTCTCCATCCCGGCTTAGCGTGGAGAGGATGGAGATCCCGAGGGCGTAGGCGGGAACGCCGCTGGTGATCAGGGCGGTCTCGACTACCCCGACCAGCTCTTCCAGGGTCGCCCCGTGGTGGATGGCGGATGCCGCGTGCAGCCGCGCCGGTTCCTCGTGCCCTAGCGCCACCAGCTGGCCGAAGTGGACCAGCTGCTGCACCTTGGGGCCGAGCGGGTTGGCGTAGATTAGCTGCTCGCGCATGCGCTCGATCGACTCCAGCGCGCTTTCGGTGCCGGTTCTCTCGGCAAGGCGAATGCGGTCGTCGATGCCCGCAGGCAAGTGGCCGAAGAAGCGCTGGTAGCCCTCGGCTATCCACCCATACTCGCTGGTCATCGCGCTACCCGCGCCATTGAAGCCCTCACCTTTGCCAGCGCGCCGGCAGGAAAGTCCTTCGCGCCACCCAGGGCGCTCGCCGCGAGTTCGGCCTCGGCGGCCTCCTGGAGGGCCACGATGAGCCGGGCGGTTGCCGTGGGGGTGGTGTTGAAGGCGAGGAGGCCGTGGTTTGCCAGCAGGACCGCCAGCGTGTCCGGATCCCCCTCCAGGACCCTGACGATCCCGCCGACGGATTCATCCGAGCCTCGCGGTGCCCAGGGTACTACGGGAACCGGCACCGCCTGCCCGAAGCGGAGCATCGGCTCTGCCCTGACCGGCAGCGGCTCGTGGGCGTAGGCGAAGGCGGTCGGCCCGGGAGAGTGGGTGTGCACGATGGCGGCGATGCCAGGCCGGGCCCGGTAGGTGCGGGCGTGCATCGAGATGATCTCGGCGTTCTCCGGGGCGATCTCGCCGCGGATCACCGTCTCATCGAGGGAGACGACCGCCAGCGTCGCCGGATCCAGGTGCTTGACGTATCCCCCCGAGGTCATCAGCATCTCAGTCTCAGAGATCCTGGCGCTCAGGTTGGCGTGGCCGGAGGGGGACATCACCCCGGTGTCGAAGAGGATGCCGGCAGCGGCGACGATCTCCCTCGCCGCCTCGGATTCGCTCAGATACTTCACCATCTAGATTCTCTCCTGTCTCGTAATGTATTTAGTAATACAGTAGCGAACTTCGCGGCGATTCCGTCCGTAGGGAGGGCGCCGCCGCGGCGAGGATGCGCCTCTGCTGGCCGCCGTTATGCTTCTCGCTAAGGTGACTGCCGGTACCCGCCAGTATTTGAAGCTCTCCCTGAGAATTTGGCTGGGGCTGGTGTTGCTGTCGGCATGGGCCTGGGCGCTTACCGCTCGGATCGCGGAGGTGGCGATCTCGCCGGGCTCGGTCTTTCGGGTTGAGGCGGTGCCGCCGGGGCGCTCGAGCGCCGGCGGGAAGCCATCCTTCTACGGCGTCTCGATCGACGCTACGCGGCTGACTCCCATCGAGTATGTCTGGGACTTGCTGAATCCCAACGTCTCCTTCCTGCCCGGCTTGGAGAGCGGCGCCAGCATCTCGCAGGGAGTGCTCACCCTATCCCAGCAGGCGGAGATCGCCGCGGCGGTGGCGGCGGCAAAGTACCTCCGGCTTCCGGTCCGGGCGATTCCGGGCGTGGTGGTGAAGGGTGTCCTTCCGCTGTCGCCTGCGAGGCGCGAACTGGCCGTAGGGGATCTCATCGTCAGCGTCAACGGAGTGCGGGTCACCAGCCTGGCGGCGCTGGATGCGGCGGTAGCGCTCCACCCCGGGCTCCCCTTCACTACGCTGGCGTTCCTCCGCTATAACGGAGCGGGAAGGCTGTTGAACCGGTCGGCGACGGTGAGAGTCGCCTTCAACGCCGGACACCTCGGGCTGGTGGTCTCGCCAGCGATCGGCTACTCTATCCCGTTTGCCGTCAAGCTTTCGACGCTCGATACCCAGCTCAACACGGCGTCGCTCTCCGAGGCGCTCGCGGTGGTGGGGGAGTACCGCAAGTTTCCAGGGGCGCGCAAGGGGGGCTTCAGGGTGGCCGCGATCGGATCGGTGACCACCTCCGGGCAGGTGCTTCCGGTAATCGGGATCAGGCAGAGGGTGGTTGCTGCACGGGACGGAGGTTTTAGCTACCTCCTGGTGCCTAAGATGCAGGTGACGGCGGCGAGAGGTGCATCCTTTGGCCGGATCCGCATCGTAGGCGTAAGCTCGCTTGCGCAGGCGGTCGAGGCGGTTGCCGGTGCAGCTGGGGGTCGGAATCCGGTAGGAGTCGTTCGTTAGGAGGGCCGATGGGGCGGGAAGGTGACGGGGATCGCATTGAGTCGATTCCGGTGGTGCGAAGGGGTTACGATCGGGCGGCGGTAGACGCTCTGGTCGAAAACTTGCGAGAAGAGAAGCGAGAGCTTGCGCGCCTCGTCGAGGAGGCTAAGGCAGGGTTGGCGAGGGTTTCCTCGAAGTTCGGAGAGGAGAGAGGCCGCCTCGAAGCGGCTTTGGAGGATCCCGAGCGCGCCAGCCAGGTAGTTGGTCGCGAAGCGTCTGAAGTGCTGCGGAGCGCGACCGAGGCGGCCAACGCCCTTCGCAGGAAGGCGGAGGCTGCCGGTGCCGAGATCCTGGAGAAGGCCCGGCGCGAGGCTGCCGAGATCGAGCGACAGACCAGGCTGAATGCCCACGGGGAGCTGGAGGAGGCCAAGCAGGAGGCGAGGCAGCATCTCGATCAGATCCGCCTCCAGGGCCAGGAGATCCTCAAGATGTCGGACCGGACCGCGGCAACGGCGGTGGAAGCTGCCAAACGCGAGGGCCGGTCGCTGGTCTACCGGGCGCGGGAGCACGCGAGCCAGCTGCTCTTCGAGGCGGAGGCGAAGGCTACCGCGTTGCGGGAGGAGATATCGCAGCTCGAGCTGAAACGGATAGCCCTGCTCCAGCTGCTGGAGGCGGCGGGGAGGTTGGTCGGAGAGGCGGTCGAGATGGCCGCCGAGGTCGTGGAAGGGAGAGGGAGCGAGGGCGACGACCTGGCTGCGGGGGAAGAGCCCCCCGAAGGCGCCCCGGCCGGGCCGGAGCCGGCGTTCGAGGCGGCTGGGGAGGAAGAGGCTGCCGAGGATTCAACGCATGGCGAGCCGGCGTCGGAGGGCGCTCCGGCGGCTGAGGTGGTTCTCAAGCCGGGGTGGCACGACCTCGAGGAGGTGCGCCGCCTTATCGAGCAGGTCGCTGGCGAGGACGAGTGGACCGATGCCGAGGTCATGGAAGAGGCGGAGGAGCTTTTGGAGGACGCCTCTTTCAA
>JAJYHR010000106.1 GCA_021784675.1 Actinomycetes bacterium
GTGATCTGCCTCACGCTCACCTCCAAGCTCTCCGCCACTTTTCAGGCGGCATCGGCAGCTGCGGAGGCGTTCCCGCAGGTGCGTACCGTCGACACCCGGACGCTGACCCTGAGCGAGGGCCTGATCGCTCTCGATGTCGCGGAGGCGGCGAGAGCTGGAGCCAGCCTGGAGGAGCTGGCGGCACGGGCGGAGGCGCTGAGGGAGCGGGTGCTGACCTTGGGTGCCCTCGACACCCTCGACAATCTCAGGAGGGGGGGCAGGATCGGCGCGGCCACCGCGCTGATCGGGACGATGATGTCTTTCAAGCCGATGATCGAGATAACCGGGGGAGTGGTCGAGCCGGCGGGGAGGCAGCGCACCCGGCGGAGGGCCGTGGAGGCCCTGCTGGAGTGGGCGGCCGCCCTCGAGAACCCGATCAGGGTCGGCCTGGTGCACGCCATGGCGGCCGACGCCGGCGACGTAGCCTCCCGCCTCCGGGAGGTAACTGCGGTGGAGGAGGTGGTGGTGTCGGTGATGGGGGCGACGATAGGCACCCACGCCGGCGCTGGCGCCCTCGGGGTCTCGGCGATGCTGGCGGCGGCCCCAAGCTAAGCTTGTCGAGGAGCAGGGGAGGTTCCCGTATGGCCGCAGTGGAGGATTTGTCGGCTGGCAATCAGCAGGACTTTGCTGGAAGGCTCGCAGCCCATCTCGGTGAGGCGGTCGAGCAGCTTCAGAGCAGGACGGTGGTCCCGCTCTTTTGGATCGGCCGGGTAGTCGTCTACGGGGTGCTGGCGGCGATCATCGCGATCATGATCGCGATCCTGGCGGTAGACGCCGTCGTAAAGCTGCTCGACGCCTACCTCTTTGGCAACCGGGTCTGGATCACCTATCTGATTGTTGGGGGAATAACCCTCATTGCCGGGTGGTTTGCTTGGCGGAAGGCGGGAAAATATCGCCTTGATGCTGCCGATGCGAAGGAGTAGTTGATGACGGAGAGGGTCACTGTCGCCATTGTAGGTTCGGGGCCGGCCGGACTGACGGCGGCGATCTACGCCGCGAGGGCCGAGCTCTCTCCGGTGGTGATCGAGGGCGAGCCGTCGTCCACCAGCGACCAGCCCGGTGGCCAGCTGATGCTGACCACCGAGATCGAGAACTTCCCCGGTTTCGTGGACGGGATCATGGGGCCGGAGCTCATGGGCAACTTCCGTGCCCAGGCGGAGCGGTTCGGTGCCGGCTTCCGGATGACCAAGGTCAGCCGGGTCGACCTCAGCCGGCGCCCCTTCTCCCTGTGGACCTCGGACAACCGCGGGGACGAGCCGACCTACTCGGCCGACGCCCTGATTGTCGCCACCGGAGCAAGGTCGCTGCTCTTAGGGGTCGAGGGGGAGCTGGGGCTGATCGGTCATGGCGTTTCCACCTGCGCGACCTGTGACGGCTTCTTCTTTCGCGGGCAGGACATCGCGGTGGTCGGCGGCGGCGATTCCGCCCTCGAAGAGGCGCTGTTCCTTACCAAGTTTGCCCGTTCGGTAACCATCATCCACCGGCGGGACCAGCTGCGCGCTTCCAGGATCATGCAGGGCCGAGCGTTCTCCAACGACAAGGTCAGCTTCCTATGGAACCGGGTGGTGAGTGGGCTAAAGAGCGAGGGCGGGACGTTGACCGCCGTCGAGGTCACCGACGTCGGGACCGGGGAGCGGGAGGAGATCCCGATGGGAGGGCTGTTCGTCGCCATCGGGCATGCGCCCAACACCGACGTCTTCAAGGGTCAGCTGGAGATGGACGACTCCGGGTACATCGTGACCCACCCGGGGACGTCGCTTACCAGCGTCGAAGGGGTGTTTGCGGCCGGCGACGTCCAGGATCACCGGTACCGCCAGGCGATCACCGCGGCGGGGTCCGGTTGCCAGGCGGCGCTGGACCTGGAGCACTTCTTGGCGGCGGAGGCGCACGGCACTCGGGAATAGCCGGCGTCCGGTCGCGGTTGTAGTTGCATATGCAACGGTGAGTTACCTATACCACCTGTCTAAGAGAGGAGCGCTTGTGGGCGTCAAGATAATCGAGCTGGATGACCGGAACTTTGACGAGCAGATCAAGTCGTCAGAGGTGCCCGTGTTAGTAGACTTCTGGGCGGAGTGGTGTGGTCCGTGCAAGATGATAGCCCCGATTCTCGAGGAGATAGCCCAGGAGAGGGAGGGCGAAATAGTTATCGGCAAGGTCAACGTGGACGAGTCGCTCCAGGTGGCGAGGCGGTTCGAGATCATGAGCATCCCGACGCTGATGCTGTTCAGGGACGGGGAGCCGGTGAAGCGCGTCATTGGGGCTATGCCGAAGAGGGCGCTGCTGCGGGAGCTGGAGCCGGCGCTCAACGCCTGATCGAGCGGGGGTTTCCCCGCACTGGAGAGTTTCCGGGCTTCCGGCCGATCCGGCTTGGAGAGGCCAGCTCGAGGGTGAAGGATCTGCGCCAGCGGCTAGGGGCGGCTGGCGTTGACGTTGGCGAGCTCGAGGTGTTTGACGAGGGCTTGGCGGCGGCGGTCAAGGAGTTCCAGCAGTCGCGGGGGTTGATCGAGACCGGCGTCTGCGACGCGATCACCTGGTTGAACCTGGTGGAGGCCGGATTCCAGATCGGCGATCGGGTTCTCTACTTGAGGAGCCCGTGCTTTCGCGGTGACGACGTCACCTGGCTGCAGATGAGGCTGGGCAACCTCGGGTTCGACCCGGGAAGGGTCGACGGCATCTACGGCGCCCGTACGCGGGACGCGGTCCGGGAGTTCCAGATCAACGTCTGCCTTCCGGACGATGGCATCGTCGGCCGGAGTACGGTCGAGGAGTTGATGCGGGTGTTCGGGCGCTCTCGCGAGCACATCCACGGCGTTCGGGAGCTGGAGCTGCTCCGGCACTCGGGCAAGGCGGTTGGTGACTCCTCGGTGGCCTGCTTCGGCTCGCTCTACGTCGAGGTCGAGGCGGAGATGCTGGCCGTGCGGTTGAAAGCGCTAGGGGCCAGGGCGGTCGCCTACGCGGGGAACGAGCAGTCCCGCCTCGCCCAGCTTGCCAACGACGGCGGTTTTGACCTGGTGGTCTACCTCGACTACTCGTCAAACGGGGTCCACGTCGCGTACTACTCCGGCTTTCGCTACACCTCGCCCGCTGGAAAGCGCCTCGCTGAAGAGGTCTCCAAGGGGATCGAGCGGCTTTCGCTCCCTTACGCGGTCGGCACCAGAGGTATGACCCTTCCGATTCTCCGGGAGACCCGGATGCCGGTGGTGGTGGTCGGCGTCGCCGACGCCCGCGGCTGGCAGATCTACGGTCCGGAGATTGTCGGGGCGGTTTCGGAGTCGGTGGCCGCATTCATCACCTGCCCGGCCGGATAGCCGGGAACCAGCTTGGAGTCGCCACTGGCGGCGCGCAGCCGCAGCTGCCAGCCGGGAGGTTTCCCTGGTTTGGCTCGCACCGGCCGCCACTAGCTGATGCGCGGCGGAACCGTGGCCCCGATGATGGGCGGCTCGAAGGCTCTTGGCCGCGCTTCGCTCAGCAGCTCCTGGTGCGCGCCCGCTTTCGAGTTGCTATCGCAACTACCGGCTAGGCGTTCTTACGGTTGTTCCGGCTAGAGGCCGTTTGCGAACTTCTCCACCATCTCGCGAGCCTCCTCGTCGCGGTGCTGGACCGCAGGGGACTTCATGAAGTAGGCGGACGGCCCCTCCAGGGGTCCACCTACGCCGCGGTCGAGGGCGATCTTGGCGCAGCGGATGGCGTCGATTATCACTCCAGCCGAGTTGGGGGAGTCCCAGACCTCCAGCTTGAGCTCGATATTCAGGGGGACGTCTCCGAAGTTCCTCCCCTCGAGGCGGATGTAGGCCCACTTGCGATCCTCGAGCCAAGCCACGTGGTCGGAGGGACCGATGTGAACGTTGCTGGCCTCGATCCCATGATCGATCTGGCTGGTGACCGACTGGGTCTTGGAGATCTTCTTCGACTCCAGGCGCTCCCGCTCCAGCATGTTCATAAAGTCCATGTTCCCGCCGACGTTGAGCTGGTAGGTCCGGTCGAGAACTAGACCCCGATCCTCGAAGAGGCGAGCGAGCATACGGTGGACGATGGTGGCACCGACCTGGCTCTTGATGTCGTCGCCGACGATGGGGACGCCTGCCTGGGTGAAACGCTCGGCCCACTCCGGATCGGAGGCGATGAAGACCGGGATGGCGTTGACGAACGCCACGCGGGCGGCGAGGGCGGCCTCGGCGTAAAACTTCTGGGCCTGTTCCGAACCGACCGGAAGGTAGGCGACGAGCACGTCGGCGCCGGACTCCTGCAAAGCGCCGGCGACGTCGACCGGCGTTGCCGGCGACTCTTCTATCGCCTCCCGGTAGTACTTGCCGAGCCCGTCATAGGTGGGGCCGCGGTCGACAACGATGCCGGTCTCGGGCACATCCGAGAACTTGATGGTGTTGTTCCTGCCGGAGAGGATCGCCTTGGAGAGCTCGATGCCGACCTTGGATGCGTCGACGTCAAAGGCGGCAACGAACTCGATGTCGCGCACATGGTAACCGCCGAGTTCCACGTGCATCAAGCCGGGGACCTCTTCGCCCGGATCCGCGTCGCGGTAATACTGGACCCCCTGCACCAGCGAGCTCGCGCAGTTCCCTACTCCGGCGATTGCCACTCTGATCTTGCCCATCTAGGCTATCCCCTTCCTTTACTATCCAGCGACTCGGCGATCGCCTTGTCACACCACTCGATCTCCGCCTGCAACCTGGTCGTTAGCCCAGCCATCGCCAGGTTGAAGGCGGCTCCGCCGCCATCAGCCTGCCGGAGATCGTGGAGCTGCGCGCCCAGGACCTGCTTTCTCTGCCTGAGAAGCTCCACCCGCACGGCCGGTTCGGCCTGGTCGGAGAAGGAGATCGCGAACCAGAAGGATCGCGAGTCGTCGACTTCGGTCTGCGCCACCAGCTCTGCCAGCCGCTCGCGTCCAGCCTCGGTGATCTGGTAGACCTTCCGGTTCCGGGCGGATGCCATCCGGTCAGCGACCGCACTCACCAGCGCGAACTCCGCCGCAAGCGATCCGCTCAACTGCGATGCGTCGAAGCCGCGGGTGCTCAGCGGCTTGCTGGCAACGAAGCTCCGCCGCTGGAGGCGGGAGAGGGCGGGATAGAGCGATCCCCAGGAGAGCCGGGCGATCGAGCCGAAGCAGCGGTTCACTCTCCGGCTTATCTCGTATCCGTGAAGGGGCTCGATGGCGAGGAAGCCAAGCAGAACGAGGTCGAGGGAGGCTGCTCCACCCCGCGTGCCCTTCCCCGTCTCTATCGCCTGCTGGCGCCTCTGCTCAAGCATCTCTTCCCTCTCAACGATCTATTCCGGTCAGTATAGCTGACAAGTGATAGTAGTGGTTATATCCATGTGATATATCCGCGTCATGGCTTAACCAGCCGTTGTCGCGGTAAGCTTTCCTTGCTTGCCGGCATCGGATAGGCTTGGGGCGTGGGATATGCGCGTTCGGAGAGTTCAAGCTTTGGCTGGCTCCAAGGTCGGGGCATTGACCACCGCCTGCTTAGGGCAAGAACCCTTCGCGGGATTGCGTCGGGCGACATCTCGCTCGAGGAGGCTTGCGACGCTGACCCGGAGTTAACCCGGGCGGCTTCGCACTTCGGCGTCGAGAGGCAAGACGCCTGCCCGGTATGCGGGCAGGGTCCGCTGGTCGAGGTGAGCTTTGGATTCGGACGCGGGTTGCCTCGCGAGGGGCAGGTCATCGGCGGGTTGTTCCCGGCGCACTCCTTTCCCCGAGTCTCGGACCTGGCCATCTACGTGGTGGAGGTATGCCTCTCCTGCCGGTGGAACTTTCTCCTCCGCAAGCTCGATCGCCCCGGCGAGATAGAGGCAGCCGAGTAATCGCCCGTAGCGCTTGCCGCACGGGACGAAGGGAGCAGCAGATGGAGAGGGTCAACAAGGTTCCGCGGATAGCGGCGTACAAGGCATCTGACGGGAGACGGCCGCTGACCATGGTCACCGCCTACGACGCGCCCACCTCACGGGCGGCCGACCACGGCGGAGTCGACATGATCCTGGTCGGGGATTCGGTGGCCAACGCCGTCCTCGGTTTCGAGAGCACGCTCAGCATTGGAATCGAGGAGATGGTCCACCATACCTCGGCGGTATGCCGGGTTCATCCGGAGGCGCTGGTGGTGGCCGACCTCCCCTGGCTCAGCTATCACCAGGGGTGGAAGCGGGCTGTCAGGTCGGCGGGGAAGCTGATCAAAGCGGGGGCGAAGGCGGTCAAGCTCGAGGGTGGCCGCGAGCGCCGCGAGGTGATCGAGGCGCTCCTCCAGGCTGAGATACCGGTGATGGGACACCTCGGGCTGACTCCCCAGAGCGTCAATGCCTTTGGCGGGATGGTGGTGCAGGCCAAGACCATCGAGGCGGCCGGCGCGCTCTTGGACGATGCCCAGGCGCTAGCCGGCTTCGGCGTCTTTGCCATGGTTCTCGAGGGGGTTCCCTCCCCGCTAGCCCGGGTGGTGACGCGGGCGGTGCCGGTCCCGACCATCGGTATCGGCGCTGGCGCTGCGTGTGACGGCCAGGTGCTTGTCTTCCACGATCTGGTCGGCTTCTCCAGTGGTCACCTGCCCAGGTTCGTAAAGCCATACGGCTCGGTTGCCATCGAGGCGGAGCAGGCGATCGCCGCCTACGTCAAGGAGGTGACCGAGGGGATCTTCCCGGACCTCGAGCACAGCTACACCGGAGCCGAAGGGCTCGAGGAGTGGGCGAGCGCCAAACTCTCGGAGCTCGGGGACTGATCAGGGCGACGCGATGTCGGCGAAGAGCGCCCAGTTCTGCATGTAGGCGAGGTGGACGGTGCCAACGGGCCCGTTCCGGTGCTTGGCGACGATGATCTCGGCAATTCCCCGGTCGGGGGAGTCGGGGTTGTAGGTGTCGTCGCGGTAGATGAACATCACGATGTCGGCATCCTGCTCCAGGGAGTTGTGGACGATCGCTCGGTTGGCGACGAAGTTGTGGGTCTTCTCCACCTCGATATCGAAGACCAGCTCGGAGCCGATGGTCTTGATGCCGGTCACCGTGGTATCCTCGGTGCCGCCCTCTCGGAGGCCAACCACCACCGAGCCGACCTGGAGCTCGCCTAGGGGTACGAAGCCGGCCGGGGTGAGCACCGGGTGGTTTGCGGTGGCGCAGAGCTCCCTCCCGCTGGCAAGGGCGATCCTGCTTACCGGCTTCACGCCGGTAGCCACCACCCTCCTCGCAACCGCCGGGTGGACGCCGTCTTCGGTGAGGGAGAGCACCTCGAACGCCTGCTTGCCCGCGGCCCAGAGTGAGCCGATCTCCGCCTCGGAGCCGTCGGCCAGCGTTACCAGCGTATCCCAGGTGACGCAGCCGGACTCGCGAAGGTCGGCGAGCTGCGGGCGCTTGTCGCCCCGGTTTTCCAGGTTCCGGGAGAGCTGGGAGAGGGCCACCACCGGGACGTCGAGCTCGCGGGCGAGCAGCTTCAGTCCCCGGGAGATCTCCGACACCTCTACCTGGCGGGATTCGACGTGCCGGCGGGAGGACATGAGCTGGAGGTAGTCGACTACCACCAGGGATAGGCCATCGGTGGCCTTCAGTCGCCTAGCCCGCGCCCTGATGTCGAGGATGGTGACGTTCGGGTCATCGTCGATGTAGATCCGGCGCTCGGAGAGGCGCCCGGCCGCGTGGGAGATCTTGTCCCACTCCCGGTCGGAGAGCTTGCCGCTGCGGATCTTCTGGGAGTCGATCCGGGCTTCGCTGGCGAGCAGCCTCTGCCCGATCTCGATCCGGCTCATCTCCAGGGAGAAGATGAGAACCGGCGCCGGGGAGACTTCGGAGACCTTCGAGGCCATGGAGAGCGCGAAGGAGGTCTTGCCGACTCCGGGCCGGGCACCGACGATGATCAGGTTGGATGGGTGGAGCCCGGTCAGCTTCTCATCGAGATCGCGAAAGCCCGAAGATACCGCGCCGCGTTCCACGCCGTCGCTGTTCGACAGCTCCTCGAGCTCCTCGAGCGCCTGCCAGAGGACATCCCGGATGGTGATCACCTGCTCGTTCCCTCGCCCCTTGGCAACCTCGAAGATCTTGGCCTCGGCGTTGTCAACCAACTCGCGCACGCTGACCGGGAGGGAGTAGGCCTCCTCGGCGATCTCGGTGGCGGCCCGGATCAGCCTGCGCAACAGGGAGTAGTCGCGGACGATGTTGGCGTACCGTCCCGCGCTGGCGATGGCAGGTGTCGAGGCCTGCAGCAGGAGCAGCCTTTCCACGCCGCCCACCTGCTCGAACAGGCTCATCCGCTTGAGCTGCTCGCCGACCGAGACAACGTCGGTCGGCTCTCCGCCCGCGTACAGCTGGACGAGCGCCGAGAATATGTGCCGGTGCGAGGGGTGGAAGAAGTCGTCCTCGCTTGCCCCCTCGATAGCCTCCCCGATCGCGTCCCGCGAGAGCAGCATCGCTCCGAGGAGCGACTCCTCTGCTTCCACACTGTGCGGGGGAAGGCGCGCCTCGCCGGGGGTCATCGACTCCATCGCCGGCATCGCCAGTGTTGCTTTACTCTTCTGAGGTTACCGAGACCATGATGGCTACCTCCACTTCGGGGTGGAGCCGGATCGGCACCGAATAGGTGCCCACCGTCTTGATCGGCTCGGCCAGATGGATCTGATGCCGGTCGATCTCTACGCTGGCGGTAGCCGCTAGCCGTTCGGCGATCTCGGTCGCGGTGACCGAACCGAAGAGTTTGCCGTCCTTGGAGGTCCTGGCGGTAACCACCAGCTCGACGGAGGCGAGGGTGGAGGCGATCGCGGATGCCGCCGCTACCTCGCGCTGGTTGCGCACCTCGGCGGCCTGCTTCATCGCACCTGCCTGGGCCGCCAGCTTGGCGGAGGAGGCGATGGCGAACCCCTTGGGGATGAGGTAGTTGCGGGCGTAGCCATCGGCGACGTTGACAACGTCTCCCCGCTTGCCGAGGCCTTTCACCGAATCTCGAAGAAGGATCTCCATCGCTACTTCTCCACCTGCGCTTGGTCCTGCTCCTGCTGGAGGTCGGAGACGTTGACGGTCTCCGACGCCGCCCTTCCCCGGTTCCTGTCGCTAAGCGGACGGGAGAGGTAGGGCAGCAGCGCGAGCTCGCGGGCCACCTTGATGGCGCCTGCGATGTCGGCTTGATGCTGCATGCAGTTTCCGGTCACCCGCCGGGCGCGGATCTTGGCACGGTCACTGATAAAGCGGCGCAGCAGGTCGGTGTCCTTGTAGTCGATCCATGCGGTCTGGTTTGCGCAGAACATACACGGCTTCTTCTTCAGCTTCTTCAGCGCGTCCGCGGACTCCTTGCGGACTGGACGCTTCTTGGTTACGTTCTTTCCCATAGCTTTAGAAAGGTTCCTCCTCGTAGGTGAAGCCGGGCACGCCAGCGTCGTTGTGCGGAGCGTTCTGGTCGCGGCTTCCGGCGTTGCGCCGGTCCGCCTTGGTAATCTGGGCGGTGGCCCACCGGAGCGAGGGTCCCACCTCGTCGGCGATCACCTGGATCTTGGAGCGCTTGTCCCCGTCCGGGGTCTCCCAGCTCCGCTGCTCCAGGCGGCCGGTCACGATAGTCCGTGCCCCCTTCTCGAGGCTCTCGGAGACGTTCTCGGCCAGCTCTCTCCAGCAGACCACCTCGAAAAAGGAGGTGGACTCCTCCCAATCTTGGGTCTGCTGGTTCAACCGGCGCCGGTTGACCGCGATCGAAAAGGTGGTCTGGGCGAGGCCCTGGGAGGTGAACCTCAGCTCGGGCTCCTTGGTGAGATTGCCAATCAAAGTAACGGTATTGCCTGTCGACATGTCATACGCTCCTACAGGATTGTGGTGTTAACGTGCGGTACCCTTCAACAACGGGGCTTTACCTGCGGCAAGAGCTGCCTCAGGAAGGCGAACCATCTTGAAACGAAGCACTTCGTCCGAGATGGAGAGGATCCGGCCGAGCTCGACAACCGTGCTCGGCTCTCCGGTGAACCTGATGAAGGTGTAATGGCCCTCGGTCTTGTGGTCGATCGAGTAGGCGAGCATCCGCCGCCCCCAGACCGCCTGCTCAGCAAGCTTTCCGCCACGATCCTGTACCAGCTGCTCGATGCGAGCGGCCAGCGCAGCGCGAACCTCGTCGTCGATGGACGATTCGGTGATCAGGCCTAGTTCGTAATTTCTCAAACAGTCCTCCTCTGGACCTCGGTTTAGCCGGGGCCCCGAAACGGGGCAGGAAGCCGTAAATTATGGCGGATACTAACTCTAATGGTTGAATCGGTCAAGTAGGGCGATTAGCCGGAATTCACCGTTGATGCCGGCTTCGGCGGCGAGCGTGTTCCCTCTCGTCCAGTTCGACCGGAAGGCCGCCAGAGCTGCCGCCTTCAGGGACGAGCCGCGAGAGGCTGTAGAGGAGCAGGGCAGAGAAGGTGAGCTGGAAACCGATCTCCCCCAGGAAGAGGAGGTTTATCCCGAAGTCGGGGAGCGAGATCATGGCGACGAAGCCGCTCGCTACCTCGATGGTGAGCACAAACCAGTTGAAGATGGTGGAGACGTGCCACTCGACTAGCCAGAAGCTGAGGCCGATCTGGATCACGAACAGCATGGCCGCGAGCGTCATGTGCGCCCAGTTGAAGAAGGTTCCCCAGGTGTACGGCGTGATGAGGATGCCGATCAGCAGGACGGCCATCGCCTGCAGCGACCTCCTTACCATCAGGGTGGCTCCGGTGGGTGGCAGGTCGGAAGCGGCTCTGAAGAGCAAGGCCACAGCGATGCCGAAGCCGGTAGCCAGCGGGATGAAGGTGCGCACGTGGGTCATGTAGAAGCTCATCCCGTAGGCGTCGACGTGCCCGGTTGGCCACACGACCTCGACGATGACCATGGTCCCGAAGATGAACAGATCCGCTGCCATCAGCTTCTCTAGAGTTCGCGTCCCG
>JAJYHR010000042.1 GCA_021784675.1 Actinomycetes bacterium
TCCGGATCGCGCTGGCCGCGACCGGGCGGACTCATATCGCCAAGTTCGACGGGCACTACCATGGGGGGCATGACCGGGTTCTGGTGAACACGACCGGCGGCCGGCGTCCGGGAGGAGGGGACCCGGTAGCCCATGCGGACTCGCTCGGACTCGCCGCTTATCACCTGGAGCACACGGTTGTCCTTCCCTTCAACGATGTTGAGAGCTCCTCCAGGATCTTGAAGGCGCGAAGCGGCGAGGTCGGGGCGGTAGTTGTCGAGCCGGTTCAGGCGGGGTATATCGAACCTGAGCCGGGTTTCTTGAACGCTGTCAGGGCGCTTACCTCCGACCTCGGCATGGTTCTCATCTTTGATGAGGTAAAAACCGGCTTCCGCACCGCGCTCGGTGGAGCCCAGGAGTACTACGGGGTCGAGCCGGATCTCACCGCCCTGGGCAAGATCCTCGGAGGGGGACTGCCGATCGGCGCGGTAGGCGGCAGAGGCGACTTGATGGAGCTGTGCTCGCCCGCGCGCTCGCGGAACCTTGCCGACGTGGTCTTCCACAGCGGGACCTTCAACGGTAACCCGATGTCGCTGGCAACGGGTCTCGCCACCATCGGCCACCTCGAGGAGCCGGGTCGCTTCGATGAGCTTCTTGTGGGGACCGAGGCGCTGAAGCGCGGGATCGTCGCGTCCGGTCGGGCTCATGGCTTCAACGTCGAGACGCCGGGGGCTGGTACCATCTTCAACGTCGCCGTTGGCCTGCAGGATGAAGGCGACGCCAGGGAGTTCTCTCCGCAGTTCCTGCGTCAATGCCTCGACTACTCGCTGATGCACTACGGGGTCTTCTCCAAACCAATGAACCGGTTCTCGATGGCCACCTCGCACCGAAACGCGGAGATCGCCCATACGCTGTCGGCCTTCGACAGCGCGTTTGGCGAGCTTGCCACCCTGGTAGAGGGAGCGCGCTAGGCGGCACACCGCGAGAACCTGGCCGGCCGCCGCGTCCCGTTCCGCAGCGGAAGGAAACTGTTCCAGATCCTTGCGATGCGCCAAGAGATCTGCAAGAGCATGTGTGGGCGTGAGAACGCGAGAGCCCAAACCTTGTGTTTGGGCTTTTTTCGCGTTTTCGGTGCTTGTTGGAAGCGTGGTTCACGTAGGAGGGGCGGATGGCCGGGAAGAATACCATGGGAAAGCGCGGATGGCGGGCAACGGCGTGGGGGGAGCTGCTTTCGGAGTTCCTCGGGACGGCGGTACTCCTCGCGTTCGGCGCGGGATCGGTCGCGGTGGCTGTAGTGGGTTTGACGATGTCGGGACGGACCCTGGTGATATTCCAGGGGGCGGGCGGCTGGATGCTGATCACCTGGGGGTGGGGCCTTGCGGTCGTGATGGGGGTGTACGTTGCGGGCGGAATCAGCGGCGCCCACATAAATCCCGCGGTGAAGCTGGCTATGGCGATAAGGGGGGCGCTTCCGTGGAGGAAAGTGGTACCTTACTGGATCGCCCAGGTGGCTGGCGCCTTCACCGGCGCGGCCGTCGTTTACCTCGACTACTACAAGGCGATCGACCAGTGGAACCTAGTCCATCACGTTGTTTCTCGGAGTTCGGCAGGGGGAGCGACAACCTTCAGCATCTTTGCGGTGTTCCCGGCCTCGTATTACCACGGAAGCTGGGTTGGCCCCGTTATCGATCAGATTATCGGTACCTTCTTCCTCCTGCTCTTCGTGCTGGCGATAACTGACGCCAAGAACCTGGCGGCGCAGTCCAATCTCGGCCCGTTCATCATCGGCCTAGCGGTAGTCGCGATCGGGATCTCCTTTGGTACCGGGGTCGGATACGCCATCAACCCGGCGCGTGACTTTGGTCCGCGCCTCTTCACCTACCTGGCCGGGTGGGGGAGCAACGCCTTCCCCGGCATCGCGTCGGTCTGGTGGATTCCGATCGTGGGTCCGATGATCGGTGCGGCGCTCGCCACCCTGGGTTACGAGTTTTTTATCGAGCGAACCCTGATCCACCGGGCGGCGGCGGTCAGCGAGATGCAGGAGGAGGTTAGTAATGGCTAGGTACGTACTGGCGCTGGACCAGGGGACCACCTCGTCGAGGGCGATCCTATTTGGCGAGGATGGCCTGCCGGTGGCGAGCGGTCAGGAGGAGTTCCGGCAGATCTACCCGAAACCGGGTTGGGTGGAGCACGACCCGGAGGAGATCTGGCAGTCGCAATGGCACGCGATCCAGGCGTGCCTGGCCAAAGCGGGAGTGGCTGCCGAAGAGATCAAGGCGATCGGGATCACTAACCAGCGAGAGACGACGGTGGTGTGGGATCGCCGGACTGGGATCCCCCTATACAACGCCATCGTCTGGCAGTGCCGGCGTACCGGTCCAGCCTGCGATGAGCTGCGCGCCCGGGGTCTTGCTGAGACCTTCAGGGCGAAGACCGGGCTGGTGATCGACGCCTACTTCTCCGGGACGAAGGTCGCCTGGATCCTCGACAACGTGAGCGGCGCGAGGGAGGCCGCCGAACGGGGGGACTTGGTGTTCGGCACCGTCGACAGCTGGCTGATCTACAAGCTCACGAACGGCCAGCGGCACGTGACCGACTACTCCAACGCGTCGCGGACCCTGCTCTTCAACATCCACGAGCTGGATTGGGATCGAGAGCTGCTTGATATCTTGAGGGTTCCGCGGTCGATGTGTCCGGAGGTGGTGGACTCCTCGGGCACCGCCGGTGTTTGTGCCAGGGAGTGGCTGGGGGCGGAGATCCCCATCGCAGGGATCGCCGGGGATCAGCAGGCCGCTCTGTTCGGGCAGGGCTGCTGGACTCCGGGGGCCACCAAGAACACCTACGGAACCGGGTCGTTCGTGCTCATGAACACCGGCACCAACGCGGTCCCTTCCACGGAGGGCCTGATTACCACGATTGCCTGGGGCATCGGCGGGGCGGTGACCTACGCTTTGGAGGGATCGATCTTCATTACCGGCGCGGTGGTTCAGTGGCTGCGGGACGAGCTGAAGCTGATCGGCAGTGCCGAGGAGAGCGAGGCGTTGGCGGAATCGGTTCCCGACACTGGCGGGGTCTACGTGGTGCCCGCCTTCGTGGGTCTGGGGGCGCCCCACTGGGACTCCTATGCCCGTGGTACCATCGTCGGTCTCACCAGGGGTTCCAATCGCGCCCACATCGTCAGGGCGGCTCTGGAGTCGATCGCTTTTCAAACACGCGACGTGCTCGAGGCCATGAAGAAGGATAGCGGTGAAAGCGTGGACGTGCTACGGGTGGACGGGGGCGCGATCAACAACGGCTTTCTTGCCCAGTTCCAAGCTGACATACTTGGGGTGAAGGTCGAGCGGCCGCAGGTGACCGAGACTACCGCCATGGGTGCGGCGTTCCTCGCCGGACTTGCCACCGGCGTGTGGGATGGTTTCACCCCTCTCGAGCGGGCCTGGAAGCGGGACGCGCTCTTCTCGCCGGCGATGTCCGTCGACCGGCGCGGCGCCCTTCTTTCCGGGTGGGAGCGCGCGGTGGGCAGGTCGAAGGGATGGGAGCAGTAGGTTATGGCACGAGAAGGGGAGGATTCACAGCGGTGAAGAAGCTGATCAACTCGATAGACCACGTGGTTGACGAGGCTCTTGACGGGATGGTGCTTGCCTTTCCCCAGTACCTTGTCCGGGTTCCGGATACCCACGTGCTTGCACGGGCGGTACCCAAGGCGCAGGGCAAGGTTGGCATCGTCTCCGGCGGCGGCTCCGGGCATGAGCCGGCACACGGCGGCTACGTCGGCTACGGGATGCTCGATGCCGCGGTAGCCGGCGAGGTGTTTACCTCGCCGACCCCGGATCAGGTGTTGGCCGGGATCAAGGCCGCCGATCATGGTGGCGGGGTCCTGCTGGTGGTGAAGAACTACACCGGAGACGTCATGAACTTCGACATCGCGAGGGAGATGGCGGAGGCCGAAGGGATCCAGACTGGGACTGTAACCGTGAACGACGATGTCGCGGTCGAGGACTCTCTCTACACCAGCGGCAGGCGCGGGATCGCCGGCACCGTCTTCGTGCACAAGGTTGCGGGCGCGCTAGCCGAGTTGGGGGCGTCCCTGGAGGAGGTTGCCGCCGGGGCGAACGCGGTTATCGCGAACGTAGCGTCGATGGGCTTTGCCCTCGAACCGTGCACGGTCCCGGCAGCGGGGAAGCCGACCTTCGAGCTTGCCGGCGACGAGATGGAGATGGGTATCGGAATCCACGGGGAGCCGGGTACTCATCGCATGAAAGTTGAGGCGGCCAGCGAGCTCACCCGCCATCTCTTCGTTAAGATCGCCGCCGATCTCGAGCTGGTTGCGGGCACGCGGGTGGTTGCCATGGTCAACGGGATGGGAGCTACCCCGCTGCTGGAGCTGGCAGTGATGGCGAACGAGCTTGGCCGGCTCGCTGCGGCGGAGGGGCTCGCGCTGGAGCAGGTGTTCCTGGGAGAGTTCATGACCTCGCTGGAGATGGCTGGCGCTTCGCTGACCCTGCTCCGCGTCGACGAGCGGAGGTTGGAGCTGATCGGTTCCTCCTGCGATACCCCGGCTCTCAGGCAGGGGGTCAAGTTCGGGTGAGGGTAGATGGACGAAGCTGAGTTCTGCCGCCTCTGGCACCTTTTCCAGGAGGTCATCGACGGGAACAAGGAGTACCTGAACAGCCTCGACGCCGCGATCGGCGATGCCGACCATGGCACCAACATGGCTCGCGGGATGGAAAAGGCGGTAGCGGCATGCGATCAGCCGGAGGGAGGGCTGAGGGTCACCGCCAAGGCAATCGCCATGGCCATGCTGAGCACCGTTGGTGGCGCGTCGGGTGCACTGTGGGGTTCGGGGCTGCTCAAGTTCGCTGCCGCTATTCCCGAGGCGGTCGCCTGTTCTGACCGGGAGTTTGCCGGTGCGGTCGATGCCTTCGTCTCCTCGATTCGCGACCGCGGGAAGGCCAATCTTGGCGACAAGACGATGGTGGACGTCTTCCTTCCGGCCCGAGACCGGCTGATCGCCGGCGTGGAGGCAGGCGAGGCGTTGCCGGCGATAGCGGAGGTCCTGGCGGAGGCGACCGCCGCCTGGGCGCTCGAGACCAAGGACCTGATTGCTCTGAAGGGTAGGGCTGCCTATCTCGGCGAGCGCAGCCGGGGGCATGTCGACCCGGGCGCCTTCTCCTCTTCGCTGTGGTTCCTGTCGCTGAGCAGGGCTCTAGCGGAGCGAAGCGGTTGATCGGGATCCTTGCGGTCTCGCACTCAAGGCGGCTAGCCACCGGCCTTGCCGAGCTTCTGGTCGGGCTGGCCGGCGGCGAGCTTGTGGTAGGTGTCGCTGGCGGGGTCGAGACTCTGGGTGTCGACGCAGCAATGGTAGGCGCGGCGTTGGCGGAATTGGAGGAGAGGGGTGCCAGCGAGATCGCGGTCTTTGCGGACCTCGGCAGTGCGGTGTTTTCGGTGGAGTCGGCGATAGAGCTAGCTGAGCTCGAAGGAAGGGCAGTCCTGGTCGATGCGCCTTTTGTGGAAGGGGCGATAGCGGGTTCGATGACGGCGGTTACCGGCGGCAGCCTTGCCGACGTGGCCGAGGCGGGAGAGGCGGCCTACCTGGTGAGAAAGCGTTAGTGAAGCCGATCGGAGGGGTTTGTTGAGCTGGGCCACCTACAGGGGCGTCGGAATCGGTAACTTGTGCGCCATCGGCGAGGTGGCACGCTTCGACCCGCCAGCGGGCGTCGGTCACCATGGTGGGAACGGTTCCGATCTCGAGCGCGCCGTCTACGCCATGGACGAGTGCGCGAACAGGCTGGAGAGCCTGGCCGCGACCTCTAGCCCGCCCGCCTCGGAGATCCTGCTGGCCCAGTCGCTGATGGCCAGGGATCCGGCGTTTCGGGATGCTGTCTCCGCAGAGGTGGCCGGCGGATCTCCGGCGGGAGTTGCTATCAAGTCCGCCGCTGACCGTTTCGCCAACCAGCTTCAGGCTCTGGGGGGTTACTTTGCCGAGCGGGCCCGGGACGTGGCCGACGTTGGTGCGCTCGCGCTCAGGCTGCTTGGGAGCGATACCCTTGGCGAGCTTCCGGTTCGCGAGTCCGCCTGCGTGCTGGTGGCGAAGGATCTGTCTCCCGCCGACACCGTGGGCTTGGACCCGGCCAAGATTTTGGCTATCGTCACCGAGGGTGGTGGTCCAACCAGCCACACCTCGGTTATCGCCAGGGCGCTGGGGATCCCGGCGGTAGTGGGTTGCGGCGGCGCCGCCGAGATCGCGGAGGGCGACCGGGTCCTGGTCGATCCGGTGGCAGGGGAGGTCCTTCTCCAGCCGGAGGTCTCCGAGTGGCTCCTCCGATCCGGCCGGCGCGAGGCCAGGAGGGCACAGGGGCGCGTGAAGGGGGACTTGATCTCCACGGGCCGGGTCGAGCTGCTCGTGAACGTCGGGGCTCTGGATGAGCTGCCGGTGGTGGCTGCGGCCGAGTCTGGAGGAGTCGGCCTGCTCCGCACAGAGTTTATCTTTTTGAACCGGGTAGATTCCCCCTCGGTCGAGGAGCAGGCCGCGGTCTATGGCGAGGTTTTTGCCGCCTTCTCGGGGAGAAAGGTGGTGGCCCGCACCCTCGACTCCGGAGCCGACAAGCCCCTGGCGTTCCTGCGCCGGGGCGAGGAACCCAATCCCGCCCTTGGTATCAGGGGCGTGCGCACCCGAAGCTCGGCGCCCCAAGTGCTGGATGACCAGTTGAGCGCGTTCCACCAGGCGGCAAGGGAAAGCGGATGCCGGCTGTGGGTAATGGCGCCGATGGTAGCAACCACCATCGAAGCTCGGGAGTTCGTCTCTCTCTGCCGCAAGCACTCTCTCAAATCGGCGGGAGTGATGGTGGAGGTTCCCGCACTCGCCCTCCGCGCCCGGGAGGTTATGGCGCAGGTGGACTTCGTCTCTCTGGGAACGAACGACCTCTCGCAGTACGCCTTCGCAGCAGACCGCGAGCTTGGGCAGCTCGCGGCGCTTCTCGACCCGTGGCAGCCAGCACTGCTGGAGCTGGCAGGGATGGTCGGGTCGGCGGGGCGATCGGCCGGAAAGCCGGTTGGTGTCTGCGGGGAGGCCGCCAGCGACCCTGCCCTGGCGGTCGTGCTTGCCGGCCTCGGAGCCACGAGCCTTTCGGTCTCCGCGCGCGCCCTTCCTCCGGTCAGGGAGGCGCTGTCGGCTGTCGGCATCCGCGAGGCTAGGCGGGCGGCCCGAGCCGCGCTGGTGGCAGGGAGCGCTCAGGAGGCTCGGCAGGAGGTGCTCGAGTTGCTGGGTTGGGCGAGCAGGTGACGGCGCCACCGGTGTTGCTCTTCGCTCCCAGGCAACGCCTTTCCCGTGGAGGGCTGAAATGAGCACGGTGGCCGTGATCGGGGGTGGGGCTACCGGCCTCGGTGTCGCTTGGGACCTGCTTCTTCGGGGCGTAGGTGTGGTGGTGATCGAGAAGGATGAGATCGCTGGCGGGACTTCCGGGCGCTTTCACGGCCTGCTTCACAGCGGGGCAAGGTACGCGGTCACTGACCCGGTGGCGGCGCGGGGTTGCGCGGAGGAGAACGCGATCCTGCGGACGATCGCGCCGGGCGCGATCGCGGGCGTCGGCGGTGTGTTCCTGGGGAAGGAGAGCGACTCGCCGGAGTTCGGGGAGCGCTGGCTGGCGGCGTGCGAATCAGCTGGAATAGCGGTCAAGCCGGCTCAGCTTGCAGCGGTTCGAGCCGAGATCCCGGGGCTCGCGAGCGATCTTGCTGCCGCCTACCGCGTTCAAGACGCCGTGCTCGAGGGGTTTCGCCTGCTCGAGATGCTGGTGCGGGCGATCCAGCGGTTGGGGGGCGAGGTCTTCGAGAGAACGCGTGCTTGCGGGCTGGTGACCGAAGCGGGGGAGGTCAGGGGGCTGACCGTTGAGTCCGGCGGGGAGAGGCGGGCGATCGGCTGCGACGCGGTGGTGAACGCCGCCGGTCCATGGGCTGGAGAGGTCGGCGGGAGCTGGGGGGGGGAGCTAACCGTGCGCCCCTCCCGCGGGACGCTGGTCATCTTTGCCAACCGGCACTTCAGCCGAGTAGTCAACCGCCTTGCGCCTCCCGGGAACGGCGACATCTTCGTCCCCCACGGCAGGGTTCTCATCTTCGGTACCACAGATACCGGCCAGGAGTCGCCGGAGCCGCCCGCCCCGCTTCGCGAGGAGGTGGTCGAGCTCATCAGGATCGGGCAGGAGATCTTCCCTGCCTTGGCGAGGTGGCGGGTGATCCGGGCCTTCAACGGGGTGAGGCCGCTTTACCAGCGGGGAGAGATGTGGCGCTCCTCCCGGGAGTTGAGCCGGGACTTCGTGGTGTTCGAGCACTCGACCGCTGGCGGCCCGAAAGGGGCGTTTTCGGTGATTGGAGGGAAGTGGACGACCTTTCGGCTAATTGGCGAGAAGGTTGGCGATCTGGTTGCGGGGTATCTCGGCGTCGACCGACCCAGCGCCTCGAGGGTGGTGAGGATAGACCCCTTGCCTCCCAAACCTTCGGGAGGGTCGAGCCCAATCGCCTGCGAGTGCGAGGGCGTGACCTCCGCCGAGGTAGAGGGGGTGGATGGCAGCGTCACCGAGTTGCGGCTGCGGAGCTGGTTTGCCATGGGTCCTTGCCAGGGAACCTTCTGCGCGCATCGGGTCCTGGGGATGCGGGACGGCGCCGAAGGAGAGCTTACCGGGCTCCGCGCCGAACGGGAGAAGGGAATCCTGCCGGCGGCGTGGGGTGATAACGCGCGGATGCTCTCCCTCCAGCGGAGCGTCCGCTTTCAGAGCCTAGGGGAGCCCTGGGATGGGTGATGCAACCGTGAACGTGGTGGGAAGGGGTCCCACCGGATTGTTCGCAGCGGCGTTTCTCCGGCTCCGCGGGTACCGGGTGCGCGTTATCTCCAGGACGGCTGGCTCGCTCGCACTGTGGGGAGGCGAACTCGGCTTCGGAAGCGCGGGCCTAGCGGGTTCACCCGGAGGGATGCCGCCGGAGGTGTGGCTTGCGGCCTGGTCGGAGGGGGCGGAGATCCTGCTCCGGGCGGGTGTTCCGGTAGCGGAAACGTTACCGGAGTTGGCGCTTTCGACGGTCACCGCGCTGGGGGCGCCGAAGCCGACTTTTCTAACCCCGCTGTGGCAGTATGCAGCCTGCGAGCCGGAGCCAGCCTGCTTCGTCGGGTTGGGAGGGGTTGGCGACGCGGAGCCGAAGGCACAATCGTCCCGTTACGCCGAGGCAACCGGGAGGCCCTCGTCGTATCGCCAGGCTCCGCCTCCGCCGGGCTGGCGTCCGGGCTGGGGGCCGCTTCGTTTCGCCGAATTTTTCGATACCGATCTCGGAATGGAGTGGCTATTGAGTGCCGTAGCCGAAGCGGTGGGAGCGGTTGAAGAGGAGGTGGTCCTCTTCCCCCAGGTTCTTGGGGTTGAACGGGTGATGACGGCGCTTGGTGAGCTGGGAAGGATGTTGGGCCGGCCGGCCTACGAGTATCCGCTGCTGGCGCCGTCGATCGGGGGAATCCGGGTGGAGAGACGCTTGGTTGGGTTGCTCAATGGGCTTGGCGTCCCGTTCTACCGCGCCGGTGTTGCCTCCGTGGATGGGGGTGGCAGCGTCACGGCGGAAGATGGCCGGCGCTTTCCGGGCGACGCTACCATTCTCGCGACGGGTGGCGTTCTCGGGGGCGGTTTCACAGTCGATCTCGAGGGTTGGATCACCGATCCTGTGACCGGCGAGAGCGTGGGAAGGGTGAGGGAAGCGCGGGATCTGAACCTGGCCGGCTACCGGCGAGTCGACCTCCGCGGGGATGCCACGCTGCTGGCGGTCGGCAGCCAAGTCGGGGGGTGGAACCCCGATCGGGACCACAACGGCGGGGCGATGATCCTCGGCACCGTTCACCAGGCGATTGCCGCCCTGGAGGCGCGGTAGATGCTCGACGCCTACGACTCCTGTATCAAGTGTTCGCTATGCGTTGCGGCCTGCCCAGTGTACGCTGTCGACCCGGCTTTTGCTGGACCGAAATCCTTGGGGCCGGAGTGGTACCGGATCTTCGAGTCCGGCGGGAAGGAGACCGACCCGAGCGCCGACTCCTGCACCTTTTGCCAGCTTTGCGAGGCGGCTTGCCCGGTCGGTGTCCCTGTAGCCCATCTGATCGCCAAGCACAAGGAGCAGAGGCCCCGCCCGGCGCGAGTGAGGATCCGGGACTACGGGCTTACCCACCCGCAATGGCTGGCCCGGGTTCCCGAAGTCGTGTTAGTCCCCAAGGTGCTGGCGCGGCCGGCAGGCATCAGCGTCAAGGCGCGGTGGCCGCGACCGGACAGAGCCCCGCGGGGGCGGTTGCGAAGTCAGGCGGGCACGGCGGTTGGCGTCTGGGTCGACTGCTTCACCCGCGGGTTCGACGGCCACGTCCTGGAGGCAACGGTCGCGCTTCTGGAGCTTTGGGGCTACCGCGGTATTCCGGTCCCGGACCGAAGCGCATGCTGCGGCGCGGCGGCCATGGCGTCGGGCAGGATGGCTGGATCGGAACGAGCCGCCGCAGCGGCGCGCAAGACGCTCGCCGGGCTCCCCGAAGGGATCGACACGCTGGTAACTCTGAACGCTACCTGCGACGCGACCCTCCGGGAAGAGTGGGACCCCCCGCTTGGCGTCGAGGTCGTTCCCTTTGCCGAGTTCGCGCTTAGAGCGGGTGGAGAGGCCTTTTTCGAGAGGCTGGCTAGCGTGGAAGCCGAGGAGAACCTCTACTTCCACGGCACCTGCCGGTCCCAGGTATCCAGGGGGTCTGGCGCGATCGGGGACCTCTGCCGGCGTAGCGGCGCGGAGGCGACACCGCTCGGCATCGCCTGCTGCGGAGCGGCAGGGTCGTACGCATTCAAGAGGGAGCACGAGGAGGTCTCGCAGGCGTTGGGGGTGATT
>JAJYHR010000152.1 GCA_021784675.1 Actinomycetes bacterium
GCCCGGGGAGGCTTATACGTTCGTCTCCCGGGACGAGTTCAAAGAGGGGATCGCCGCCGGGCGTTTCCTCGAATGGGCGGAGTTCAACGGCAACCTGTACGGCACGCCGGTGCTGGAGGTAGCGGGCTCGGGCAGCGTCGTGCTCGAGATCGATTCACAGGGTGCGCGCTCGATCCGGGAGTGGGATCAGGGTGCGCTGATCGTGGCGCTGGTGCCGCCATCTCTCGAGGTTCTCGCCGAGAGGATGGCCGGGCGCGGAGACTCCGCCGGGCACATAGCCGCCCGGATCGAGATCGCCGAGAGCGAGCTTGCCGACCTCCGGAAGATCGCCGACGTGATGGTGGTCAACGATTCGCTGGAGAGGGCGACCGATCAGGTGGTCGCCGTCGTCAGGAGCAGGCTTTCCGGGAGTGGTGACGCGGCTCCGGCACGACTAGAGTGAACGGGTAAGAGTGGCCCTGCCTCGCCGTTGCGGGGCGCAGTATCGTCGGGAGTCGCCTTGTCCGCAAGAGTTCGATCGATGCTCCAACCTCCGATGGAGGTGCTGCTGGAGCGGACGGAGTCGAAGTTCATCCTGGTGTCGTTGGCTGCCAAGCGCGCGCGGCAGGTAAACGACTACCGCACCAAGCTGGGTGAGGGGTTGGGCGTGATGATACCTCCGCAGGTAGAGTCGGATGCGACGAAGCCGCTCTCGCTGGCCTTTGACGAGATCGCGGCGGGCCGGATCGTGCCGGTCTTCCCCGAAGAGGAGATCCAGGACGACGAGCCGGAGTGAGCGGTCGCGCCGCGTCGTCGTCGTAATCACCGGCGGCGTTGCGGCCTTCAAGTCGCTGGAGCTCATCCGCGAGCTAACCGTGCGGGGCTTGCAGGTGAAGGCGGTGATGACCGATGCTGCCGAGCGCTTTATCGGCCGCCAGAGTGTGGCGGCGATCTCGGGGAGCCCGGTAGCGGTAGATCTGTTTTCGGCCGAGCCTTCGCCGCATACGGAACTCGCTTCGTGGGCGGATCTGGTCGTGGTGGCTCCGGCTACCGCCGACTTCATGGCCAAAGTGGCTGGTGGCTTTGCCGGCGATCTCGCCACCACCACGATACTGGCGACCGAAGCGCCGGTGATGCTCGCGCCGGCCATGCACTCGAACATGCTGGCCGCGCCGGCTACCCGGCGCAACCTCACTACCCTCGCCGCCGACGGCCGCATAGTGCTTCCGGCCGACTCCGGGCGACTTGCCGGCGGCGACACCGGCATCGGCCGGCTCCTCGACCCGGTGTGGATCGCCGACGCCGTCGAGCTCCGGCTGTCGGGGGAGTTTTTCGACCTCTCTGGAGTTGCGGTGCTGGTGAGCGCCGGAGGCACCAGGGAGGGTTTTGACGCCGTCCGCTACGTCGGCAACCACTCGAGCGGGAGGCAGGGTTGGGCTATCGCCGAAGCGGCGGCGCTCCAGGGGGCGAACGTGGTGGTGGTCAGCACCGTAGATCCGCCGGTCCCAGGCGGTCCGGTCGAGGTGGTCCGGGTCGAGAGCGCGATCGAGATGGAGGCGGCGATGGTGAAGGCCAGCTCCTTTGCTGACTGGATCTTCATGGCGGCGGCGGTCGCTGACTTTCGCCCCGAGGAGCGGATCGGCAACAAGCTCAAGCGCGATGGGGTGGAGAGGACCGCGATCGAGCTGGTGCCCAATCCAGACATCCTGGCCGGCTTGGCGAGGGACAGGAGCCCGGGCCAGCTGGTCGTGGGCTTTGCCGCCGAGACCGGCTCGCTCGCAAGCGAGGTGGAGCGGAAGCTCCGGTCAAAGGGGGTCGACATCCTGGTCGGGAACGACGTCTCCCTGCCGGGCTCCAGCTTCGGATCGCCTGACAATCTGGTGGTGATCGCCGACCGCTTCGGTGGACGGCTGGAGCTGCCGCTGATGCCAAAGCTCCGGGTAGCCCAGGAGCTGCTCCGCCAGGCCCGGCGCGTCAGCCTGGAGCTGGCGCCGGACTGATCCGGCGGATTCTCCATCCGATGCCGCGGCGGGAGCCGCCAGCCAAACCCGGGACGCACGGGTTCTAGACTGCAAGGGCCCATGCCTTGATGAATGGAGTGCGGATGCGCAGTTACACCTTCACGTCAGAGTCGGTGACCGAAGGTCACCCGGACAAGATGGCGGACCAGATCTCTGATGCGATCCTCGACGAGATCATCGCCCAGGATCCGGCGGCGAGGGTGGCTTGCGAGACCCTGCTCACCACCGGCCTGGTGGTGGTGGCGGGCGAGGTGACGACCACCGGGTACGTCGACATCCCCAAGATCGTCCGGCGTACCATCTGCGAGATCGGCTACGACCGGGAATCGTACGGCTTTGACGGGAACACCTGCGGCGTGGTGGTCTCGCTCGACGAGCAGTCCCCCGATATCGCAGATGGGGTCCTTGCCGCCATGGAGCAGCGCTCCGGGGAGCGTGATCGCTACTCCTCGCTGGGAGCGGGCGACCAGGGGTTGATGTTCGGGTTCGCCTGCGACGAGACCGCGGACCTGATGCCGCTTCCGATCTGGCTGTCGCACCGCCTCTCCCACCGCCTGGCCGAAGTCCGCCGGGCGGGCGTGCTGCCCTACCTGCGCCCGGACGGGAAAACCCAGGTGACCGTGGAGTACGAGGGGTACCGTCCGGTGCGCGTGGACACCGTGCTGATATCGACCCAGCACCAGCCGGGCATCGACCGGGACACCCTTCTCCTCCCCGACCTCGAGTCGGTGGTCATCGAGCCGATGATCCCCAAGGACATCGACCACCAGGGGATGCGCATCCTCGCCAACCCCACCGGGCGCTTCGAGCTCGGGGGTCCGCACGCCGACACCGGCCTTACCGGACGCAAGATCATCGTCGACACCTACGGCGGGATGGCACGGCACGGCGGCGGTGCCTTCTCCGGGAAGGACCCGTCCAAAGTCGACCGCTCCGGCGCCTACGCCGCCCGCTGGGTGGCAAAGCACGTGGTCGCCTCCGGCGCAGCCGCCCGCTGCGAGGTGCAGGTGGCCTACGCCATCGGGGTCGCCCATCCGGTGTCGATCATGGTGGAGACCTTCGGGACCGAGGTCGTCGACCCGGACAAGATCGAGCGGGCGGTCGCAGAGATCTTCGATCTGAGGCCAGCCGCGATCATCGAGAGCCTCGACCTCCGCCGCCCGATCTACCGGCGGACCGCCGCCTACGGGCACTTTGGACGTTCGGCCCCCGGCTTCACCTGGGAGCAGACGTCACGCCTGGAGGACTTCAAGCGGGCAGTTGGACTATAGCCGCAGGACCGTAGGCGTTGTGGTCGACGTAGTCGGCCGCCCCGGGCCGTACACCTACGGCTGGCCTCTCGATTGGGGAGAGCCTAGCTTTGGCGAGGAGATCGCCGTGCCGTTGCGGAACCGGGTGGTCGCCGGGTGGGTGGTCGACGTCGACCAGGGGTATCCGGGAGCGGTGAAGCCGGTGGCGAAGCGGAGGCGGATCGCGCCTCCCGCCGGGGTGACCCGGACCGCCCTCGCCGCCAGCCGGTGGTACTCCTGCTCCCCGGTTCACTTCCTGCGATGGGGACGGCGCCCGCTGGTCCGAGGGGGCCCGGAGCTGGAGCCGCCCTCCGAGCCGGGGAGGATGGCCCGGGAGGAGGTTCTCTTCTGGCACTCGGCGGGCGACTCCAGCCTGGAGGTAGCCACGTCGGTGATCGCCTCCAGGTACGCCGGGGATAGCGGGATCGTGGTGCTGCCGACCCGGCGCCAGGTTGAGCGGATGCTCGCCCGGTTGAAGGAGGCGGGGATCGGCGCCGCCGACTGGGTCGCCGCCTGGGATCGGGTCGCGACCGGGCAGATCGGCGTGGCGGTGGGGACCCGGACTAGCGGGCTTGCCCCGGTGCCCGCGCCCCGCTTCGTGATGGTGGTCGACCCGGTCGATCCAGCGATGCGCGATCAGTCCTCGCCGTACTTCGAAGGCGTCCAGCTCGCCCGGATCCGGGCGCGGGAGGAGGGCGCCGACCTGGTGATGGTGACGGCGGCCCCGCCGATCGATGAGGCGGGGAGGTTGAGAATCTCCAGCCAGCGGCGGCCCGAGAGCGCCCGCCGGTGGCCGAAGGTTCGCCTCCTCTTCCGCACCGACATCGACGCCGACCGCGGTGTTCCCGGCTGGATCGCCCAGAACGGGCGCACCGTGCTCGCGGGCACGGCGGCGACCAAGCTGGCGGTGGTGGTCCCCGACGGCGCCACCAACGGAGCGGTGGTCTGCGCCTCCTGCGGCCAGGTGCAGAGGTGCACCAGGTGCAGCTCGCTGCTGCGGCCGGTGAACCTTGGGAGGGGGGCTTACGCTCGCGAGATCGAGCGGCTGCGGGGAGCGCTCGCCCTCGATGCCCTCTACTGCGCTCCGGAGGCAGAGACCCAGAGGGCCGCCTGCGCCTCCTGCGGAAGCGAGAAGCTGAGGATCGCCGGCATGAGCTCGCAGCGCGCGGCAGCGCTCATCGAGGGAGCGCTCCGCCGGGAGGTGGTGGTAGCGGCGGAGGACGGTCCCGCGGAAGGCGAGGTGATCGTCGGCGGCGTGGGCCTTCTCGATCGGATCGAAGAGGCTGGTACCGTCCTTCTCTGGGGGCTGGACCGCTTTTTCGGGGTACACTCCCTGGTCGGCCCGCCCCTCGCCGCCTACTACCTCAACCGCGCCGCCACGCTGGTGCGCCCGGGCGACGGCGCGGTGGTGGTGGTGCTCGACGACCGGGCCCACCCGGTGGCGGCGGCGATCGCGACCCGCGACCTCTCCTCCCTCTACCGTGGGGAGCTCGCGCTCAGGGAGCGCCTGGGGCTCCCGCCATTTCGCGCGCTTGCGGTGGCGAGCGGTGCGGAGGCTGGCGAGCTGGCGGAGGCGCTCCATGACCGGCATCCCCTGGATTTGGAGATAATCCCCGGGCGCCAGGAGGGCGCGGTGGTCGTAGTTGCCCGCGAGGAGGAGCTCCTTCATCAGCTGGTCGATAGCGTGGAGCACTCGGTTGATACCGCCAAGCTGAAGCTCGAGTTCTCGCCACGCAACCTGTGAACCGGTTCAGCGGCAAGCCAGATCGAGGCGCGTCCGGCTCTAGATTTTAATGATGGGATCGCCCGGCCGTTTGGCTCGGGCGGAACGGAGGTTTGTCGATGCCTGGGATGAGCAACGCCTCGCTGGGATCTCTCGGTCTGAGCGGGCCTTTCTACCACCGTCTCCTGCTGGAGGCGCTGGTGCTGGCCGCAATCGGCGTGATCTTCATCGCGGCGCGCTACCTGCTCTTCGGGGATCTATTCGCTCCCCGCAGCGGTCTTGCCGTCCGCGGGGGCGCTGGGGAGGCCGAGGTTCCCGAGCCCAGCGCCCGCCGGATCCTGCGCTACGGGTTCGGGATCCTCTGGCTCCTCGACGGCCTCCTGCAGCTGCAGGGGTCGATGCCCGCCTCCCTGGTCGGGTCGGTGATCAGCCCGGTGGAGAGCGGCGAGCCTGGCTGGCTGGTCCACCTGATCGGGATCGGGACGGCCGCATGGCAGCGCCACCCGATCTGGGCGGCGTCGGGGGCGGTCTGGATCCAGCTGGCTATCGGGCTGTGGCTGCTGCTTGGCAAGTCGGGGACGTTTGCCAGGATCGGGTACGCCGTCGCCGCGGGCTGGGGAGCGATCGTCTGGCTCTTTGGCGAGGGGCTCGGGCAGCTTCTCGCGCCCGGCACCTCTTGGCTCTTTGGCGCTCCGGGGGCAGTGGTCTTCTACGTTGTTGCGGCGCTGCTGCTGCTGGCCCCGTGGTCCTGGTGGCAGCGAGACCGGATTCCCCGCTGGACGCTTGTCGGCCTTGGCGTCCTTCTGATCGCCTTCGGCCTGCTCCAGGCGTGGCCGGGCCGGGGCTTCTACGGGGGGCACATCGCCACGATGGTCCGGGAGATGGCCGGCAATTCGCAGCCTCAGCTCATCGCCGGGCCGATGCGTTCCCTTGCCGCGGCCCTCGCAACGGGCGCCGCCGCCCCGGTGAACGCGGTAATAGCCGCGGTGATGATCGGCACCGGGATCTCGTTCGTCACCCGCAGGCTCATCGGGATAACCGTTCCCGCCTTCATCCTCTTCTCGCTGGTGGTGTGGTGGTTTGTCCAGGACTTTGGCTTCCTGGGCGGGGTCGGCACCGATCCGAACTCGATGATCCCGCAGCTGCTGGTGCTGGCCTCCGGCTACGTTGGCCTGGGTGAGAGCGAGGTGCCCGCTACCGGCGCCACCGGCTTCTGGCCCGAGGTAGTGGGTTCAGCCGGCCGCCTCTTCGGGGGTTGGATCGCCATCCTCGCCGTCTTCGGGGCGGTGCCGCTGGGGTACTCGATGGTGAACCAGAGCTACTCTGTCCAGGCGGCGCTGGCAGTCTCCGGCGCGCCTTTCCAGGTCGCCGAGCCGGCGCCCAACTTCACTCTCACCGACCAGAACGGCAAGACGGTCTCCCTCTCCCAGTTCGCCTCCAAGCGGATCGTGCTCACCAATCTCGATCCGACCTGCACCTTCGACTGCCCGCTGATCGCATCAGAGCTGAGGGTGGCCGATGCCGGCCTCACGCCGGCGCAGCGCGCCAACACGGTCTTCGTCGCCATCGCCTCCAATCCGGACATCCACTCGGTGCGTTCCCTAGCCATCTTTGACCAGAGGGAGGGGCTCTCCGGCCTGAAGAACTGGTACTTCCTCACCTCCCCGTCGCTGCGCCGGCTGGTGGCGGTGTGGACCGCCTACCAGATCCAGGTTTCGGTGCCGACGAACGGGACCATGGTCGCCCATCCGGACCTGCTCTACGTGATCGGAAGGGGCCTGACGGAGCGGTGGGAGGTCTCCTCCTCGCCCTCTTCCGCGAGCTCGATCCAGGACAGCTTCTCCGCCCTGGTCGACACGTTAGTGAGCCGGAGCTGATGGGGGCCGGAACCCGGCGGATCGGGCTGGCCACAGCCGGCGCGCTCCTTGGCACGCTGCTGTCCGCCTGCGGCACCACCGCATCAGCGGCGCCGAAGCAGCTGCCTGCCAACCTGGCGACCGTTGTCGAGGGTGCGGGCGGCCAGGTGTGGGCGGAGGCCACCTCTTTCAAGCACGGCCAGATCATCGCCGGAGCCGCCCCGGGAGCCGCGGTGCTGGGCACGCCCCAAGGTACGTCGACGGCGGCGGGGCTGGTACTGTCCGAGGCCGGCGGGGTAGCCTGGGCCGGCGAGGTGGCCCACGGCACGCTCGCGCTCTCGGCGATCTATACCGGCTCCATCGGCCGGTGGAAACCCCAGGTGATCGCCACCGAGATCCCCGGGTATCCGGGGGCCATCGCGGCGACCGCCGGAGCCGCCTACGCGGTGGTTGGCGGCTCTGGCGGCGGCACGAACGCCCAGGAGCTGGTCAGGCTCTCGCGAGGGGGAGCGGCCTCCTCGGTCGTGCTTGGTACCAAGGAGCTGCGCCGGCTCGCCGCCGGGGTTGGCTGCGCCGGAGTGGAGCTGCGCTCGGTCGCCGTGGTCTCCGGCAGCCCGATGGTTCTGGGAAGCTGCGCTGGAGCCACCAGGGCGGTGGTCATCGACGCGTCGAGCCGGTCACCACGGGCGGTGGACGCTCCCGCCGGCTACACCTATACCGGGTTCTCGGCGCTGGTGGTGGCGGGAGGCGCTCCGCGCTTTGCTGCCGTTGTCGAGAGCGCGAAGGGCGGCTTTGGCTGGGTGGCCGGCCCTGGTGCCGCCCGGGTCGTGCCGCTGGGTTACCGCCCGACCCTCGGGCCCTCGCTGGCCGGGACGCCGGGGGGCACGGCCTGGCTCCTGATTCCGGGGGCGCGCGGCGGGTCGGTCTTCCGGCTCTCCGCCAGGAGGGTGGTGGCGACCTACGCCGCCCCTCCTCAGGCCCAGGGGATCGGCGCGGCGGCTTCCGGGGGCGCGCTGGTGGTGGCGGGAGGCTCCTCGGTCAACCGGGTAGCGCTCTACCAGCTGGAGGGGCCGCGCTTCACCGAGGTGCGCTCGGTGACGGTGCCCGTTAGCCCGTAGGTCCCGCGAACGCCGGACGGCAGGGGGGAGCCCCCCGGCTCGCCGGCTGGCACACGCTGAAACTGCATGACTGCCGTAGCCATAACGCGCCGCGTTTCCCCAGGTCATGGGGCAGCAGGCACATTATGGGGAGGTGCGGTTTAGCGGCTAGCAGAGGCGGCCAGCGCCATCAAGCCGATCGTGGTGTAGGCGATGTGGCTGGCGGCGATGGCGGTGATCTCGGCGTGGTCGTAGCTGGGGGAGACCTCCACCACGTCCGCGCCGACGATCGGAAGGCTGGCCAGCGCCCTGAGCAGGCGGAGCACCTGCGCCGAGCTCGGTCCCCCCGCCTCCGGGGTCCCGGTGCCTGGGGCCGCGCTGGGGTCGAGCACGTCGATGTCGATGGAGAGGTAGACCGGGTGTTCGGCGGTTCGCGAGCGGATCCTCTCCGCGAGGGTTGCGGCGCTCTCTAGCGCGATCTCGTCCGCGGTCACGATCTCGAAGCCCATAACGCTGTCTTCGTCGAGGTCGCTCTGGCCGTAGAGGGGGCCGCGGATGCCCGCGTGCACTGAGGCGTCCTGGGCGAGCAGCCCCTCCTCGAAGGCTCTACGGAAGGGGGTGCCGTGGGTGTAGGGCGCCCCGAAGTAGGTGTCCCAGGTGTCGAGGTGGGCGTCGAAGTGGACCAGCGCGAGCTGCCCGAAGCGCTCGCTCGCCGCCCGGATCAGCGGAAGCGCGACGGTGTGGTCGCCCCCCAGCACCAGCAGGCGGCGGGCGCTCCCGTAGGCCGCCCTCGCGCCGGCTGCGATCGACTCCACCGCTTCGGCAATGGAGTAGGGGTTGATCGCCAGGTCGCCGGCGTCGGCGACCTGGACCGTGCTGAAGGGGCCGATCGCCAGCGCCGGGTCGAACGGGCGGAGCAGCTGCGAACCGTTCCGGATCGCCAGCGGGCCGAAGCGGGCCCCGGGGCGGTAGGACGTCCCGGCATCGAAGGGGGCGCCGAGAATGGCGATCTCCGCCTGGCCCACCTGATCGAGGCGGGGAAGGCGGGCGAAGGTGCCGATGTTGGCGAATCTGGGTTCGTTGGCTGTGCTGCGCGGCCCTACCGGTTCCAAGGGTCTCCTTCCGGTCGTCGGCGTCTCTTGCTTCAGCTAGCCTAGATCGCGTGCCATTACTTGAGATTCGCACAGTCGGGGATCCGGTGCTCAACCAGCGGGCGGCCGGGGTGGCCAGCGTCGACGGGAGCCTGGACCGGCTGATCGATGACATGATCGAGACGATGCACGCCGCACCGGGTGTCGGGCTCGCGGCACCGCAGGTCGGGGTCTCCAAGCGGCTGTTCGTCTACGACATCGGCGATGGCCCGGTGGCGATCATCAACCCGGAGATCGTGGAGAGCTCCGGCGTCTTCCGGTACGAGGAGGGGTGCCTCTCGGTCCCCGGCTACTACTGGGAGATCGAGCGGCCCGATCGGGTGCTGCTGCGAGGCGTGTCGCGCGCCGGCGAGGAGCTGGAGATCGAGGGATCGGAGCTGCTGGGGAGGGTCTTCCAGCACGAGCTCGATCACCTGGACGGCGTCTTGCTTATCGAGAGGTTGGATCCGGACGAGCGAAAGGCGGCCCGGAAGCGCCTTCGCGAGCGCCTCATCGACTAGTCAGGTGAGGGCGGTCTTCTTCGGGACCGGGGAGGTCTCCGAACCCTTTCTGGAGCTCCTCGGTGAGCTGGACGTGGAGCTGGTGGCCGTGGTGACCAAACCCCCCAAGCGCCGCAGCCGGCAGGGCGGGCTGGAGCCCAGCGCTGTCGAGCGGCGCGCGCTCTCCATGGGGGTTCCGGTTGGTTACGCCCTTGACGACCTCCCCAGCTTCGACGTGGGGGTGGTGGTCGCCTACGGCAAGATCCTCCCCGCCGAGCTGGTGGAGGCGAAGCCGCTGGTGAATGTGCACTTCTCCCTGCTTCCCCACCTGCGGGGAGCGGCCCCTATCGAGAGGGCGATCCTCGCCGGCGAGGAGGAGACCGGCGTCACGCTGATCCGGATCGTGGCCGAGATGGACGCCGGCCCGGTGCTCGCCTCTCGCCCGGTTTCGATTGCGGGGATGCCGCTGTCGGAGGCCAGGCGCGTGCTGATCGATGCGGGCCTCGAGCTGCTGAGGGGCGGCGGTGTCTTCACCCCCGGCTTCCTCGCGGGGGGAGCAGAGCAGTCCGGCGTACCCACCATCGCCGCGAAGATCGGAGCCGAGGACCTGCGCATCCGCCCGGCGGAGTCGGCGGAGATGGCCGTGAGGAGGGTTCGCCTGGAGCGCGCCTACCTGTACTTCGGTGGCCGCCGGGTGGTGGTGGTCGGCGCCCAAGCCGACGGCAGCAACCCTCCGGGACCCCTGGGTGCGCTGGTCAGGACCGCGTCGGGGAGCTTTGGCGTGAAGATGGCGAAGGGGGTGCTGGTGCCGGAGCGGGTGCGGCCCGAGGGGTCTCGAGAGATGGACTTTGCGGCCTTTGCCCGGGGGCTTCGCCCGCCCGCCGGCACCGCGTCGGCGGTACCGGGCGAGGGAGGGGTTCGAGCTGTTGAACAATAGACGCATAAAAGCGATCAGACACATGTTCTATCGAGTAGTATGGGGAACGTGAATCTGACCGAGTGGGCACATGCTCAGGGTGTGCATCCGCAGACCGCCTATAGGTGGTACAGGAACGGGACGTTGCCTGTACCGGCTGTGCGGGTTGGTCCGAGGACAGTGTTGGTATCGCCTGAGTCGGCTACCGCCAGAGCGGCCGACGGGTTTGGTCTTTATGCCCGGGTGTCGTCTCATGAT
>JAJYHR010000069.1 GCA_021784675.1 Actinomycetes bacterium
GTACCTCAACACCATATACTTCGGCGACGGCGCCTACGGGGTGCAGGCGGCCGCCGAGGTCTACTTCGGAAAGCCGGTCTCTCAGCTCACCACCCCCGAGGGGGCCCTGCTCGCGGTGCTGATCGAGGATCCGGCGGGCCTGAACCCGTTTCTCCACCCCAAGGCCGCGCTCTTCCGGAGGAACCTGGCGTTGCAGCAGATGCAGCGTTACGGGGATCTGAGTGCAGCGCAGGTGGCGAGCTACTCGCGCTACCCGCTTCCGAAGAGCCCCTACCTCCCCACCACCTACCAGCCCTCCGGCTTCGTCTCCGCGGTCATCGACGATTTGCTGACCAAACCGGCCTACGCCTTCCTGGGATCTACGCCGGCCGAGCGGTACGCGAACCTCGCCGCCGGAGGCTTCCGGATCCACACCACCCTGGTCCCGCGGGACCAGGCGGCGGCGGTAGCGGCAGTGGCCCAGCGTCTCCCGGCAACCGGGGGAAGGTACACCGCGGCGCTGGTCTCCATCGACCCCAGTAACGGCAACGTGGTGGCGATGATCTCTGGCAACCCGGTGAAGGGGATCGGCGGATACAACGTGGCTACCGGCTACGGCGGTTCCGGTCGCCAGCCGGGATCAGGGTTCAAGATCTTTACCCTCCTCACCGCGCTGGAGGACGGTTACAGCCCTGCCGACCTGATCGACGGCACCTCTCCCTGCAAGTTCACCGTCCCCAACACCCACCCCTTCCCGTACATCGCCCATAACGCCGAGCCGGGATTCGGACTGGTGTCGGTGGCGAAGGCGACCGCCGACTCGATCAACTGCGCCTATATCCGGCTTGGGGTCACGGTGGGGCTGGACCAGATCGAGACCACCGCCAGGCTGATGGGGATCACGACACCGCTGGTGCCGCTGCCCTCGATGGTGATCGGCTCCGAGGACGTCTACCCGATCGAGATGGCGGCGGCTTACGCGGCGGTGGATAACCTGGGTGTCTACCACGCGCCTCGACTGGTGACCACGATCAGCGGTATGCTGGGGAATAGCGTATACACGAGTAGCGACCCGGGCAGGCGCGTAGTCTCCAAGCAGGTCGCCGAGGAGGCGCTGGCCATTTTCAAGCAGACCATAGCCTACGGAACCGGGACGGCGGCGCAACCGCTGGGGAGGCCGGCTGCCGGGAAGACCGGGACCACCGACAACTTTACCGACGCCTGGTTCAACGGGATGGTCCCCCAGCTTGCCACCACCGTCTGGATGGGCGATCCGGCTGGCTCGGTTCCGATGTACGACGTCGGAGGGATTCCGGTCTATGGAGGCACGTACCCCACTGAGATCTGGGAGGCCTACAACGCCGCAGTGCTGGCGGGCCAGCCGGCGACGAACTGGCCGGGGCCGATGCAGTCGTTGATCCCGGCCGGGACGCTGATCGTACCCAAGTACTCTCCCGGTTCGATCGTCTCACAGTCCCCACCGGCCGGCTCCCAGCAACCGGCGGCGGCTGCCGGGTCTACGGTGGGATCGGCGAGCGGGGGAAGCAAGAGTGGCGGAGGTTGAGATCGTGTCCACCTTGATCGAGGTTGCGGTTGCTGAAAAGGAGTACTTCAGGCTGAAGGCGCTGGACGGCTCGGGAGAGGCGCGCGAGCTGAAGGAGGCGAGGCGAGTCCAGCTGGAGCTGCGGGAGGCGCTGAAACAGCGCGAAGGCGCCGCCGCCGAGTTGCGGATCCGCCTGGAGGAGCTGGACGCCGAGCGAGCGCAGATTGCCGGGAGGCTGGAGAGGCTGGAGAGCTCGGCGCGGGGCGCCTCCTACCGCGACCAGACGCAGCTCGAGCAGGAGAGCCGAGCGGTGGCGAGCCAGCTGGAGGCCGTCGAGGAGGCCGAGCTGGAGGCGATGGAGGAGATGGAGTCGGCTGAGACCGGGGAGGCGCGGGCCACCGCGGAGCTTGCGGTGTCGGTAGGGGAGCTGGCGGCGAAGATCCTCGAGCACGAGGAGGCGAGGCGGGGTCTCCAGGAGCAGCTGGCGGCGGCTCGGGACGACCTGCTCCGGCTAGTCGAGGGGCTCCCGGAGGACCTGAGGCTGCGGTACCGGGGACGGAGTGCTCAAGGGGTGGTGCTGGCCATCGTGGCCCATGGGGTGTGTGGGAACTGCCATCTGAAGCTCTCGGAGCGGGAGGCGTCCCAGCTGAGGTCGGGAGCGACCGCAGATTGCGACCAGTGCGGCGGCTGGTTGGTTGAAGGGGGCCTGTAGGCGGGGTTCTGTCCAGCCCGAAGGCTTGGGTGATCATCCATCTAAGCGGCCTACCACGAGCGTCTCTGGCGGGCGGGCAGCCCTCGCTCGAATTGGCCTTGCTCCGGGTGGGGTTTACCTAGCCGGTCCCGTCACCGGGGCCGCTGGTGCGCTCTTACCGCACCGTTTCACCCTTGCCCCTAGGGGCGGTCTACTCTCTGTTGCACTTTCCTGCGGGTCACCCCGACTAGCCGTTAGCTAGCACCCTGCCCTGCGGAGCCCCGACCTTCCTCAGGCGCGCAAGCGGCGCCCGCGATCACCCGGCCCCCTTCGACTCCGAGCATAGCTGGAAGGAGGTTTGGAGTAACCTTCCAGGCCGGGTTAGCCTTGGACGTGCCTAGGAGGTTCAGGTGAGCGGCAGGAATCGGATCCCGCGGCCGGTGGCTTGGCTGCTGGCCGCGGTGCTGGGGGTGGTGGCGACCATGGCCGTCGCGGCGGCGGTCGAGAACGGGTCGATCGGGGAGCGTTCGTGGCAGCATCCGGCCGCCGGGAGCACCGTTAACGGGTACGCGGGGGCGCCGGTGGGCTCGCCGATCTACCGGCCGCAGGCTGGGTAGGGGATTCAGGACCGGCTCTAGGGTTCGATCCGCTTGGCCCGGGACTCCCGGCGGAGCTCTTCGGCAAAACCGTCCAGGCGCGCCGCCAGCTCCGGGTCGGCAAGCGCGAGGATGCGCGCCGCGAGCAGGCCGGCGTTGCGCGCGTTGTCGATCCCTACGGTGGCTACCGGTACCCCCGCCGGCATCTGCACGATCGAGAGCAGCGAGTCCAAGCCCTCGAGGGCGGCCAGCTTGATCGGGACTCCGATCACAGGCAGCGTGGTGGCGGAGGCGACCATCCCGGGTAGGTGCGCGGCGCCGCCCGCACCGGCGATGATGATCTTGAAGCCTGCCCCGCGGGCGCCGTGAGCGAAATCGAGCATGTCCTCGGGGGTCCGGTGGGCCGAGACCACCCGGGCCGCGAAGGAGATTCCCAGGCTCTCGAGGAGGCCGGTTGCCCCCCGCAGCACCGGAAGGTCGGAGTCCGATCCCATGATCACCGCTACGTCAGCCACCGACACCCCAGCTTCCTCCCCCTGCCGCTCCAAGTTCCTTGGCCGCCGCGGCGGCCAGCGCCCTCGCCTCCCCCAGGTCGGCGGCCACCGTGGTCAGATGCCCGATCTTGCGGCCGGGCCGAGGCGTCTTCCCGTAGAGGTGGAGGCGCGCGCCGTTCACCGGTGGGGCCGAGGCCCGCACCTCGCCGATCAAGTTGATCATCGCGGCAGGCATGAGCATCGTGGCCGCGCCCAGCTCCATGCCGGCTACAGCCCGCAGGTGGTTCTCGAACTGGGAGGTCCGGGCGGCCTCGATTGTGAGGTGCCCGCTGTTGTGGACGCGCGGCGCGACCTCGTTCACCATCAGCTCCCCGCCGACCAAGAAGAATTCGACGGCAAGGACGCCCACCACTGCTGCGGCCCTTGCGATGGCGATGGCTTCCGACTCCGCCTTCCGGTCGATCCCCGGGGAGAGGCCGGTCGGCCAGTGCACCTCGACGCAGATCCCGTTCACTTGCCGTGTGCGTACGGCCGGGTAGCAGATAACCTCGCCCGCCAGCGACGAGACGGTGACAACCGCCAGCTCCGCCTCTATCGGCAGCAGCGGTTCGATCATCCAGGTGGCGGAGGGGTCAAGGCCGTCGAGATCGCTCTCTTTCTCGAGCTTCAGAACCCCGCGGCCGTCGTAACCCCCGGTAGCCGCTTTGGCGATGGCGGGGAGGGTTACCGGGAGTTCGCGATCGTAACGGGCAAAGGGCACGGAGACCGCGCCGGCGCGGTCGAAGAGCGTGCGCTGCTGGATCTTGTCGGCGGTGGTCGCCATGGTGGTGGCGCTCGGTCGGATGCTCACCCCCTGCTCGGCGAGGGCGAGAAGGGTCGCGATCGGCACCAACTCGTGCTCGAAGGTGATCGCGTCGTAGCCGGCGGAAAAGTCGAGCAGCGAGGCGAGCTCGAAGCTGCCCACGTTGACGCGGGGCGACCAGCCCTCGATCCCCTCGTCCCCGGGGCGGATATGGAAGCCGACCTCGAGGTCGAGATCGAGGGCCGCTTGGTAGAGCATGCGAGCCAGCTGGCCACCGCCGATGATTCCGACTCGAGGACGGGCGGAAGTTGGCGACGGCCGGGAGAGTTGCATGATCTAGATGATAACTGCCAGCGGGCCGCGGCTCTCCAGCCGGCCATCCGCGCACGGTGGCGGTGGCTCCCACTTTCCGGTTGGGCGCGGTGTCCCGCCGGTTCTCGCCGCTCCGGCCCCAACTATATTGGGAGTGTGGTGCCTGGGGGAGAACCCCCGAGAGGAGCGGTGTGGAGGGAATCATTTTTTCGGCTGTCGCGACCCGCTCCTTCGTCGATGCTTACGTGCTGAGCGGTTGGCGCCTCGACCCGTACGCCCTCGCCACCGCCGGGCCACTGATTGCACTCTACTGGATCGGGCACGCGCGGATACTGAGGACGGTCCGGGACCCGGCCATCCGGGCAGGGTACGAGCGGCGCTCGATCGCGATGATCGTCGGCATCTTCTTCCTGATCGCAGGGCTCTTCTCGCCGATCGAGACGTGGGCGATGGTCTACCAGTGGGTGCACATGATCTGGCACCTCGATCTGATGGTGGCGGCGCCCCCGTTCCTGATCATCGCCGACCCCTGGCGCGAGATCCGCATGGGCCTCCCCAGGGCGCTCGATCGCGCCCTGGCTAGGGCCTACCGGAGGCTCGCGGAGGTCCCGCCTCTCGCCTCCGCCGGCTCCCTACTCGCCTCCCCGTGGCTCGCCGTCGTTGCTTTCGACGCGGCGATGTGGGGGTGGCACATTCCGGGACCCTTCGACTGGGCCATGGCCTCCCAGGCGCGGATGGAGATCATGATGTTCTCCTTTTTCATCGCCGGGATGATGATGTGGTATGTGGCTATCGACTCCAACCCCGCCCGCCGGCACGAGGGCCCGATCCTCAGGGTCTTCCACATGATGATCGTCTCCATGTCGTGCATGCTGCTCTCGATCATGCTGGGGCTGTCGTCGGGACCGTGGTACAGCGCCTACAACGCGCTGATGGGCACGGTCCGCACCCTCCCGCTCCTTGCCGACCAGCAGATCGCCGCCGGAATCCTCTGGGTCTTCGGGGCGGTCCCGTGGTTCATCGCCGGAGTCGTGACCTTGAGGGACTGGCTCAACGATGACGAGAGGGGCGGAACCGACATCACCGACGCCTTCCGGGAGTTCACGTTGCGGCGCGTCCGCCCGGCGCGCCCCGGCGCCAGCCGCTACTAAAACCTCACCGCCGAGAGGGCAGGGATCGCGTTGCGGGCGCTGGCGAGCGACTCCCTCCAAGCCCTCCGGCGTTCGGTCAGATCCTCCTCCGGCTCGATTACCGAGGCCTCCGGGAGAGCCTCTTTCGGCAGCGAGAGGGCGATCCGGCCGGCACCGAGCGTGGTGGCTTCCGCAGTCGGGGAGAGCAGCACTTGCCGTCCGGTGAGGCTGGCGAGCAGCCTCGATACCAGGGGATTGTGGCCGGCCTTCCCGTCCAGGCTGAAGCGGTCGCAGGTGACTCCGGCGTCGGCAGCCAGCGCGTCGATCAGGAGGGCGCCGGCCTGGGCGATCCCTTCCAGGAGGCCGTAGGCGAGCTCGTGCCGGGAGAAGCCGCCGGCTATCCCGGAGATGACGGTCCTGGCGCCGAAGTCCCAATAGGGGGTGCCGATGCCGGCGAAAGCCGGAACCACCAGCGGCACCTTCGATCGGTCGGCGCCGCTGGCGAGGGTGGAAGCCTCTTCGGGGGTGGTGATCACCCCTAGCTGCTCCAGCCAGGCGAGCGACGATCCGGCGCTGATCCAGAAGGCCTCGAGCCCAAAGCTGGGGCCGCTCGCGCCGGCCAGGGTGACGACGGGGAAGGTGCCGTTCGGCCCGCGGCGCGGGTAGCGGGGGACCGGGTCGAGAAGCTCGACCTCGGCGACGCCACTGGTTCCCAGCGTGAGCTTGAAGGGACCCAGCTGGCCCTGCAGGGATGCCTGCTGGTCTGCGATGGTCACCAGCAGGGGCGCCTCTCCCCGTGGCATCCGGACCGTTCCGCGGGGATACAGGTTGGGGCAGATTGGTGCGAGATCCCCGTCCTCCAGCCCGAGCACCTCGAGGGCGACCGGGTCGTAGCCGCCTTCCGGGCGGAGCAGACCGGTCATGGCGGCGTTGGTGGTATCCGTAACCACCGTGTGCTCCTCGGTCAGGTAGCAGGTGAGCCAGGCGTCGAGCGTCCCGAAAACGGCACGGCCGCCGCTCCCGCGCGCCTTCAGCCAGGCGAACTTGGTCGCCGACTCGCTGGGAGCGAGGATAAGGCCCGAGCGCGCCAGCGCCAGGCACTGGGGTGCGGTGCGGAGATCCTCCCAGCTGAGGCCGGTGGCTCCGGCTACCTTTGCGACCGGGTCGAAGGCGACCGCCGATGCCCGCTGGTTGGTGATGGCGAGGCTCTCCAGCCGGTGGCGGGCCGCAAGGCGGTCGAGGAGCAGGCGAGCCGTCGCCGCCACCTCGTTCGGGTCGAAGGTCGCGCTCGCCGAGGAGGCGCGGACGAGGTTAAAGGGCAGCGAGAGGGTCTCGACGACCTCCAGCGAGCCGGTCAGCGCGCTGGCGCGGATCGACGTCGATCCGATGTCGATGACGGCTACCTTCCCCACGAACGCACCTTAGTCCGGACCCCGGCGGCTCCGGGTGAGCGGTTGTGTTGTAAACAGTGCGTAATCAACAATGGATGTAGCTATACTCATCGTTGCTATGAAATCACCAGAGGAGCTGACCGACCTATTCCGGGCTACCGGGAGAAAGGTGACCCCGCAGCGCAGGCGGATCTTCGAGCTCTTGCAGGGGGATGGAACCCATCCCAGTGCCGAGGAGATCTACCGGCGGCTGTCGGCGGAGATGTCTACGGTATCGCTGAAGACCGTGTACCAGACCCTGGGAGAGCTGGCGTCCATGGGCGTTATCCTGTCGGTCGACGTTGGCACCCGGTCGATGCGATTCGACCCGAACGTGGAGGCCGAGCACCAGCACCTGCTGTGCGCGCGGTGCGAAGCGGTCCAGGACGTGACGCTGCCGGTCGAGTTGGCTCCCGGAGAGGTGATCGATGGCTACCTGGTGATGCGGACCGATATCGTCGTACGAGGGCTGTGCCCCTCGTGCCGAGCCGATCTGGGCGAGGCGGCGGCGAAGTGGGTTGCACCCGGGGTTGCCGGGGTCGCGGAGCAGTCTCCGCGGACGGAGAAGGTGCTGTGATGATGAGAAAGGAGCAGGAACCATGGAGTTGAAGAACTCGAAGACCGAGGAGAACCTGAAGGAGGCGTTCGCCGGCGAGAGCCAGGCGAACCGGCGCTATCTTTATTTTGCCCAGAAGGCGGACGTGGAGGGCTACCCGGACGTCTCCGCGCTGTTCAGGTCGGTTGCCGAGGGCGAGACGGGGCACGCCTTCGGTCACTTCGACTTTCTGGCCGAGGTGGGCGACCCGGTGACCGGGGCCAAGGTCGGTGCCACCGATGACAACCTCAAGTCGGCGATCGAGGGTGAGACCTACGAGTACACCGAGATGTATCCGGGGTTTGCCCGCACCGCCCGCGAGGAGGGCTTTGACGAGGTCGCGGAGTGGTTCGAGACGCTGGCTCGCGCTGAGAAGAGCCACGCCGGACGCTTTGCCCAGGGGCTCGAGGTGCTCTCCTAGGGGTCTTTCCGGGCGCCAAGGTCCTCTGGCAGGCGGGGGGCCTGCGCCCGCGGTGATAGAGTTCGGGGCGTGCAGAAAGGCATCCAGTGACTACTACTTATGATCCTTCGCATCCAAAGTACTTCGACGAGGACGACCTGCGGGAGGAGGTGGATCGGGTATTCGATCTCTGCCACGGCTGCCGCATGTGCTTCAACTACTGTGGCTCCTTCCCGAAGCTCTTCGACTTTGTCGATTCCAAGGGGCAGCAGCACGCCAAGCTGACCTCGGAGGAGCAGGACGAGGTGGTGGATGCCTGCTTCCAATGCAAGATCTGTTACGTCAAGTGCCCCTATATTCCGCCGCATGAGTGGGCGCTCGACTTCCCGCGCCTGATGATGAGGGCCAACGCCGTCGCCGCCGGCAAGAGGTCGCTCCGCGAGCGGATCACGGACCAGGTGCTGGCGAGGACGGATCTGGTCGGGGCGGTCTCATCGAGGGCGGCGCCGCTCGCCAACCAGGCGATCGGAACCCCGAACACCCCGGCGAGGAGGCTTCTCGATCGGATCGCCGGAGTCTCCCCGGTGAGGATGCTCCCGTCGTACTCGAGGACCCGCTTCTCCCGCTGGTTCAAGGACCGGCTCCCTCGCTATATCGCGGCGCCGAGAGCGAGGGCGGCTGTCTTTCCCACCTGCTTCGTGGAGTACAACAAGCCGCGGATCGGCGCGGATATCGTCTCTGTCTACGAGGCCAGCGAGATCCGCTGCTCCCTGGTCGAGGGGTTCAGCTGCTGCGGCGCTCCCTGGCTTCACCAGGGAAACGTGCGGCAGTTCCTGGACCAGGCGGCAAGGAACGTCGAGGCGCTCTCCCGCTGCGTCGAGCAGGGTCAGGACATCGTGGTCCCGCAGCCCACCTGTGGCTACGTGATCAAGCGCGACTACCCGCTTTACCTCGGCACCGAGGCGGCAGCGCGGGTGGCGGCGAATACCTACGACGCCAACGAGTATCTGGTCAAGGTGGCTAAGGAGCAGGGGCCGCTTCCGGGAATGGCAAAGCTCGAGGCTGCGCCCTCGGTCACCTACCACGCGGCATGCCACCTGCAGGCTCAGAACGCGGGCCTGAAGGGGCGGGACTTGCTGAAGATGCTGGGCGCGAAGGTCACCGTGGTGGCCAAGTGCTCCGGGATCGACGGAACCTGGGGCTACCGGAGCGAGAACGAGCGGGAGTCGAAGCGGATGGCGGCGGCTCTTGCCGGCCAGATCGCGAACGGTAAGTCCGATTACGTCTGCGGCGACTGCCACCTTGCCAATACCGCCATCGACGAGGAGATCGACGCCGGAGTCATGTACCCGATCTCGCTGGTTGCCAAGTTGCTGGCCATCGAGCCGGCGCCGCCGATCGAGTGAGGCTTCTCGCCGCTCGGCCGGCCGAATAGGAAGGAGATTTGTCAAATGCCACAGAGCCAGTTGGCGCTCAAGGATATCGCTGATCTGCGCGCCTACGAGGCGGAGCGGATTGGGTTCCGGAGCCGGATCATCGATCTGAAGCGACTGCGGCGGATCCCGGTAGGTGACTTCGTCACTCTCATCTTCGAGAACCGGGAGACGGTGAGGTTTCAGGTCCAGGAGATGGCGCGTGCCGAGCGGATGCTCCGCGACGAGCAGATCCAGATCGAGCTGGACACCTACAACGTGCTGGTGCCGAAGCCGGGAGAGCTGGTCGCGACCATGTTCATCGAGCTCACCAGCAAGGCCGAGCTCGAACGGTGGCTGCCGAAGCTGGTAGGGATCGAGAGCTCGGCGCTGCTCGAGGGGGAGGGAGCCCGGATTCGGGCTACGGTCGATCCCACGCACGCCGACCAGCTGTCGAGGAGCGACGTCACCGCGTCGGTACACTACGTCAAGTTCGCCGTACCGGAGAGCCTGCGCGCGGGCTTCGCGAGCGGCGGGTGGACGTTGGCTATCGACCACCCGGAATACCAGGCGAAGGCGGAGCTCAGCGCTGAGTTTTGCGCGTCGATCGCGAGCGACTGGGCCTGAGGCTCCGCTAGCCCCAGGCTCTCGCTTCCTGCCCTCCCTGGAGGGAGATGTTGATGGCCGGGTAGCGAGCTGCGAGTTCCGTCACGGTCTTGTCGTGCCCCGGGGTGAAACCCGATACCCGGAGCTCGGCGCCAAGCTTGTCGCAGAAGGCGGCGAGCGCGGTGAAGAGGCGGCCGTTCGCACTCCTGCTGTCGCGCTGGCCCAGGTCGACCTGGAGCAGGGTGGGCTCGATCCGGGCCACCTGGGAGATCTCGCCACCGATGACGCTCTGCCAGCGGATCGCGGTCCTGATCCCCCGGTTCCGGGAGTGTCTCGCCGTTTTGATCGCCCGATCGAAGGCGGCCGCATCGGCAAGGTCACCGCTGTCGAAGGTGATCTGGATGCTTCCGGGGTCGATATCGCGTTGCAGCGCCATGCGGTGGAGCCGGTCAACGAACCGTGATCCCGGTTCGATCGGAACCACTGAGACGAACCTCCCCTTCGAAGGCCAGTGGGCTAGGTAGCGGAAGAGCCACTGGTTGTAGGGGATCCCCAGCTGGTGCCGGAGGGCGTAGCTGCGAACCGGCTCGGGGTAGGGTCGTGCCCACTCCAGCTCCAGGTCAACCGAGTCGACCTCTCCGGCTGCACAGAGCCACACCCGCTCGTCGGGGACGATTCCTTTCGAGCGGAAGCCGCCAAAGATCTCCAGCCTGTACGGATCCCAGCTGGCTATAGCGTCGTCGTACCCGGCAAGCTGCGCGATC
>JAJYHR010000109.1 GCA_021784675.1 Actinomycetes bacterium
GGGAACCCCTTCCGCCTGGACTACCCCTCGCCGCCCCTCCGGGTCCGGATCCTGGCGATCTTGGCGCCGGAGCCGTTGACGTCGCCGCCCTGCAACCTGAGCAGCTCATCGCGGTCGAGGGCCGCCTCCCGCGCCGCCCCGGGGTCGGCGGCCGCCAGCCGGGCCTCCACCCCCTCCTCAGCCAGGCGCTTCGCCTCAGCCACCAGCTCCTCCACCATCCGCTCCTCCGGAACCACCCGGACGATCTTGCCCTTGATAAAGAGCGATCCCTTCCGCTTGCCGCACGCGATGCCGATATCGGCCTCGCGCGCCTCTCCGGGCCCGTTCACAGCGCAGCCCATCACCGCCACCTGGATCGGGAGCCCCAGCCCCTCGAGCTGGCGCTGCGCCTCCCCGGCAACCGCGATCACATCCACCTCCGCCCGCCCGCAGCTGGGGCAGGCGATCAGGTCGAGGCCCTTGCGCTCCCTGAGCCCCAGCGCCTCTAGCAGCTGGCGCCCGGCGCGCGCCTCCTCGACCGGATCGGCGGTGAGCGAGTACCTGATGGTGTCGCCGATCCCCTCGGCCAGCAGCGTCCCGATCCCGGCGGTCGCCTTGATCAGCCCTCCCGGGGGAGGCCCCGCCTCGGTCACCCCCAGGTGCAGGGGGTGGTCCACCTTGGAGGCGAGCAGGCGGTACGACTCGATCATCAGTGCCACATCCGACGCCTTCACCGAGAAGGCGACGTTGTCGAAGGAGACCTCGTGGAAGAGGTCCAGCTCGTAGAGGGCCGACGCCACCAGCGCCTCCGCGGTGATCCCGCCGTACCTGGCGGCAAAGTCAGGGTGGAGGGAACCTGCGTTGACCCCGATCCGGACCGGCACCCCCCGGTCTCCCGCCTCGCGGGCCACCAGCTTCACCTCCTCGGGCTTGCGTAGGTTCCCCGGGTTGAGCCGGAGCGCGGCTACCCCGGCGTCGAGCGCGGCGAGCGCCATCTCTACGTGGAAGTGGATGTCGGCTACGATCGGGACCGGGGAGCGCGGGACGATCTCGGCCAGGCCCTCCGCCGCCTCGCGGGAGTTGCAGGTGCACCTGACGATCTCGGCTCCGGCCGCCGCCAGCGCATAGACCTGGGTCAGGGTCCCCTCCACGTCGGCGGTCCGGGTGGTGGTCATCGACTGGACGGAAACCGGCGCGTCACCACCGACGGCCACACCGCCGACCATGACCTTGCGCGACGGCCTGCGCTCGGCGAGCTTTACGAGAGAACGCGTCATCGACTCCTCCTTCTAGCCAAAGGGGTTGGTGATGGGATGAGATATATCCAGGTAGAGGGCAGTGACTCCCAGCAGCAGGATCACTGCGATAACGGCGTAGGTGAGCGGCATCAGCTTCATGACGTCTGCGTGATAGCGCCTTCCCCGCCTGGAGCGCAGCCGCTCGTAGATCGCGATCACCACGTGTCCGCCGTCGAGCGGCAGGAGCGGCATCAGGTTGAAGACCCCCACAAAGATGTTGATCATCACCAGCAGCTCGATCACCGCAGAGAGCCCCGCGTGCGCCGCGTCGTTGGCGAGGGTCACGATCCCGACCGGAGAGGCGAAGCGGGACTGGGCCTTCGCCGAGGTAGAGCTCGCCGACGGGTGGGTGACCTCGGAGACGTAGGTGGCTATCCCCTGCGGAGAGAAGTGGGAGAGCAGCGCCGACAGCGAGAGCACCCCGTAGTCACCCAGGCCGGTCGCCGCCGCCCCAACCCCCGAGAGCAGAGGCTTCCGGACGACCCCCGGCGAGATCGACACGCCGATCACCCCGTAGGGATGGCTGGTGGCATAGGCGGGATCCGACTTCGCCAGCACCGCCGAGGAGATCGGCACCACCGAGGTGTGCAGGTACCCCGACCCCGTCTTCAACGTCAGCTGGACCCGCCGGCCGGTGCTCCTGGAGATGAGCTGGGCGAACTGGTTGACCGTCGGGTAGCCGATCCCGCCGGCGGCCGCCACCACGGAGCCGGCCGGGATGTGGGCTCGCGCCGCCGGGGTGGAGATCTTCGAAGAAGAGACCACCGAGGTGATGGTGGTGGTCTTGCCGGTCGCCACGCCGATCCCCGAGAACAGGTACCAGAGCAAAAGGAAAGCGACGAGAAAGTGAACCACCGACCCAGCGGCGGAAACCGCCACTCTCCGCGGAAAGGTGGCCGCCCGGTAGCTTTGCGCCTCCTCCTCCTCGGGCACCTCGTCGATGCCGGTCATCCCCACGATCTTCACGTAACCGCCGACCAGGAACGCCTTCAGCCCATACTCGATCCCGCCGGCGCGGAAGGACCAGATCTTCGGGCCAAAGCCGATGAAGAACTCCCTCACCTTCATTCCCGACCACCTAGCCACCAGGTAGTGCCCGAACTCGTGGAGCACGACCATGGCCACGATGCCGAGCACCACCAGGAAGGTGGCAAGGTAGTGTCCGTGGATCACGTAGACCAGGACGGCGGCAAGGACCAGCACAAACTCGATCAACCTCCGGCCAGAAAGCGACCTTGCCTGCGCCAGGTCCGGCACCTCGGGGGTCTGCCCGCTAGCCAAGGGAGCCGACCACCTTGCGCGCCACGACCCTCGCCTCCCGGTCCAGCTCGACCACCTGGTCGACGCTGGCGAGATCCGCCCCCGGATAGGCGGCCATCGAGGCCGCAACCACGTCGTAGATCTGGCGCCAGCCGATCCCGCCTTCCAGGAAGGAGGCTACCGCGACCTCGTTGGCGGCGTTGAACCAGCACGGCGCCCCACCCGCCATCCGGCCGGCTTCGAAGGCAAGCCTCACCGCCGGAAAGCGCCGGTGGTCGACGGGCTCGAAACTCATCGAGATCGGCTTCGACCAGTTCATCGGCCCGTAGGCCACTCCTGAGCGCTCCGGATGGTAGAGCGCGACCGCGATCGGCAGCCGCATGGTCGGCTCCGACAGCTGGGCGATGGAGGTGCCGTCGGTGAAGCTCACCATAGAGTGGACGACCTGCTCGGGGTGGACAACCACCTCGATCGAGTCGTAACCCACCCCGAAGAGGTAGTGGGCCTCGATAACCTCCAGGCCCTTGTTGAAGAGGGTCGAGGAGTCGACGGTGATCTTCGCCCCCATCGACCAGTTCGGATGGGTCAACGCCTCATCCACGGTGACCGCGTCGAGCTCGGCCTGGCTCCGTGCCCGGAAAGGTCCCCCGGAGGCGGTGAGCACCAGGCCGGAGACCGCAGCGCCGGGTCTTCTGGTGGAGCCGAGGCACTGGAAGATCGCCGAGTGCTCCGAGTCGACCGGGATCAGCTCCGCCTGCTGGTGGCGAAGGAGTGCCTCCTCAACTAGGTCGCCCGCGGCCACCAGCGACTCCTTGTTGGCAAGCCCGATCCGCGAGCCCTGCGCGATCGCTCCCATGGTCACCCGCAACCCGGCAAAGCCGATCACCCCGTTCACCACGATGTCTGCCCCCTCGAGCATCTCGAAGGCCGGGTCGCCTGCCACCACATCGACACCGCTGCCCAGGAGCTCCCGCGCCTCGGCTGCAGCCTCGGGATCCACCAGGCCCACCCGCGCGACGCCGAACTCGGCCGCCTGGCGCGCAACCTCTCGGGCGTTGCGCCGAGCCACCAGGGCAGAGACGCGAAAGCGCCCATTCGAGTCCCTGATCACATCGAGGCACTGCCGCCCAATGGAGCCGGAAGAGCCCATGACGGCTACCTGATCCACTACACCTCTCCCTTCGGGCTTAGCCCAGCCGGAGGAGCATGAACAGGGCGTAAGCGACGGGCAATACAAAAAGAATACCGTCTATGCGATCGAGCATTCCTCCGTGGCCGGGGAGTATACGCGATGAATCCTTCATCTTGACCTCGCGCTTCAACGCCGACTCGGCAAGATCACCGAGCGGACCGACCAACGCGACCACTAGCCCGATGAGCGCTCCAGCAACAATGGTGAAGGGGTGGATGTGTGGGAGCGCAAGCGCTCCAAAGGCGATCGAGGCCACCCCTCCGATGGCCACACCCTCGACGGTCTTGTTCGGCGAGACCCGCTCCGCCAGCTTGTGCCTGCCGAGCAGCGACCCGCCAAAGTAGGCAAAGGTATCGGCCGCAGACGTGCAGATCAGCGTGCCGATCAGCAGCCCCACGCCCTCTCCACCAAAGCGGGAGGGGCTGAGCAAAGCGCTCCCGAAGGAGCCGAGCCCACCGACCCAGAGCGCCCCGAGCAGCGTCGACCCCGTCCCACCGACCAGGCTCGAGCCGGATCGCACGACGGCGTACCACCCCACCGTGGCCAGCGTCAGAGCACCCATCGCGACCGCGATCGCCTCGAGTCCAAAGAAGTAGACCCCGACTACCGAAGCCATGACAGCCGGAAGGCCGAGGAAAGATGCCGGCCGGTTGCCCCCCTTGCGCAGCAGCCCATAGAGCTCGCCGGCCGCCAGCGTCAGCGCCAGCGCCACCAGCACCACAGCTCCTAGGCGGCCGAGGGCAAAGGCCCCCAGTACCACCGCTCCCAGCAGCAACCCGGTGACCGAGGAGACCAGCTTGGAGCGCCCGCTCCCGCTCTCCTCGCTGGTGCTCCGGCCTTTCTTGCTGTGCTTGGAGGGGCCGCGGCGCGGCCGTGAGCTTCCCAGCTTGAAGTATGATCTCCGGACCGGTGCCATCGCTCCTGCCGGTCTGGCAACCCCGGCACCTCCTGGCGCCTGCACCATGGTCTCCTCGTCGCTCCCTCCGGATGGGCGCGAGCTGCCGCCCGCGCCTTCGACGATGGTGACCTCAGAGTCCACCGCTTCGAACTCTCCGGAGATATCCCCCGCCCGAGAGCTGCTCCAAGTGGGGAACGGCTCACCGACCAGCTCCTCGATCAGCCTGGGGATCTCACCCGTCGGCGGATCCCGCCAGTCAGGAAGGGTCAGGTCGTTATCAGCGCTGGAGAAAAGATCGGGCTCGCCGCCTGGAGCAGAGCCGTTTGCGGGCGGCTCCCCCGGCAGGCGCTCCTCGCTCGCCGGCAGCGCGGAGAGGGTCTCCTCGGTGTCGCCGCGGCTCGCATTCTTGTGCCCGTGCTCGTCCACTAGACCTCGAGAAGATCGCTTTCCTTCGTCTCCAGGGCGCGGTCGAGCTCGGCTATGTACTTGGCCGTAACCTGATCGAGCTCCTTCTCCGAGCTCGCCAGGTCGTCGGTGGTGACGGTACCCTGTTTCTGAATCTGTTCGAGCTGGTGCCTGGCACTGCGCCGGACCGTACGGACAGCGACGCGACCCTCCTCGGCTCGCTGCTTCACCATCTTGATCAGCTCCCGCCGCCGCTCCTCGGTTGGGGGCTGCAGCGTGATCCGGATTAAGTTTCCATCGTTGGTGGGGTTCACCCCAAGATCGGAGTCGCGGATCGCCCTTTCGATGGAACGCAGGCTACTCCGGTCGTATGGGGTTATGGTGAGCGTGCGCGCGTCTGGGACCGAGATCCCCGCGATTGTCATCAGCTGAACGGTCGAGCCGTAGTAGTCAACGCCCAACCGCTCCACAAGGCTGGGTGCCGCCCGCCCGGTTCGGATGGAGGCGAACTCCAATTCGGTATGGGAGACGGCTTTGGCCATCTTGTCTTCGCAATCCAGAAGAATTTCGTCGATCTCTTCCACCATCACTCCACCAGTGTTCCCACCTCGCCGCGCCAGGCACGGACGATGTTGCCCTCGGTCACGACGTCGAACACGACAACCTTGATGTCGTGGTCCTTGCAAAACGTTATCGCCGTCATATCCATCACGCCCAGATTATTGGCAATCACCTCCATGTACCCGACCTTGTCGTACAGGGTCGCGGAGGGGTCCAGCCGCGGGTCCGCGGAGTAGACGCCGCTGACGCCGGAGTGGGTGCCTTTTAGCACGACATCGGCCCCGATCTCGGCGGCCCGCAGCGCCGCCGCGGTATCGGTGGTGAAAAAGGGAGAGCCGGTGCCGGCGGCAAAGATGACGGTGCGTCCCTTCTCCAGGTGCCTGATCGCCCTCCGGCGGATGTACGGCTCCGCCAGCTCGGCCATCGAGATGGCGCTCTGCAGCCTCACCGGTTGCCCCAACCGCTCGATAGCGCTCTGGAGCGCCAGCGCGTTCATCACCGTCGCCAGCATCCCGATGTTGTCCGAGGTGGGGGGGTCGATGCCCATCCCGGTGCCGTGGGTGCCGCGCCAGATGTTGCCGCCACCCACCACCACGGCGACCTGCACGCCCTCGCTCTCCTGGAGGGTAGCGATCTCCTCCGCTATCTGGTTGAGCGCCTGCGCGTTGAGAGGGCCGGAAGCCCCCCCGCCCAGCGACTCTCCAGAGACCTTCAAGAGGATTCGCGGCCACTTCGCCGATTTCCCGTCTCCCACTTGGCCTACTCGCCGATCACGACCTGGGCAAAGCTCACGATCTTCCCAGAGCCGAGCACCTCCCCAACCCGTTGCTTCTCGTCCTTGACAAACGGCTGCTCCAGCAGGCATACCGAGCGGAAAAAGCCGCCGAGGCGCCCTTCCACGATCTTGGGGAGCGCCGCCTCCGGCTTTCCCTCGTTGCGGGTGAGGGTCTCGAGGGTCTGCCGCTCCGTCTCCACCACGTCGGCGGGGACGTCCTCCCTGGCGAGGTAGGCCGGCTTGGAGAAGGCGATGTGGAGCGCGATCTCGTGAGCCAGATCCGAGCCGACGCCCGCCACGTGGACAAGAACGCCGTTCACGCCCCGGTCCGCCTGGACGTGGAGGTATCCCGAGACCAGCTCACCCTCCCCCGCCTCCAGCCTGACCACCTTCCCGGCGGAGATGTTCTCCTTCAAGGAAAGCTGGAGCGACTCCAGCATCGCCTTGAAGCCATCGACCGCTTCGGGACCACCCTCGGCGACCGCGGCGGCGATCTCGTTGGCGGTGTTGACGAACTCCTGGGACTTCGCCACGAAGTCGGTCTCGCACTTGAGCTCGACCATCGCACCGGCCCGCTCGCCGATCATCGACAGCGCTACCGCCCCTTGGGAGCTTTCCCGATCGCTGCGTTTGGCGGCGGAGACGATCCCCCGCTCCCGGAGGATCTGGGCGGCCCGCTCCGGGTCGCCATCCGCCTCCTCGAGCGCCTTCTTGACGTCGAGCATCCCCGCCCCGGTCGCCTTGCGAAGGGCCTGGACGTCTGCAGCCTTTACCTGTACCACTTGGGTTCCTTTCCTGAACAGTCGCTCCAGCTAAAAATCAGGCGCTGATCGGCTGGACCTGGTTGGCGCGGCCCCGACCCTCGATCACCGCCGTCGCCATCAGCCGGGTGAAGAGCTCGCACGCCCGGATCGCGTCGTCGTTCCCCGGCATCACGAAATCGGCTTGATTGGGGTCCGAGTTGGTGTCCGCAACCGCTATCACCGGGATGCCCAGCTTGTTGGCCTCGGTGACCGCTATGTACTCCTTGACGGTGTCGATGACGAAGATGGCGTCGGGAAGCCGGGACATGTTGCGGATGCCGCCAAGGTTCATCTCGAGCTTGGTGAGCTCGCGCTGCAGCAGCAGCGCCTCCTTCTTGGGCATCGCATCGAAGTCACCTTGGGCCTTCATCCCCTCGTACTCCTGGAGCTTGCGCACCCGGGAGGCGATGGTGGGGAAGTTGGTGAGCATGCCGCCCAGCCACCGGTGAGAGACGTAGGGCATCCGGGCCATCTTGGCGTACTGCGCGATCGCGTCCTGGGCCTGCTTCTTGGTCCCGACAAAGAGAACGGTCCCCCCGCGCTCCGCGAGACTCCTCACGAACCGGAAGGACGAGTCGATTCCGGAGAGGGTCCTCCGCAGATCGATCAGGTAGATCCCGCTGCGCTCTCCGTAGATGTACGGCTTCATCTGCGGGTTCCACCGCCGGGTCTGATGACCGAAGTGAACCCCGGCCTCGAGCAGCTGCGACATCGTTACTAGGGGCTTATCTGGCACTGTTCCTCCCATCGGTTACACTGCGATCCGCCCTAGCGCCAAAGCGGCGACCGTGGGTCGGGCAGATCGGTTACTGCATCCGGAGCGCGATGCGCGCCGTCCGGACGGAAGAGAGCTTAGCGGTCCCGCGGCATCCGGCACGCTTGGCGAGCCACCGGACCCGGGAGCGGCGGATCGGCCCCGCCCCGTGCCGCGAGCCTAGCCGGCGCTTGCGTCGCCGAGCTTCCCCCTGAGCTGGAGGACCGCTTTGGAGTGGATCTGGCACACCCGGCTCTCGGTGACCCCGAGGATCTCGCCGATCTCGGCGAGGGTGAAACCCTCGTAGTAGTACAGCGTCAGGACCATCTTCTCGCGGTCGCCAAGCCGGTTGATGGCATCCACCAGGATCCGCCGGGTCTCCTCCCGCTCGAAGTTTCCCGATGCCGACTCGCGCCGGTCGGCGATGGTGTCCCCGAGGGTCAACCCCTCGCCGCGCTCCCCTCCCATCACCACCTCGTCCAGAGCGGCGATGCCCAAGAAGGAGATCTTGGAAAAGATGCTCTGCAACTCGTCGTCGTCGATGGCGAGTTCCTTCGCCACCTCGGCGTCGGTTGGGCTCCGGTGGAGCTCGGCCTCCAGCTTGGCGTAGGCTCCCTCCACCGCCTTCGCCTTTGCCCTTACCGAGCGGGGCACCCAGTCGATCGCGCGCAGCTCATCGATGATCGCACCCTTAATCCGGGCGATGGCGTAGGTCTCGAACTTGATGTTCCGGGCCAGATCGAACTTTTCGATAGCATCGAGAAGGCCAAACATGCCGTAGCTGGTCAGATCGCCCTGGTCAATGGAGCTGGGGAGGCCCACCGCAACTCGGGAGGCCACGAACCTGACCAGAGGCGCGTAGTGAACCACGATCTTGTCCCGGATCGAGCGCTCACCGCTTGCCTTGTACGTCTGCCAGAAGGACTCCATCTCGGCCGTACCGGGTGCGACGCTCTCGGTCATCGACCCCTCGGGTGCTTGTCGCGGTAGACCTCGGTCAACTGGGCGCGGCTGACGTGGGTGTAAATCTCCGTCGTTCCGAGCCTGGAGTGCCCCAACAGCTCCTGAATGCTTCGGATGTCCGCCCCTCCTTCCAGCAAGTGCGTGGCAAAGCTATGTCTCAGCATATGGGGATGCGCGCCGGGGATCGCCTTGGCGACAAGGGCATAGATCGCCCGGACGCCGATCCGCTCTCCACGAACCCCCAAAAAAAGCGCCTCTTTCGAGTCGCTCCGCTCCGCCAGGTAGGCGTCGATACGCTCCAGGCAGATCGCAGAGGCCGGCACCACCCGAGCCTTGGCTCCCTTCCCGGAGCGGACCCGGACCAGCGCCCGGACGCGGTCGAGATCCGAACGATCGAGGGCTGCCGCCTCGGACACCCGCAGGCCCGAGCCGTAGAGCAGCTCCAAGATCGCGAGGTCCCGGAGCCCGGCCGGAGACACCCCGGCATCCAGCCTCTCGCGCATCTCCTGCTTGGAGATGGTCCGAGGGAGGCGCCGTCCCCGCTGCCCGCTCCGGCCAACCGCTACCCCCTGGTCGGGGAGACCGCGGAAGCGCAGGTAGCCCCGGAGAGCGGCGAGCTCGACGTCGACCGTAGCCCTGCTCCTTCTGCTCATGATCTCCCTTCCGACCACCTTGCGGAGAACCTGCGGGGTCAGCCCCTGCGGGTCGAGCACCCCCATCTGCTCGCAAGAGGCCATGAGCGCGCGCAGCGCCGCCTCGTACCTGCGCTTGCTAGCCGGGCGGAGGTGCGCCTTCGTGGCAAGGTACGCCTCGATCCCCCAACTGTCCTCGGCGTCCGCCAAGCTCATCCCTCCGACCGCCACTTCACCAGATCGTCGCTGAGCACCGCCCTGATCCGCTCGATGGGGGCCGCGCCCACCTGCCTCGCCACCTCCTCGCCGTCCCGGATGAACACGAGGGTGGGTATGGAGCGGATCCCGAAGGCACGCGCCGTCTCCGGCGCCTTGTCGACATCGGCCCTAACCACCTGGAGAAAGCCGGCAAACTCGCGTGCAAGCTCGTCGAGCGCCGCCTCGATCAGCTTGCACGGGGCGCACCAGGGCGCCCAGAAATCGACCAGATGCATGCGGACCTTGTTGCCCAGGATGGAACCGAAGTCGCTATCCCTCGCCTCAACGATCCAGGGGAGGCGCGAGCCGCAGGCAGCACAGACCGGAACCCCGTCTGCAACCCCGGGGACCCTGTTCCTCCTGCCGCAGTTGGGGCAGGACTGGATGTCGGCCATCACTTTAACTTTAACTGATGCGGCAACGCTAACGCGGGTTTCCACGCGGCCAATTCGACCCTGCTTCTAGCCGAGCTCGACGCGAGGGGCTCCACCTTCCCACCGGGAGATGGCGGTGCGAAGCGATCCAGCTGCAACATCTCGGAGCTCGACAAGGACCCGGCACCCCTGGTGCCGGCGGGTTAGAGACCGCCAAGCTCCAGGCGAGATGGCGGGCCTCCATCCGCCGCCACAGCAAAACCCGCCGCCGGGCGACCGCCTCGCCGGGGAGTGTCGCAGGAGGCTGCACGCCCCAGCCGATCACAGCTTCCCGGACCGCCGCCGAGGAGACCGGCGCCGGTTGGAAGGCATCGAACCCTTGCCGTCGCCAATTAGCCTGGAATCATGTTGAGA
>JAJYHR010000049.1 GCA_021784675.1 Actinomycetes bacterium
GGAACACTTCTGGTCCCCTTCGTACTGCGTGGTATCGGCAGGTGGGGCACCGCTGGCTATCGTGAAGCGATACATCGAGACCCAACAGTCCCCCAACCGGCAAGGGAGGACGTCACGTAGCGGGCGACCTCGACCCCGCCCTCATGGACGGGGATTGCGGTCGCCATCCGTTCTAGAAGAGAGGAAAGCACAGGTCGGGCCGTGGAAAGGTCATGGGAGCAGATCACGGTCATCCATGCAAACGTCATCTGGGCGATGGACTTCCAGTTCGATCAGACTGGTAGGCTCCCCCAAAAATGATCCACCTCTCAAGTGAGAAATCCGACCAGAAGTGATACGGAGGTTCAATCTCATGTTGGTCAAAAGGCACACCCCTGAGCAAGTCGTTGCGAAGCTTGGCCGTTGGGAATCGAATGCTGAACGAGGGGAAGACGGTCGCCGAGGTGGCTCGTCACTTCGTGATCACCGAGACCACCTGGTACCGGTGGAAGAGTACCGATAGCAGTGCAAAGGCTCAGGACATCAAGAGGTTGAAGGAGCTCGAGGCCGAGAACCGCAAGTTGAAGATCATGGTCGCCGACCACGCCCTCGATATCGCCATGTTTCGGGGGTTGGCTGAGGGAAACTTCTAATGGGACTGGGAAGCCTGCCCCATGCGAGACAACCCTTCCAGTCCTATTAGAAGGCTGGCCAGGCGGACCGGATTCGCGCAAGGGTGTCGGGAAGCGCCTCCGGAAGGACCCGGGCCGAGGCGGTCGTGGACATGAAGTTGGCGTCGCCAGTCCAGCGCGGGACGATGTGGACGTGGAGGTGGTCGGCGATGCCGGCCCCCGCTGGCTTGCCCAGGTTCATCCCGACATTGATCCCCTCCGCACCCACGGGCCCGCTCAGAGCGGCGACTGCGTACCCCACGAAGCGGAAGAGCTCCTCGGCCTCGGCGCGCTCGATCTCGCCAATGGTGCCGATGTGGCGTTTCGGAACCACCATCAGATGTCCGGAGGTGTAGGGGTATAGGTTGAGGACGGCATAACACAGATCGCCGCGGGACACCACGAAGCGCTGGTCGAGATCGTCGTCCTTTGCGATGGCGCAGAGCACGCACTCGTCGCCGGGCTTGCTCTCGCCGGTGACGAAGGCGGCCCTCCAACCAGCCCAGATGTGATCGGTCATCCCGCAGCCTACCTTGCTTCCAACAGAAGCTGTGGCTCCTGGACGGCCTTCGTGACCTCTTCAAGGAAGGCGGAGAGCGGAACTCCCCGCTCCTCCGGAGACCGGGGCCGCGTCAGCCCGACCGTGCCATTGGCGATGTCCTGCGGGCCCACCACCACAAGGTACGGGATTCGGTCGATCTTTGCCCTCCGGACTCGGGCGCCGAGCGGCTCGCCGGCCCCCGACACCGCGACTCGCACCCCCGCGGCGGCGAGCTTGGACGATACCTCCGCCGCGTAATTGGCGGAGGTATCGTTCACCGGGAGCAACCGTACCTGCTCGTCGAGCAGCCAGGCGGGAAGGTGCCCCTCGTAATGCTCGATAAGGATGGCAAGGAACCGCTCCACCGAGCCGAAGAGGGCGCGATGGATCATGAAGGGGCGTTGCTTGGCGTTCTCGGCACTCTGGAACTCGAGATCGAACCGCTGGGGCAGCTGGAGATCTATCTGGAGCGTTGAGACCTGCCACCTTCTCCCGATCGCATCGGTGAGGTGGATGTCGATCTTGGGAGCGTAGAAGGCCCCCTCCCCCTCCGCCACCGCGTAGTCGAGCCCGGTCTTCTCCAGCGCCGATCGCGCGGCAGCGGTGGCGAACTCCCAGTCGGAGTCGGAGCCGACCGCCTTCTCGGGCTTGGTGGCGAGCTCGGCGGTAAAGTCCTCCAACCCGAAGGCGCGAAGCAGCGCGAGCACGAACTCTAGCAGCCGGGCAAGCTCCTCCGCCAGCTGCTCAGGAGTGCAGAAGATATGCGAGTCGTCCTGGGTGAGCCCGCGGACCCGTGCCAGCCCGTGCAGCGTTCCCGAGCGCTCGTACCGGTAGACCGTACCGAATTCGAACAGCCGGATCGGGAGGTCGCGATAGGACCGCGGCTGCGACTCGTAGATAAGGATGTGAAAGGGGCAGTTCATCGGCTTCGGGTAGTAGGTGGAGCCCTCCATCTCCATCGGCGGGAACATCCCCTCCCGGTACCAGCCAAGATGCCCCGACCGCTCGAAAAGAGCCGCCTTTGCGATGTGGGGCGTCCACGCCAGCTGGTATCCGTAGGCGAGGTGTTGCTTCCGCGAGAACTCCTCCATCCGGTAGCGCACGTAGGCACCCTTCGGGTGAAAGACCGGCAAGCCGCCGCCGACCTCCGGGGGAAAGTGGAACCAATCCAGCTCGGCACCCAGCTTGCGGTGGTCGCGCTGCTCGGCCTCTCGGAGCCGCAACAGGTGGGCTTCGAGCTCCTCGTCCGACCAGAAGGCGGTTCCGTAGATCCGCTGCAGCTGGCTGTTCGCCTCCGATCCCCGCCAGTAGGCCCCGGAGGTCCGAAGCAGCTTCACAGCCCGCACGTAACTGGTGTCGGGAACGTGAGGGCCGCGGCAAAGATCGGCGAACCGCTCGGAGTTGCGGTAGATTGAGACCCGGTCGGAACCGCCCGCCTCACGAAGGTCCTCCTCCGAGCCCCCTGCGGCACGAACCCTGGAGATGATCTCGAGCTTGTACGGTTGCTGGGCAAAGAGCTCCTCGGCCTCTGCGAAGCCAATCTCGGAGCGGGCGAAGGGTTGCCGCTCGGCGATGATCGCCCGCATTCTATCCTCGATCGCAGCCAGTTCCTCCTGGTCAAAGCGCTCATCGCCAGGAAGCTGGAAGTCGTAGAAGAAGCCGTCATCGGTGCTGGGTCCGATCGCGTACCGGGCCCCGGGGAAGCAGTCAACCACGGCCTGGGCCATGATGTGCGCGGCGGAGTGCCTGAGCACAGACCTCCCAGCCTCCGAGATCGCGGTTACGGTGCGTACCTTCTCGACACCGCCGAGCGGCGCCGACAGGTCATGCAGCTCGCCGCCGTACTCCAGGGCCACCACCTCGCCGCCGCCTTCGATCGCCTGGACAAGCTCCAGCCCAGTCGCGAACTCTCCCTGCACCCTTACTCCGTCGATCAACACCGGTATCCTCCGTCTACGCCACGTCAAGTCCGAGCAGCGCCGCCGCCTCGGAGACTCCTGCTCCGGCGGCCGCGTACGAATCTATGGCAGCTATCGCTGCCGGGGCGTCGAGATCGTTGTCAAGGGCCTTATCCACCTCGGCAACCGCCGCCGAGCCGCGTCCTCCGGCCCTCCAACGGGCGAGCCGCTCCCTCGCCTCGCCGAGCAGGTGATCGTTCCAATCCCAGGAGCTCCGGTAGTGATTCGACATAATTGCCAATCGAACCTCGTCTCCCGAGTACTCCTCAAGCAGGTCTCGGACAAAGACCAGGTTCCCCAACGACTTCGACATCTTCACCCCGTCAAGCCTCACCATCCCGACGTGCATCCAATGGCGGACGAAGTCGTGCCCGGTGATCGCCTCGGTCTGCGCCGCCTCGCACTCGTGGTGCGGGAAAATGAGGTCGGAGCCGCCGCCGTGAATGTCAACCACCGTTCCCAGTTCCCTCATGGCGAGCGCCGAGCACTCGATATGCCACCCTGGCCGACCGTCCCCGTAGCGAGATGCCCAGCTGGGCTCGTCGGCAAGAGAGGGCTGCCAGAGGACGAAGTCGAGCGGGTCGCGCCGGCGAGGGTCGTCCGGATTTCCTCCTCGCTCGCGGGCAAGTTCGATCATCTCCTCGCGGGAGAGGTGGGAGACCTTGCCAAAGTCCTTGACGGTGGTAACGTCGAAAAAGACCCACCCGTCCACCACGTAGGCGTACCCCGAATCGACCAGCTCGCCCACCATCGCCAGGATGTCCGCGATCGCCGACGTCGCTCTCGGCTCCGAATCCGGCTTCATCAACCCCAGGCGAGTCATGTCCGCGTCGAAGCGAGCGATCTCGTAGGCCGCGAGATCCAGGTAGTTCGCTCCGATCTCTCTCGCCTTCCGGAGGATGTCGTCGTCGACGTCGGTGACGTTCCGTACGCAACTGGTGGAGAAGCCGTGGCGCCTCAGGTGGCGCTGGAGCAGATCGAAGGTGACGTAGACGGCGGCGTGGCCGACGTGCGCGCTATCGTACGGGGTGATCCCGCAGGTGTACATCTTCACCGAACCGGTGGCGGCGAGATCAACAATCTCCTGTGCAGCGGTATCGAAGATCCGCATCAGCCTTCCTCCGGGAGTCCGGTCAAGCGGATCGACGACCGAGCGTGGTAGCGCTGGTTCACGTTCAGAATTACCGCCGTCATCGCCTCGATAGCCCCCGCCTGCGCCAGCGAGCCGGCATCGATAGCTCGCAACCCCGGGACCCGTTCGAGTAGCGAGATCGCCTCTGCCTTGGCCTCCGGAAAGTCTGAACAGACCAAGGTGTCCACCTCGACCGGGCGGGCGAGGTTCGCGAGCTCCCGGGCTGGAACGTGGTGGAGGGCGGCTACTACCCGGGATTCGGGAAGCGTCGACTGGAGTAGCTGGGCTATCGAACCGCGAGGCACCTCGAGCGCCGAGAATTCGCTGCCCATCTTGATTAGGGCGTTGGCAAGCGAGACCACGGTCTTCCCGGCGAGCTGCCGAGCGAACTCATCCACGGTCCTCACGACCGAATCCCAGGGGATAGCGATCACCACGGTCTTGGCGCGCACCGCCTCGTCGTTCTCCCCGCTCTGGAGCGAGTCGAGCCCCTTCCACTGATCCTTCAGACGATCGACAATCGTGGCGGCCCTTTCCGGGTTCCTCGACCCGACGACAACGCCCAGGCCGCCCAACGCCAGCCGGGCCGCCAGCGCCGACCCCAAAGGACCTGTGCCTCCGACTATCCCTACGTCCAACGGATCACCCCAATCGCAAAGCAACACAGCGGTTGCGCACTTGCCACTACTTTGATTGAAGTCTACGGCTAGGGAGAAGTTATGGGCATCGTAAATGGGAAGCGGCTGGTAATAACCGGGGTTCTCAACACTGCTTCGATCGCGTACCGTGTCGCCGAGCTTGCACTCGACGAGGGCGCATCGGTCATGCTTACCGGCTTCGGCAGGGGACTGTCGATCACCCGGCGGGCCGCTTCCAAGCTCTCCACCGAGATCGAGGTGGTGGAGCTGGACGCCTCCAGCACGGCTTCGGTGGATGCGGCGGTGGCGGCGATCTCCGCGGTATGGGACCGGGTCGACGGCGTCGTCCACGCCATCGGCTACGCGCCGCCGTCCTGCCTCGACGGGGAGATGCTCGCCACCCCCTGGGACGACGTGGCAACCGCGATCCAGGTATCGGCGTACTCTCTAGCCGAGCTTGCCCGCGGCTTCAAGCCGTTGATGGCGGCCGCGGAGACCAGCTCGCTGGTGGGCCTCGATTTCGACGCCACCGTCGCCTGGCCTGGATACAACTGGATGGGCGTGGCCAAGGCGGCGTTCGAGTCGCTCTCGAGGTACCTCGCGCGTGAGCTGGCGCCGATTAACGCCCGGGTTAACCTGGTTTCGGCGGGCCCGATCCGGACGATCGCCGCGAAGTCCATCGACGCCTTCCGAACCTTCCAGGACGAATGGCCACGCCGGGCGCCGCTTGGCTGGGATCCGCTCGACGCCACCGCGGTGGCAAAGGCGGTGCTCTGTCTGGCCTCCGACTACTTTCCGATGACGACGGGCGAGCTGATCCATGTCGACGGCGGCTACCACGCCATGGGGGCGTAGCAAGATACTTGCGCACTCCGCGCTTGCCGCATAGCATTCACTTCAGTCCAAGGATTGGACGGGCACCGGAGACAACCCTTACGGGTTGGTGTCGAACCAGGGAGGGAATATGGCACAGGGTAGGTCTGCCAGCCGCGCACTATTGGTCCTGCTCGGAACCATCGTATGGTTTGTCGGCGGTCAAAGCGCGGGAGGGCGTCTCGTGCTGCCGCCTTCAGCGCCGGCAGAGTGGACGGTCGCGGGGCGAACGTTGCCGGATGGCTACGCGGTGGTGATCCGGGGGAACTCGAACCGGTCCCGCAAGGTGCCGGCGGGGCGCCCCCCTATCTACGTCCCGTACATGGTCGCGCACACCGGAACCTATCGCGTTGCCGCCTGCGTCGGCTTCCGGGTAGAAAACCCGCCGGCAGCCCTTTACGACATCGAGCTTGTCTGGGCTGAAGAGGCCTGGAACCGGCTCGCGGACGTGCGGCGTTGCCTTGCGACAAAGCCAGCCCCGGCGCCTTCGGTCTCCAACTGGACCGAGATTGTCCAGGCCTACCTTCCCCGCCCCGGCATCGTGCTCGATCCTGCCCGCGGCATCGTGAACATCCCGGAGTATTTGAGCATTACCGGTGCACTCTCTCGGCAGCTGGTTGCCGAGACCAACTTGGGGCGGCTGGCCATCGACGCCACCGGGACGATCCAGGTCCGTGTCGACGGCACTAGCCTCGGGTGGTTCAACACCCTTGGAGGCCCGTGGCCCTATGGCGACATCCAGTTCCGGCCAACCGCCGCCGGCACCTACAGTATCGTTGCGGTTGAAGAATGGAGCGGGAGCTTCCTGATTCGTGGAAGGCGCTTTACTCTTCCCCCGGTAGGCGTCGCTTCTACCGCCGCCAACGTTGAGATCTCGCCGCTCACGAGCGTTCTCCAGTCGGCGAGCTAAATCCCTGCGGTTTAGGCGACGGCATGCCGGCCACAGCCCTATGCTGGCGGCGTGGCTGACTACCTGGAAGCATTTTCCACCGATGAGAAGCAGATCCTCGACGCGGTGTTCTCCAATCATGACCGGCAAGTGTTCGTTCTCAAGAACCTCGGCGAAGAGGTCGCGGCGGCACTGTTCGCGCGGTACTCGCGTACCGCGCGATCGCTTCGGCGTGTCTTCCTTGACGAGTTCGCCGCGGGTTTCACGCCTAGCGGCACCGAGCGCTCCCGGGCTGGCGAAGGCAGCGCTCGGCGGTTGATGGACCGGGTGATCGGCGAATACGGTGACGACTCCGTCTCGCAGCTGGGAGTGCTGCACATCGCCATCGAGCAGGTGTCTACGGTGCTAGCGCGCCAGATCGAGTGGGGGCGGTTGATGGCCTACCTGGAGCAGTCGACCCGCTACGTCCCTCTCGACACGCTCCTTCCGAACGGCCATCCGCGGGCGGTCGTCCCGGAGGAGCTCTCCGGCGACCTGCTCGACGAGTACAGCTCGGTCATCGCAGCCCAGTTCGAGCTCTACGGCGAGACCAGGAGGCGGGTTCGGAACCAGCTTCTCGGTGGGAGATCCCTCCCGAAGGGAGCGGAGGCGAGGGCCATCGAGGCAGCTAGCTTGGACGTCGCCCGCGGCGAGCTTCCGATGTCCACCATCACAAACTTGGGCGTTGTGGCAAACGCCCAATCTCTCGAGTACCTCGTGCTTCGCTTGCGCGCCGCCAGCAGCGCCGAGGCACACCGGATAGCCGCCCTACTGTCGGCCGAGTTGGCAGGGGCGATCCCATCGCTTACCAGCCGGCTCGACCGCCCCGATCGTGGCGGGGCGTGGGAGGAGTACCTGTCCCGCACTTACGGAAGGGCTCGAGAGAACGCCCGCGAGCTGGCGCCACCGAACCGGCACAGCCGGAGCGACGGCGCGACGGTGGTCGCCCTCTCTTCGTTTGACCCGAACGCCGAAATCCGAGTTGCAGCCGGGATTCTCTTCGAACACACCGACCTCCCCTTCGCGGAGTGCATGGACAGGGCGAGCCGGATCTCGGACAACGACCTTGACGACCTCTTCCGGAACTACACCGGCGATCGCTTAAACCGCCGACACAAGCCCGGCCGAGCCCTGGAGCTTGCCGAGTACACCTTTGAGATCGTCACCGACTACGGGACCTTTCGCGACCTCGCCCGCCACCGGATACTGACTCTACTGGTCCAGCAGAGCTACGTACTCTTCCGCACGCTAGACGAGCCGCTCTTGGCGGAGCTTGGCCTCGGCGAGGCCGCGAACTCCCTTCATGACCGGGCGTTCCAGATTGCGGCACGCCTGCGGGACGCCTTTGGAGAGGAGCTTGGCCGCTACCCGCTCCCGCTTCGCACGAAGGTGCGGTTCGTTGTGAAGGCCAACGCCCGGGAGCTCCTACACCTTTGCGAGCTCCGCTCTCAGCCACAGGGCCACCCGACCTACCGGGCGGTGGCTATCGCCATCCACAGGGCAATCGCGGATGCTGGCCACCGCCGCATAGCGGCGGTCATGCAGTTCGTTGACAGCGGCGAGTACGAGCTTGGGAGGCTCTTCGCAGAGAGCCGCCTGAGCGATAATCGGGAAAGAATTTGAGTGCCGGAACTATTTTCGCCTGAATCTGGTTAATATTGCCGAATCGAACGACGAGAATGCAGATGGATGAGGAGTAAATGGCAAGAGAAAAGCGTGAAAAGAGCAGCAGCAACTCGGTAGAAGGGGACTCTGCCGGTGCCGAGGAAATCGAGGCTAACGGTGCCGAGGAGCTCGAGGAGCTCGAGGAGCTCGACGATCTGGAGGATCTGGAAGACCTCGAGGATCTGGAGGAGCTCGAGGATCTGGAGGATCTGGAGGAGCTTGAGGAGGTATCGGACCTAGACGAGCTCGAGGAAGAGGCCGACTCCGACAACCTGGCGAGCGTCGAGCAGCTTGCCGAGGCCGAGAATGAAGACATTGGCGAGGAGCCCCGTCCCGAGGAAGAGGCCGATGCCGAGGAGCTGGAGGAGCTTGACGAGGAGGAGGATGTCGAATCGGCCCTCGATGAGATTTTGCGTGAGCGCTTTGTGGGCGTCGAGATCGATCTCGACGAGGAGGCCGAGATCGACGAGTCAACCGACACGCTGCTCAGGGTTCGTCCCCGCCAGCCCGGCGAGTTCGTGTGCCAGTCGTGCTTCCTGGTGAAGAGCATGAACCAGCTCGCGGATGAGGGGCAGATGTACTGCCGGGACTGCGTCTGAGACTAGGGCGGGACCCGAGCTGAACGACGCAGCTGTGATCACGATACGCTGGATGGAGGAGGAAGGGAGCATCATGGCACCGGATTCGGGCAAGCAATTCGATCTAGGAAAAGAGCTTCTGGACCGCCTCGTCTACCAACCGATCGGGATCGCCGCCGCGCTGCTCAAGGCACTTCCCAACGCCACCGAAGAGGGGCGGAAGTTCATATCGGGTCCCGTGCAAACCGCCCAGTTCGTCGGGCAGCTCGCCGCCGGCGTGGTCAAGGCGCGCTACGGCTCCGAGCTTGCCGGCGTCGAGGATGCCTTGAGCGGTGTTCGCCGGAACGTCGAGGAGAAGACCTCTGAGATCAAGAGGACGGTCGGAAGCACGATACAGACTATTGACGCGACCGTCCAGTCCATCTTTCCCCGGCCAGGAGCCCCAACGGAGGCCGAACCCGAATCGGCGGCACCTCCGGAGCCGCCGAAGCCGGGCGGGAAGGCGCTGGTCGGAGGCGTTGAGGCTTACGACTCGCTCACCGCGGCCCAGATCATTGACCTTCTCGACGGGCGCTCGCTCGCCGACCTGAGTGAGATCGAGCTTTTCGAGCTTGCCCATCGCAGGCGGCGCACGGTGCTTGCCGCAATCTCGCGGATTCGCGAGGAGCGCTCCGCCGAGTAGGTTCCAGCTGGAGGCTTACCCTTCTGGTACCGCCGCCGGGCGTACGCCTGGGAACATAGCATCCAGCAGAGTACGCACTCCCGGGGCCAGCGGGAGGAGCTTCGCCTCTCGCAGGTCGTACCATGAGGCAGTGCGCGCATCGCTGCCTGCTGTGGCGGCAACGCCATCGAGGGCCGGCGTGGCCAGGAATGAGACGATGCAGAAGCGATCGGAGGCGAAGACTTCGATCTCGGAAACCGCTCGAAGCACGCGAACCCGGATCCCGGTCTCCTCGTAAACCTCCCTGAAGCAGGCGTCTGCGAGTCGTTCGCCGCGCTCTGTCTTCCCGCCTGGCGGCGCCCATAGCCCCTCCCCTACCCCGGCGCCCCTTTGGACTAGCACGACCTTGCCAGAGCGCACCACCAGGGCGGACACCGCTAACCTGGCAGGAGCTCCCGGCATAACACGATCCTAACCGCCTTGAAGCTGGAAGACTCGTAGGTGAGCTTGGCGATCCGGTCTCCCGGTGGAACCGACGCCTCCACACGGCGGAAGCCGGAACTCTCTGCCAGCGTCACCAGTTCCTCGAGAAGCATTCCTCCGAGGCCCAGACCACGGAATCCCTCCTCGACAAGGTGGTAGCGCACCACTACCGCGTCGTCCACGGCATCGCCGCCGATGATGCCCGCGGGGACGCCGTCCGCAAAGCCCGCCAGGCGGAAGGAGCACTCCGGAGCGTCGGCAAAGAGCGTGGCGAAGCCCGCCCTCCAAGCCTCAATCCGGAGCTGCATCCGGAGCTTTGGGGGCAGGGCGGCGCGAGGTGCGGGGAATCTTGGCCATGATCTCCGGTTTGGGGGGTGGCGGAACGG
>JAJYHR010000126.1 GCA_021784675.1 Actinomycetes bacterium
CCTCGACCTCGACGCCGCGCTCCCGCCCGGCCACGAGGATCTGGTCCAGGACCTTGAAGCGGCGACCGTTTTCCATGCCATGGCAGCCGGAGACCGGTATCTTTTCGATCTGGCCGAACGGGTGCTGCTCACCAGCCTGGGCGATCCGGCGAGGATCCGCTACCGCCAGGAGATCCTGGCCGACTGCTTGGCCCACCCGGAGATCGTCCGCGAGATGTACGCGATTGCAGTCGGAGCCCTCGAGGATCAGCGGGGGATCTGGGGGCTGTCGTCGCGGTTGCCGGGATCCGTGCTTTCGGTGGCGGTCCACCAGCTGGAGGCCTTCGTCGTGCGGCTGAGCGAGCTTGCTAGGCTCGCCGCCGAGCATCGCAGCAAGTTCGAGTCCGAGGGCTTTAAGGTCTTGCTGGAGTCCGTGGTGGATGACCTTGACGATCGGTATTTCCGGGAGATAGGCCGTCACCTGGAGCAGCTCAGGTTTCGCGATGGCCAGCTGATGAGCGCGGAGCTGGGTCCGGACAACAGCGGGATCAACCTGGTACTGCGCTCGCCGGGTGGCCGGAGCGCTGGCTGGAGGCGGAGGCTCGGGATTGGGGGCCGTTCCTCATATGCCTTTACCATCGATTCGCGAGACCAAGCCGGCGCCGATGCGCTGGGGGATCTTGCCAGTCGCGGGATCAACCTGGTGGCCAACGCGGCGGCGCAGTCCGCGGACCACATCGGCAGCTTCTTCAAGATGCTTCGGGCGGAGCTTGGATTCTACGTGGGGTGCGTCAACCTAGCGGACGGGCTCAGGGAGAGGGGCGTCCCCACCTGCTTTCCCCAACCCTCGGAGAGCCGACCCTTGCGCCTCTCGGCTCTGGATCTGCGCGATGCCAGCCTCGTCCTGAGGGCTGGTAACGAGGTAGTCGGCAACGACGTTTCCGCCGATGGCAAGCCGTTGCTGATCATCACGGGCGCGAATTCAGGCGGCAAGTCGACATTCCTCCGCAGCGTCGGCCTCGCGCAGCTGATGATGGAGTGCGGGATGTTCACCTGTGCGCGGGAGTTCCGGAGCAGCGTATGCGCCGGCATCTTCACCCACTTTGCCCGGGAGGAGGACGGATCCATGGTTAGCGGACGCTTCGACCAGGAGCTGGGCCGGATGAGCGTGATCGCTGACCGGATCACGCCGGGCAGCCTGATCCTCTTCAACGAGTCGTTTGCATCGACCAACGAGAGCGAGGGGTCTGAAATTACCCGGCAGGTGGTTCTCGCGTTGGCAGACTCGGGTGTCAGGGTAATCTTCGTTACCCATCTCTTCGACTTCGCCGGCAGCCTCCACTCGCAGTCCATGAGCACCGCCCTCTTCCTCCGAGCACAACGCCGGCCAAACGGGAGGAGAAGCTACCGGATCGAAGAGGGCGACCCCCTGCCGACCAGCTTCGGGGAGGACATCTACCTGCGAGTGGGGGCGTGGTTTGGAGAGACCATCCCTCCGAACCATCCGCTGGAACCCTCTCGGAATGGGATATCGGAGCCGGGAGAGCCCGATTGATCCGGATCGCGGGTTTCGCCCGTTTCGCGATAGGAAGCGTCGCCGGGCGTACAGGTGAGGGTTCCCGTGATTAGAGGCTGGAGGAAGCCCGATCGCCGTCAATTCCGAACAGGCGCATCGCGAAAACGTCCGCGCGCCATGCGCTTTGTGCTCCTCGTAGGTGCCATGAGCTTCTTTGCTGACGCCACCTACGAGGGCTCTCGAAGTATCATCGGCCCCTATCTCGGGTTGTTGGGTGCGGGTGCGCTGGCGATAAGCATGATCGCTGGAGGGGGCGAGCTCCTCGGCTACGGGCTCCGGATATTCTCGGGCCGCAGCGCGGATCGCACCGGCCTGTACTGGCCGATAACCATAGGCGGATACATACTCCAGATGTCGGTGGTTCCCCTGCTGGCTCTCGCGGGCACCTGGGAGGTGGCTGCTCTCCTGATCGTCTTGGAGCGTGTCGGGAAGGCGGTCCGCAATCCACCTCGCGACGCCATGCTCGCGCACGCGGCGGGTGAGATCGGCTACGGTTGGGCTTTCGGGTTGCACGAGGCGCTCGACCAGTTCGGTGCGACCCTTGGGCCACTGTTGGTGGCTCTCGTGCTGGTCCTCTACCACCACGACTACACGGTTGCCTTTGCGCTCCTGGCCGTTCCCGCGATCATCCAGCTGACGCTCCTCGGCGTTGCTCGTTTCACCTACCCGGCGCCAGGCGACCTTGCGACCCGATCGTCCTCCGTTGCTGTGGCGAGAAAACCCGGGGCGTTCTGGCTTTACCTGGCCGCGGCGGCTCTGGTTGGCGCGGGTTTTGCCGACTTCCCGCTTATCGCTTACCACTTCGAGAGCGCGAGAACGATCCCAAGCGGGCTCGTGCCGGTCTTCTACGCCGTAGCCATGGCGGTAGGTGGGGCGGGATCGCTGGTGTTCGGAAGGATGTTCGACCGGGTTGGCATGCGGTTGCTGGTGCCGCTAACGGTGTTGGCGGCGGCGTATGCGCCGCTGGTGTTTCTCGGTGGGTTCTGGCCGAGCCTGGCTGGAATCGTCCTGTGGGGGATCGGATCCGGGGTCCAGGAGTCGATCATTCCGGCGGCAGTCAGCCAGATGGTCGGTCCCGAGCGGAGGGCGTCGGCCTTCGGCATCTTCACTGGTGGCTACGGAGTTGCCTGGTTCCTCGGGAGCACTGCGATCGGGCTGCTATTCGGTGTGTCGCTCCCGCTGGTCGTTGCTTTCTCCCTGGTAGCTGAGGCCTCCGCCATCCCGTTCTTCATCTCCGCCAGCCGCAGGCTGGCAAGCAGATAGCCGCGGAGGCGCTCATGGCTCCACCGGCGCACCCGTCCCATGGTGGCGATCGGGCGGCCAGCGTCGCCCCAGTCGCTGCCGTTTGGTCTTTTAGCGCACTCGGCCTTGTAGAAGCCCTTTGACGGCCTCGGCTAGTGCCTTCTGCCGCGTGGTTGCTCCAATCGCTTCACACCTCCACCGGCGAGGCGTTGCGACGGCCGGAGCCCGGAATCCTTTCTAACCGGTGCACGCGCGCCGGCCGGGAGAGGAGGGCGTGACTGTGACGAGAGCGCGGCGCGCGATCAGGCTCCTATCAGGTCACCGCCTTCTCGTCCAGCGGTGGCGCCAGCTGTTGGCCCGACCTGTCGAATCAAAGGAACGAAGCTATTCGCCGCCTGGCCATTCTCTTGCAAACACTACCGCTTGGCTATCGCCGTTACAGATCTACAAAGCTACCGAAATCGATCTTCGGAGATTCCGAATAAACGATTCTGAGGGAGTAGTGGGTTCAGTCGGCGGGCTTTTTTCCCGATATCCAAGGGTATGGAATGCGGAGCGCGAAGGGAGTCGCCATGCCCATCATAAGGGCCTCCTGCCCGAGTTGCGGGGACGTGGACGTCTCCCCTGGTCAGATGAAGGTGATGCTGTGTTCCTCGAACGGCGAGGCTAGCTATACATTCCGGTGCCCGGAGTGCCATATGGTCGTGGCCAAGCAGATCGAGCGGCGCATTGTCGAGGTGCTGGTTGCCGCGGGGGTGAAGATCCAGTTCTGGAGGCTGCCGGAGGAGCTCAACGACCTGCCGGATGGGCCGCCGATAAGCTACGACGACCTGCTTGACTTTCACTTCGAGCTCGCCAACCCCGGTTGGCTCGACCAGGTGAAGCGGCTGATCGACGATAGGGGCGAGTAGCTCTCCTATAAACTTTCCGAGGTCGCTTGCCACCCCTTCTCCGAAGAGGCTGCGCCGCCCCTTCGCACCTTGTGCGGTCGATGTTAGCGTTTGCCACTGCTGTAGAATCGGGTCCAAGCGGTTGTAGTTGGAGGTTTGGTGGCAAAGCAGCGGGTGCTATCGGGTATCCAGCCAACGGGTCGGGCGCATATCGGCAACTACTTGGGTGCCTTCGTCAACTGGGTGCGGGATCAGAGCGCCAACGACTCGATCTTCCTGGTTGTCGACCTGCATGGGCTTACCGTGGAGAACGACCGGGACTCCATGGGAGCGGCGACTTTGGACATGGCGGCGACGCTGTTCGCAGTTGGTATTGACCCGGGGCAGGCGACGGTGGTGATCCAGAGCCACGTGCCTGGTCATGTCCAGCTGGGCTGGGTGATGGAGTGCACTGCCACCTACGGAGAGCTGAGCCGGATGACCCAGTTCAAGGACAAGTCGAAGGGTCTGTCCAAGGTGAGGGTCGGGCTCTTCACCTACCCTGCGTTGATGGCCGCCGACATTCTCCTCTACCATGCCGATCTGGTGCCGGTAGGGGACGACCAGACGCAGCACCTCGAGCTGGCCCGTGATCTTGCCATCAGGTTCAATAACGCGTACGGGGAGACCTTCACGGTCCCGAAGGCACAGCGGGTCGCCCACGGTTCCCGGGTCATGGATCTGGCGAACCCGCTCCAGAAGATGAGCAAGTCATCCTCCAGCCCGCAGGGGATCATCTTCCTCTCCGACTCCGATGACGAGATCGCCCGGAAGATTGCCCGCGCCAAGACCGACACCTTCAATGAGCTGGCTTACCTTCCTGAGGATCCGGAGCGCGCTGGGGTCACGAACCTGCTCGAGATGCTTGGGGCGCTCACCGGCAAGGCCCCAGAGGAGTGCGCCGGGGAGTTCTCTGGTTACGGGCAGTTGAAGAAGGCCCTCACCGAGGCGCTGGTCGAGCTCTTGACTCCGATCAAGATCCGGTTCGAGCTCTTCCAGACCGACCCGGCGGAGCTGGCGCGGCTGCTCGCGCAAGGAGCGGACCGGGCCAACGAGATCGCCAGCGATACCGTGCGGGTGGTCTACGACCGGTTGGGGCTGGTGAGGAGTGGCGGGTAGATGAACGTCGATCCCACCAAGATCATCTTCGTCCTGGTAGCAGGCTTGATCATTCTCGGACCGGAGCGGCTTCCTCAGGTCGCAAGGCGGGCGGGGGAGCTGTGGGCCCTGGTCCGCGCTCCCGCTGAGTTTCTGGCAAGGCAGGTGCAGGCGGTCACCGGCGCGGGAGTGCTCGGCTCGCTTCTCGACGCCGGAGCGGCCCCCAGCCGCGAGGGCGGGCGGGAGCCGGCGGGCGCCAGCGTGTTGGGTGGGCCTCACGGTTTCGACAGGGGTTCGCCGGAACTCAATTGAGGGTGTTGGAGGGGTAGCGATGGGCAACGGGACCAGTGCGGGTTAGGTCTTCCCAACGTCGGCGGCGCGATGAGATGTCCCTGACCGATCACCTAGCCGAGCTGCGTGTCCGGCTTATCGTCGCCGTGGTTGCGGTAGCAGCCGGCGCGATTGCGGGCTACATCATCTACCCGGAGCTGCTGGCGGTGCTCATGCACCCGCTATGCCAGGTATCGGGTTCGAGCGGGTGCGGCCTCTACGTGACCGGACCCTTTGACGGCTTCTCCGCCCGGCTAAAGGTGAGTGGGGTCTTCGGGCTCTTTGCGGCCTCTCCGGTAGTGTTTTGGGAACTATGGCGCTTCGTCTCTCCGGGTCTTCATCGCCGGGAGCGTCGGCTTAGCGTACTTCTTTCTCTTCCTGCGGCCCTGCTCTTTGTGGCCGGGGCAATGGTGGCATACTTTGTGCTCCCCTTCGCTCTCCAGTTCCTGCAGTCGGCTGCAGGAACACGGGTGCACGCCATCTATACCCCTCAGAGCTACCTGTTCTTCCTGCTCCTGCTCATGGTCATCTTCGGAGTTGCTTTCCTATTCCCGGTGGTGCTTACGGGGCTAGAGCTGCTCGAGGTGGTCACGCCCGAGCAGCTGGTGAAGAGGCGTCGTATCGCCTGGTTCGGGATAATCCTCGCGGTAGCGATCTTCATTCCCACCAACGACCCCTACTCGCTTACGGCGTTAACCGTCCCGCTGGTGCTGTTTTACGAGGGATCGATCGTGATCGGGAGGCTCGCGAGGCGAAGGCGGGGGCTACCCGCGGGCTGAGCAGCCGGCGCATGTTCCCGGCTAGAGTCGATGATGAGGGTTGGCTCCAGGGAGGGTTCCGACGCCATCCGAAGGGGTGCTCGTTGTCGTTCACAACCAGATTCCAGGAACGGTTGGAGTTGGAGCTCGATCCGTTCCAGGAGCAGGCGTTTGCTGCCATTGCCAACGGCGAGTCGGTTCTGGTGGCAGCCCCTACGGGGTCAGGCAAGACGCTGGTCGGCCTCTACGGCGCCGTTCTTACCACCGATGAGGGCAAGCGCTGCTTCTATACCACGCCGCTCAAGGCGCTCTCCAACCAGAAGTACCACGAGTTCTGCCGGTTCTTCGGCAACGATCGGGTGGGCCTCTTGACCGGCGACAACTCCATTAACGCCGAGGCGGACGTGGTGGTGATGACCACCGAGGTGCTGAGGAATATGATCTACGCCTCCCCGGAGGCGCTTGCCGATCTGGGGATGGTCGTGCTCGACGAGGTCCACTACCTGCAGAACCCCTATCGTGGAGCCGTCTGGGAGGAGGTTATCATTCACCTCCCGCGGTCGGTGAAGCTGGTCTGCCTCTCGGCGACGGTTTCCAACGTGGAGGACTTCGCCGGGTGGATGCGAGAGGTGCGTGGCCAGATGACGGTGGTCGAGGCGCACGCCCGCCCGGTCCCGCTTGAGCACAAGTACCTGTACGCGAGCAAGCGGTTGCGCGAGGTGAACGCGATTCCCATCCTGGTAGACGGCCAGGAGAACCCGCGCGGTGCCGAGCTGGACCCGCCGTGGCTGGCGCGGACGAAGCGAGGAGGACCGGTCGCAAAAGGGGTTCCTCGCCCGGAGGCGGTCGAGTTCCTGGCATCGCAGCGCGACCTTCCGGCTATCATTTTCGTCTTCTCCAGGGCCGGTTGCGAGGCTGCGGCCAGTGAAGTCCTGCTAAGCGGCGTCAGGCTGACAACCTCGGCGGACAGGCGGGCGATAAGGGAGATCGTCGACAGCCGGTTAGCCCGGATCGATATGGCGGATCTAAACGCCGTCGGCTACGGCGAGTTCATCGCCGAGCTGGAGGCGGGTGTCGCTCCGCATCACGCCGGGATGATCCCGCCCTTCAGGGAGATCGTGGAGCAGTGTTTCGAGCGGGCGCTGGTGAAGGTGGTCTTTGCCACCGAGACCCTCTCGCTGGGGATCAACATGCCGGCGAGGTCGGTGGTGATCGAGAAGCTGGTCAAGTTCGACGGGGAGGGACACAAGCTGCTCTCGGCCGGGGAGTACACCCAGTTCTCGGGAAGGGCGGGCCGCCGCGGGATCGACACGCGCGGGACCAGCTACGTCGTCTGGGGCCCGACCGTCGCCTTCTCGGAGGTTGCGCAGCTGGTTCGCGGGGACTTCTATCCGATTACGAGCTCATTCCATCCCACCTACAACATGGCCGCCAACCTGATCAAGCGGTACACCCCTGAGCAGGCAAAGGAGCTCCTAAACCTTTCGTTTGCCCAGTTCAACGAGGATTCCGAGGTGGTGCGACTGGAGGCAGAGCTGCGGACGCTCCGGCGGAGGAGCGACGACCAGAAGAGGCCGACGTCCCCGATCGTGCTGGGGTCGGTGCTTTCGGTCCCTGCGGAGGGGTCGAGGCATCATCGCTCCGCGCTGCTGGTGGTCGGCGTCACCGATCGGGGTGGGGGAGAGCTCCGCCTGCAGGCGGTCTCTGCGAGCGGCAAGCGTTACGGGTTGAGCTCGCGGCACCTTGATGACGTCCGCATCGGAGCCGCTATAGACCTTAGCGATCTCGCGGGCGGGGCAGGGGTCGGGATCGGCAAGGAGGCCCTCAGGCGCGAGGCCACCCGCGCGCTGCGGAGGACGCTCCGCACCAAGCATCGTTTCGAGCCATCGAAGCAGTTCCTCTCCGGAACGGCGGACGATGGGAGGAGCGTTATCAGGACGAGCCGGCTCGAGGACCGCATAGCCGCCCGTCGGGGGGCGCTCTCTGCGCGGCTGGACCGGGTGACTTCGGTGCTGGAACGGTTCGGCTTCTCCGAGGGGTGGGAGCTGACGGAGGCGGGAGCGCGGCTCGCTCAGATCTATTCGGAGTCTGACCTGTTTATCGCGCTCTTTCTGGACCGTGCGCGGCTTGACGAGGTCAGCTCCCCCGAGTTTGCCGCCATGCTCTCCTGGTTTACCTTTGAACCGAGACCCAGCTTCCAGGGGGATCCCTTCTGGCCCGGGGCAGGCCGGCTGTTCTCGCTCTTCGAAACGGCTGAGGCCGTCGCCGACGAGTTGCGCGCGGCTGAGTTCGAGGCCGGTCTCCCGGTGACGCGGGAGCCGGATCTCGGCTTTTCGAAGCTGATCTTCCGCTGGACAGAGGGCCACCCGCTCGCCAAGGTACTGAAGAGCTCTGAGATCGCTCCCGGGGACTTCATTAGGAACGTCAAGCAGGTGGCGGATTTGACCCGGCAGATCGGGGTGGTCTTCTCCGGCGACCGCCTCGGGAGCATCGCCCGCGAGACCGAGGGGCGCATCGTCAGGGGAGTGGTGGCGCTCTCCTCTGAGATTGGCGTGGAGGAGGAGACCGTAGGCTTCGAGGCTACGGCCGGCATCTAGGGGAGCGCCGGATCCGTCCTTCGGGGCGTCCGCTTCGCCTGGCTGTCGATCGCGCGGGTGGAGCGTATCGGTCACCACGAACACCGCTTCGCCGGTCGGCTGCGGCAGGGAAGATTACGGCAGCCCGCCTTCTCATGAGCCTGTGATCGGCGTTTCCGCCGCCTGTACCTGCGCTGATGCGCCGGATACCCGGCGGGGTTGCCGAGAGGGAGAGCCAATCGGAAGTTTCTCAGGTAAACGTCCAGGGTAACCATAAACATCTAGTGACATACTTGACGTTCACTCCGACGCCCACCTATACTGAGGAATTCCTGTGTCCTAGCCGCAAATCGGATTGGAAAAAAAGGGGGTTCGTTTTGGTAAAGGAACAGAGCCGAACAAGGCGGAGGAGAGCGTTGCCGAGACCGGTAGGTGTGGCGGTGGCGGTGGTGGCCGGTGCGGCGGTGGTCGCGCTGGTGCTTTATGCTGAGCGCGCCGGATCCGGCCTTAGCACCTTCGACCACGTAGGTCCGGTGGAGATGGCGAGGCCGGTCGGTACCGTGCAGGGCCCGACCGGCCAGATGCCCCACGCGCAGATCACCCTTTCGGTCTACCCGAACTCCATGGCCGGGGAGCACGGGAAGGGTGGCGGGGCGCACCCGTCCTGGGTGAGTTACTCGGCCACCAACCTGTGGGTGCCGGCCCATGCCGTGGTCACCTTCACGATCAAGCAGTACGACTCTTCGACTGCAACCCTGGATCCGTACTTCAATCGGGTGGTAGGGACCGTCGGGGGTACCGCTTACTACAACGGGAGGCAGGCGGTGGCGCTTCCCAGCCAGAGCGTCGCCCACACCTTCACCATCCACGGCATTCCGCAGTCAGGCCAGCCGACGGTGTTCGTGAGCGTCCCGCTGCTCGGGGTGCCGTCCAACGCGCCGACACTTGCCAACGGGTATCCGGCACCGGCGGTCGTCCGGTTCTCGATCGTGACCGGGGGCTCTGGGGACTACGTCTTCCAGTGCTTCGTTCCGTGCGGGACTGGCTACAACGGCTGGGGAGGCCCGATGGAGTCCCAGGGGTATATGGCTGGCAACCTGGTTGTAGGCAAGGGGTAGGCGATGGCTCAGGCAGAAACTTCCAAGCACCACCTTCGGTTCGTTCTAGTAGCTTGGGCGATCGCGTCGGTGATCGGGATCGCGCTCTCGGTGCTGATCATGAAGGCCATCCTTCGACCGGCCGCGTCACCGCAGATGGCCGACCAGAACCTGACCATCGTCGTCTTTACCGCGATCGCGGTGCCGGTGGCCTTCTTCGTGCTCACCTTCGTGGGGTACAGCCTGTGGCGCTTCCGTACGCAGGGAATGCCGACCGAAGATGGCCCCCCGATCAGAAGCAATCGGCTGGCACTCATCCTCTGGCCCTCTGTGTCCGCGGGCCTCTGCGTCTTCTTGCTGGTCTGGGGTCTCTACGGGATGACCAAGGTGGGAACCTTTGGGACTCCGGTCGGTCAGGGCGGTATGTTTGGCGGGACGCGATCGGACCCGCTGGTGGTAGACGTCACCGGCCAGCAATGGCTGTGGACCTTCACGTACCCGTCGGAGGGCGGCATCGAGACCACCAAGCTGGTTCTTCCGATCAACAGGCAGGTGGAGTTCAGGGTCAC
>JAJYHR010000026.1 GCA_021784675.1 Actinomycetes bacterium
TGGCGCTCGCGGGCGGTGGGGAGAGGGTTGCCGAAGCGACTCCGCCCCAGGACCCGGCGGGGTGGCGCTTCCAGAACCGGTGGTGGGTGCAGGTCCGCCTCCGGAGAGCCGGGATCAGGTAGGCGAGGGGCCGGTTACCAGGCCGGCATCCCCGGGGCCCCGCCCTGCACGGGTGCGTACACCACGCCCCCAGGGGCGCCCAGGCTCTGGAGGAGCTGGGAGAAGTTGACGCCGTATCCGGTCGACCAGACCCCACCCCACTCCCCACTGCGAGCCGCCATCGTGGTGCCGTCGCATCCCCTGTTCCCCCACCCGGTCTCGATCCCCTGGTTGGTCATGTACCCGAGGACGGTGTTGGAGTTGACCTGCTCCCCCACCGAGACGTTGGTGGAGAGGTACTCGGCAACGTAGACGCAGTCCCCCTGGGCCGGCCCGCTGGTGAGCCTGTATCCAATGTACGTGCCGTTCGGCCATCCGCTTTCGGTGATGGTCACGATGCCGTTGCCAAGGGCGTAGACCGCCCCCGTCCCGGCGTAGTCGACCCCCTGGTCGACCCGCCAGGTCTGCAGCCCCTGCACCGCCCGCAGCGGGTTGGCGTAGCCGGAGTTGGAGAAGACCGGGGGCGGGCCCTGGGGAGCCGCCTGCGCCGCTGCCGCCTGGGACGCTGCCGCAGCCGCTGCGGCCTGCGCCGCTGCTGCCGCCGCTGCCGCCTGCTGCTGGGCGATCAGCTGCTGGACCTGCTGGTTGGCCGAGGCGAGCTGGGCCCGGGCCTGCTTCACGTTGGCCTGGATGCTCGCCAGATCCTGGCTGGCGGCCGTCACCGCCGCCTGCTGCTGCTGCTCGAGCGAGTTCAGCCGGAGCAGCTGGTCCTGGAGCTGCTGCTTGGCCACCTGGTAGCTGGTGACCGCCTGCTGCTGGATCGAAGAGGCGGTGGAGACGTCCTCCTGGACGATGGCGGCCGTGTTCGCCCCCCCCTGCATGATGGCGAGGAAGGGGGCGGTAGAGCCGGACTGCTCGAAAAGGCTTAGCGCCTCCCGGGACACCTGCTGCCGAAGCTGGGCGAGCTGGGCCTGCTTGGCCGCCACGCTAACCCTGGTTGCGGCGATACTCGCCTGGGTCTGCTGGACCTGCGCCTCGGCGTTCTGGTAGTTCGAGGCCGCCGCCTGGGTCTCGGTCCGAAGCTGGGCCAGCTTGGCGCTGAGCGCCGCCGCCTGGGCCTTTGCGTCCTGGAGCTGGCTGCTCGCCGGAGACCAGCTGATCCCGGTCTCGGCCGCCACGAGAGCCGCAATCAGGGGAACCGCAAGCCCCCGGCTGACCGCTGCCCTCGCCCACCGTTTCAACGCCAAGACCCTCCTACTGCGGTCGCCCGGGGTTGTCTACCGGACTACTCCAGCACGTCCCCGTAGACACTAACAGAGAACTTCCCGGGCCGTGACCTCCCGTGTCCCCAAGACCGCCAACAGTGCTGGTCGATCGGTCAAAAAAATTCCCGATCTCCGCCGCCGGAGGGGGGAGGGCGCTAAAGCGGGCGCTGCGGAGCGACGACGACCTTGCCGAGGCCGGGGGACTCGGCCTCCTCCATCGACCCGCGCAGCGCCTCCTTTGCGGTGGTCATCAGCTCCCCGGGCTCGATTCCGTGGCTCGGGTAACTGGAGACTCCGGCGCAAACCTTGGCCACCGAGTTGTCGGCGCGGCGAGCCTGGGCGATCTGGATCCGCTCCGCCACCCACGCCGCCCCGTCCTCGTCGGTATCGTCGAGCAGGAGGCCGAAGGTACGGGCTCCCACGCGGCAGGCGACATCGGCGGTCCGCAGGGTGGTGCGAACAATGTTCGAGAACTCGTAGATGGCCGAATCGATGGCGGCGTCGTCGTCGGTGGCGATCACCACCTGGAGCAGGACGATGCTGAGCGGCCACAGCCGGCGCCTGGCCGTCGCCACCTTGGTCCCGAGCAGGCCGGAGAAGAAGATGTCGTTCATCAGGCCGGTCAAAGGATCGGTGATCGGATCCACCGGTTCGACCGCAACCTCCGGCTCCGCCGCAAGCGGCATCTCCTCCCTGCGTTCCCTGGAGGACAACGACAGCACTACAGCCAAGAACCCCACTACGGACCCTCCCAATCCTTCGATCGCCTGTCTCTCGTGGTAGCCGACTGCCGCTAGGGCAATGCCCACCAAACCGATCGCCAGGGATATCAACCCCCTAAGTCGCATGCTTACAATTCGACCTGCGGGCCGGGATCTTGAGCGGATAATCTCTCGGACTCCACCAGCCCCGCCAGGTCCGCCATGATCCCGGCGATCTGGTAGTCCCGCGGCGTGTAGACCGCCCGCACGCCCAGCAGCTTCAGGCGGGCCGCATCGTCGGCCGGGATGATCCCCCCCACCACCACCGGCGCGCTCACGCCCGCGCTGAGGAGCTCCTCCATCACCTCCGCGATCAGGCGCTCGTGGGAGCCGGAGAGGATCGAGAGCCCGATCAGGTCCACATCCTCGTCGCGGGCGGCGGCGGCGATCTCGGCCGGGGTCTGCCTGATCCCCTGGTAGATGACCTCGAACCCGGAGTCCCGGGCGGCGGCGGCGATCTGCTCGGCACCGTTGGAGTGGCCGTCCATCCCCGGCTTGGCTACCAGCAACCGCGGCGGGCCTCCTGGGAGCCGCGAGAGCCGGCTGGCGATGCCGGAGAGGTGCTCCTCCCGCACCCCGTGGGCGCCCCGGATCCCGGTCGGGGCGCGGTACACCCCGAAGACCTCCCTCAGGGTGTCCGCCCACTCCTGGGTGGTGCCGCCGGCCCGGGCCAGCTCGACCGAGGGCGGAACGATGTTGCTCCCGTCGCGGGCGGCAGCGGCAACGGCGGCGAGCGCCCTTCCGACCCGGGCCCGGTCACGGCCGGCTTTGAAGCTGGCCAACGCCGCCACCACGCCGTCGATCTCCGCCGGGTCAACCTCGTAGTGGGATCGGCTTCCCGCCGAGACCAGGGGGGACTGCTCGGACTCGGCGAAGCGGTTCAGCCCCACCACCACCTGCTCCCCCGTCTCGATCTGGTGAGTCCGGGCCGCCTGCGCCCGAACCAGCTCGGTCTTGAGCTCCTCGATCTGGGCAAAGACCCCTCCAGCCTCGACGATCCGGTTCACTTCGGCCATCGCCTCGCTGCAGATCTCCGCGGTCATCTCCTCGACGACCCGGCTCCCCTCGAAGATATCCGGGTACTCGAGCAGGTCGGTCTCGAAGGCCAGGATCTGCTGGGCCCGGAGCGACCACTGCTGGTCGAACGGCCGCGGCAACCCGATCGCCTCGTTCCAGGCCGGGAGCTGGAGCGCCCTCGCCCGCGCACCTCGCGACATGGTGACCCCCAGCGCCGAAAGCAGGATCCGGTAGACGTTGTTCTCCGGCTGTACCTCGGTTAGCCCCAGCGAGTTGACCTGCACCCCGTAGCGGAAGCGGCGCAGGTTCGGGTCCCCGATGCCGTACCGGTCCCGGCTGATCTCGTCCCACAGCCTGGTGAAGGCGCGCATCTTGGAGATCTCGGTCACGATGCGGGTTCCGGAGTTGACGAAGAAGGAGATCCTCCCGACCACCCGCTCGAACTCCTCCCGGTTCACCTGGTTGGACGCCTGCGCCGCGTCGAGCACGCCGATCGCGGACGCCAGCGCGTAGGCGACCTCCTGGACCGGGGTGGCGCCGGCCTCCTGGAGGTGGTAGCTGCAGACGTTGATCGGGTTCCACTTCGGGACGTGCTTGACCGAGTAGCAGATCAGGTCGACGGTCAGCCGCTTCGAAGCCTCGGGGGGGAAGATGAAGGTCCCCCGGGAGAGGTACTCCTTGACGATATCGTTCTGCGTGGTTCCGGCCAGCTTGCGGTAGTCCACCCCCTGTTCGGAGGCGAGCGCGAGGTAGAGCGAGAAGAGCCAGGGAGCGGTGGCGTTGATGGTCATCGAGGTGTTCATCGCGTCCAGGGGGATCCCGTCGAAGAGCTCACGCATGTCGCCGAGGTGGGCGATCGCCACCCCCACCTTCCCCACCTCCGACCTCGCCTGCGGCAAGTCCGGGTCGTAGCCGAGCTGGGTCGGAAGGTCGAAGGCGACCGACAGGCCGGTCTGGCCCTTGGCCAGATTCGAGCGGAAGAGCGCGTTGCTGGCCCGGGCGGAGGAGTGGCCGGCGTAGGTTCTCATCACCCACTCGCGATCGGGGCGCTCAAGCCTGGTCATAGTTACCCGTTCTAGTAGGTGTAGAAACCCCTGCCAGTCTTCTTTCCAAGATAGCCGGCCGCGCACATCCGTTTGATCGTCGGGGCGGCCAGCGCCGCCTGGTCTCCCGTCTCCTGGTACAGCTCCCCCAGGATCGCCTGGGCCACGTCCAGCCCGACCAGGTCGAGGAGGGCGAAGGGCCCGATCGGGAAGCTGCAGCCGAGCTTCATGGCGCGGTCGATGTCCTCCATCGACGCCACCCGCCGCTCCAGCAGCCTAACCGCCGAGTTGAGGTAGGGAAAGAGCAGGGCATTGACCACGAATCCGGCCTCGTCGGCGACCGTAATCGGCTCCTTGCCGAGGCTGCGGGCAAAGGCGGAGGCCTCCTCCAAGGTCTCCTCCGACACCACCAGAGTGCGAACCACCTCCACCAGCGAAAGCCGGGAGACCGGGTTGAAGAAGTGGATCCCGACCACCTTATCCGGGCGCTTGGTCGCGGCGGCGAGCGAAGTGACGGCGAGCGTCGAGGTGTTGGTCGCGAGCAGCGCCTCCGGATCCAGCAACTGGTCGAGCTCGGAGAAGAGGTGCCGCTTCACCGCCAGGTCCTCGACCACCGACTCGATGACCAGATCGCACCCGGCCAGGTCCTCGAGCCTGGTGGTGACGGTGAGCCGGTCGATGGCGGCGTCGTGCTCCTCTTGTCCGATGGTGCCTCGCCCCAGGTCGCGAGCGAGCGTCCGCTCCACGTAGGCCCTGGCCGCCTGCCCACTCCGGTCGGTCCTGACCCGAAGCCACACCGGATGCCCCGAGCGGACGCAGGCCTCGGCGATGCCGGAGCCCATCGTCCCCCCGCCAACTACTCCAACGCGCTTCCCCACCAACTGGAAGAGTAGCAACCATATGTCGCGCGTGCCAGTCAGCCGGTCGGCTGCCGGTGGTAGGCTTGCCAGCGATGGAGCACAACACCGGAACCATCGCCCTGGTTGGTGGCGACGAGTTCAGCGACGGCTGCTCCTTCGACGGCGAGCTGCTGAAGGCCGCCCGGCCGGAGGAGATCGCGCTGCTTCCCACCGCGGCAGCCTTCGAATCCCCGAAGCTGGCGATCGCCAGGGCTACCCAGTACTTCGGCGCCCTCGGCTTCCCGGTAAGGGCGCTCCCGATCTACTCGAGGACCGACGCCACCGACGCCGAGCTTGCGGGCGAGGTCGCCGAGGCGCGCTTCCTCTACCTGACGGGCGGATCTCCGCTGCATCTGCGGTCGGTGCTCAAGGACTCGGCCACGCTCGAGGCGATCAAGCAGGTCCTCCGGCGCGGCGGAACGCTGGTCGCCTCCTCGGCCTCGGCCATGGTGCTGGCGAACCCGATGATCGACCCCCGCGGGGGCGCGCTCACGCTCGGTCTCGGGCTTTTCCCGGGGATCGCCATCCTCCCGCACGCCAACACCTGGAACCCCGACCGCAAGGAGCGGACGCTCGCGCTGGCTGGCCACACCGCCGTCATCGTCGCCATCGACGAGCGCACCGCGCTGATCCGCAGCCCCGGCGGGAGCTTGAGGGTATCGGGAGAGGGCACCGTCACCACCTACCGGGATCGCGGGCCAGCCGCGCTGGAGGAGCTGAACTTTTCGGTCGCCCTCTAGCGGCCGAACTTCCGGACCCGTCAGGAGCGGGAGGAGAGCGTGGGCTTGCGCCCTCGACCTTTCGCCCGAGCGGCGAGCTCCATGTAGATGCTCGCGCACGCGCCGATCTGCTGCTCCTCGCCTCCGATCCGGGCCGCCTCGAGGCGGCGCTCGAAGTCCGACTCCTCGTCCCTCGCGATGGCGAGGAGGGGCGAGGAGGGGCCAAGGCCCGCATCCACCAGGATCCGAGACCACCAGGCCGCGCGCTCGAGGGGAAGGATCCGCGCCACCAGCGACGCCGCCGCCAGCAGGGTCCGCTCACCCGGCGTCTCGGCGAGCAGCCCGGTGATGACCCGGTCCGCCATCTCGGCGTTGATCTGGAGCAGCTGGGCCACGACCACCTTCTGCTTGTCCCGGGGTATCGCGCGCGCCAGCTCCGAGAGCTCGACGCCGGCCTCGTCCATCCATCCGACCAGCACGCCGAGGTGGATATCGAGCAGCCCGGAGCGGAGCCCTTCGAGGATGGCGGCTACCGCGTCACCGGGGCGGCCCATCCCGGCGAGCGCCTGGGCTCTGATCCCGCTGAGCCGGATCGGGTCGACGGTGAGGCCGTCGGCATCGGCTACCCAGCGGTCGATCTTCCCAACCGCCTCAAGCGCCTCCGCGAACCGGCCCTCCTCCAACAGGCACCTTGACCTCTGCTCCAGGCCGATGAAGGGGTGGGCGCCGGTGGCGTCGAGCGCCTCGATGGCCCGGTAGGCCTCCTGGTACTCGCCAAGCGCCCGGGAGCTGTCGATGATCACCAGGTAGGCGAACTTCTCCAGCGATGGGATCTCCGATCCGACCACCGACCGCCGGCACAGCCCGCGGGCGGCTTCGTACTCCCCCAGCAGCAGCTGGGAGCGCGCCTTGTGCAGCGCCACCTCCGCCTGGTGGCCAGCCGAGTGGTTGTGCGAGGCTACCTCCAGATTCCGCTCTCCCTTTCGCTTCTCCCCCATGGTCTGGTCCAGGTAGCCGGAGTGGTCGAGGTGGATTTCGCCGGCCGTGATCGAGTAGCTGGTCCTCGATCCATCGCGCAGCCAGACGGTCTCGTGCAGGGCGCCGCGCCAGTGGGAGGTCGCCCGCTTGAACACCCGGTTGGCGAAGTGCTCGGAGACGGAGAGGCCCGAGCCGGTCGGAGAGACGATCCTGATCGAGTAGGCCTCGTATGGGAGGAGGGGATCGGCGAGGCGGGTTCGAAGCTCGGCAACATCGCCGGCAAGCGTCTCGTCGGCGTCCAGCCAGAAGATCCACCGCCCCCGGGCGTGCGCCAGCGTCTGGTTGCGAGCCCAGGCAAAGTCGTTGCGCCACTCGCCCTCGATCACCTTAGCTCCAAGGCCGCGCGCGATCGAGACGGTCGCGTCGGTCGAGCCGGTGTCGTAGACGATCACCTCGTCCGCCAACACGGCCGCCGAACGGATGCACCGCTCGATCTCCCTCTCCTCGTTCTTGGCGATGACGCAGCAGCTGACCAGCGGATCGGAGGTGGGCGCAACCGGGACCAGCCGCTCCTTCACCTGGACCGAGAAGGCAACCGCCTGGTAAGCGATCTTCGCCTCGGTGTCCTTCAGCAACGAGCCGAACAGGGAAGCGGTATCGGTATAGCTGGCGCCCGCCGCCCGGGTAACGAGCCCCGCCGGCACCAGGGCCGCCAGGTCGGAGATGAAGGAGGTGCCCTCGAGCTCCCCGGCGTAGTTCCTTGCCTGCCGGCCGGCAAAGGCGATGCGCTCCTTCTCGGTGGCGACGTTATCCCTCTCCCCCAGGACCAGCCGCTGGGGTCCATGGACGTTCGGGCAGCGTGGGACCACGGCCTGCCCGTTCCCGGCACGCTCCGCAGCCGCGGCCAGATCGGGGGCGAGCCTCCGCGATGGGAGCACGCAGCCGTCGAGGAGGAGGAGCCAGGCAAAGCCGTCGAGCGCCGAGAGCAGCCGTTCCGGCGGGCCCTCCTGCAGCTTCCAATCGAAGGTGGTGACGGGTCCGAGCTGCGCGGCACCGCGTCCAGAGGCGCGTTCCCGGGCGGAGAGCAACCTCACGGCCGCTACCCGCGCCGCCACCTCAGACCACCCTCAAGGAGAGCTTCCCGCCTCCATAGCCACCGGCGATCTCGAGGCCGGCGTCGACCCGGTTGTCCTTCTGCTCGAAAAGCAGCTTCACTTCGCCTTCAAGGTTCGGTGTCTGCACGACCTCGCCCAGGCGGACGTGGAGCGCCCCGTGGCGGTGGTCGTTGAACAGGCCGGTCATCACGTTGAGCACCTCGTAAGCGTTGAGAAAAAGGTTCTCGGGAAGGCTGCTCTCCCCCGCGGACTCCTTGACGACCGCCGGCGGGATCAGCGAGAGAGCCCCTCCAATGCCGAGGGCCAGACCCTTGTCGCAGACCGCAATGGCCCTGAGCTTTCCCTCCCCATCGCGGTAGTCGGCGAGGAGCCAGGGCTCCTCGACCGCGGTGAGCTGGGGAAGCCGCTTGGCGGTTACCTCGCGCCCGAAGAGGCTCACGAGCAGCCTTTCGACATCGTCCAGCCTGGGAAGGAGTGGAATATCGAACCCGACCGTCGGCATCTCAGGCATCCTTCTGGATCAGGGTGGCGAAGTAGACGCTTCCCACGCTGCTCTGAACTTCGATCAACGCCTGGTCAACCCGCGACGGAACCACCAGCCTTCCGAAGAGAAAGATCGGGAGCCCCGAGGTGAGCAGAGGGTCCTGGGAGATCATGGTCCGCTTTGCGACCCCCCCGACGATGTTGGCGATCTCGGTGATAGCGTCGGTGACGTCGATCTCGCTCGCGGAGTCGAAACCGGTAAAGCGCAGGGCGAGTTGCTCGAGGGTGCCGTACTCGGCGATCAGGCCGAATTGGACGGCAAGCCTCCCCCCGATAAACGATACCCACGCCCCGGGAAGGTCGAGGGGAGCCTTCCTCTCGATCATCCGGGGGACGCCGTCGAAGACCTTGAAGATCCCCTCCTCCAGCGCCTGGACGCCCTCGACGACCGACATCGACCAGTCAAGAAGATCGCTCACTGGTTCACCCCCACCGCGGCAAGGGTGTCCCGGAAGGTCTCCGGGGTAAAGGGCTTGGAGATCAGGAAGGAGGCTCCGGTCGACCGCGCCAGCTGGATCATGTCCGGTGTTCCCTCGGAGGTGACGAAGCCGAAGACGGTCTCGTCGCCCGCGGCGCGCAGCTCCCGGAGGAACTCGAGCCCGTTCATCTCCGGCATGTTCCAGTCGGAGACGATCAGATCCGGGGAGTGCTCCCGGGCCTTGACCAGGCCCTCGGCGCCGTCCGCGGCCTCTATGAACTCAGCCTCGTCGAATCCCGCCTGCCTCAGCTGGCGGACCACGATCATCCGCATGGCCCGTGAGTCGTCTGCGACCAAGATTCTCATTGCGTCACTCCTCGGATATCCATTTCCGCAAACGTCATATCGGCATGACCGCCCGTAGGCTTTACCGCCCGGGTGGCGGCTGGCCGGCGGCGAACGCCCGGATCCGCGGGTCAAGTGGTCCGCGGATCACCCCTCTCTGCGGATCCCTCCTCCGCGGGAAGGACCTTCGGCCTGATCAGACCCAGGCGCGCCCTGACGCTCCCCGGGACCACTCCGCCCTGCTCGCCAGGGGGCACCTCCCCCGGATCGGTGCGCTCACTCTCTTCGACCTCCCGGAGCCGGTCCGCCTCCACGGTCGAGGAGAGCAGCCGGGCGGCCAGCCGCTGCCGGTGGCCCCTGGCAAGCAGGGCGGCGGCATCGGCGTCGCCCAGCTCGACCGCGAGGATGAAGACCCGATGCTCCTCGACGTGATGCTGGAGCTCTGCAGCCGGGGAGTGCTGCAGCTTGCGGGCGCGGTGGAGCTGGTCGACCAGGAGCGAGTAGATCGATCCGGTCAGATGGTGCCCGACCGCCTCGCTGACCGCCATCCGGTGGAAGTTGTCATCGAGGCCAAGAAACATCTCCCAGCCACCCTCGTCCGCGAGCAGCTGCAGCTGGGAGTTGATCTCCCGGAGTACGGACACCCTGAAGGGGTTTCCCTCCCCGGCCATCGCCACCGCGCCGGCCTCCTCGATCCCGGAGAGCATGCCCATGATCTCCGGAAACTCCTCGTAGTTGATCGGGAGGACGCGGTACCCCTTCCTCGGCACCGACTCGATCCAACCCTCCACCTCCAGCCGCGCCAGCGCCTCCCGGACCGGCGTGCGAGAGGCCCCGACGGTGTCGGCGACGTCGCGGTCGAGAAGGAAGCTGCCCGGTTCGATGGCGAGCTCG
>JAJYHR010000087.1 GCA_021784675.1 Actinomycetes bacterium
GGTCGCGGCCGGGTGCCTCCTCCTCCATCCATGCGTGCGCGCGATGCCTGCGGGCACACCCTCGGGCACCGCCACTGCGGCGGGCGCCCAAGCCGAGAGCTGACGCGATCCCCGCTCCTCCGCAGCGACGAGCAGCCTGGCCGACTCGTAGCCGTCATCGATCAGCTCCGCCGCGTGGGAGAAGTCCATGGTGTCGATCCTGCTTGCCGCCGGGCACTCGATCACCTTTACGGCCACGGTGTCGGGGATCGAGGCGAGCGCCGTCCTGATCTGGGAGAGCTTGGTGAGGTAGAAGCTCCTGATCAGGGTCTCGACCGGACGCCGGTACTCGGTCAAGTCCGCGTACAGGGTGCCGCAAAGGAGGAGGTAGATCTCGGTGGCGCCCAGCTCGTGCGCCCTCCTTGCCGGCGCGTCATCAACCACGCCGCCGTCGACGAAGAGGTCTCCCCCGATCGAGACCGGTGGGTATACGCCCGGGAGGGCCGAGCTGCCGTAGAGGATCTCAACCGCCGGCCCTGAGGAGAACCAGCGCTCCGCACCGGTGTGGGCGTCGGTGAGCAGGACATGCATCGGGATGGCGGTCTCGGAGAGGTCGTCGATCGCCAGCTTGCTCCTGATGAAATCGAGCACCGGTTTGGCTGGAAATGCAGCCCCGCTGCGGCGGACGTATCGCCACGCGCTGGAGACACGCTGGTTGGGAATCACCGCGCTCTCCCCGATCTCGCGCCACACCGACTCCAGCGTCTCGACGGCTTCGAGGGTCGGGTCGGTGGCGAAGACGGTTCCGTTGAGAGCGCCTATAGAGACCCCAACTACCAGGTCGGGGCGGATTCCGGCCTCGGCAAGGGCTCTCAGCATCCCTATCTGGCATGCACCCTTACCGCCGCCGCCGCCAAGAACGAAGGCACGAACGGGCTTGGCTGGGTACCCGCGGAGCCGCTCGTACATCGACGCGGCTCGTCTCATCCACGGCGGTGCAGGCTTCATGGCCCTCCTTGCGGGCGATACACATCTCCACTTGTTAAGAATATCGAAGCGGAAGCGCCAGGGTTTAGAGAGTTGTCCCGCAAGAAGCCGCAACCGGCGACCCCGCCCCCGTTATCCTGCGGTTATCGCGTGCCAAGCGGGAGAACGCAAGAACTCCTGTGGAAACCCCAAAGGGTATCGTGTTTTCATCACCGCCTCGCGTTGCTTCCGGCCGCCCGGTGATCGGGCTGGCGAGCCGGGGCAACCGCATGGACGGCTACGTGTTCACCTTGCTTCACGAGCTCGCCCAGCTGTGCCTTGGGCGTCTTGAAGCGCTCGGCGTGCGAAGGGACGGGGACGCCGTCACCGCCCTCGGAGGCGCTGAAGTCGAATCCAGCCACCAGGCCGCGGGCTGGATCCTTCCCCGAGACACCCCGCTCCCGGCTGGGAGTCCGTCCATCGGCGTCATCTTCCAGATCGCCAGCGGGCACCGGATCCCCGCCAGCTTCGTGATCGGCCGCATCCAGCGTGATCGCGGGGACTGGGGACTGTCGCGGAGCTCGATCCCAAAGGTACGGCCGTACATCGCGGCGGAGATCTGATGGAGCGGCCACTGGCGGGACGCCGGCGGGCGGGGGCGGGTAGCCTTGGCGCTGGAGCTTGCCGGTGGCTACCGCCCCGGAGGCAGAAGCGGAGCGGGTGCATATGAGAGACAAGGTGAGGGTGGCGGTGGTCCAGGCGCCCACTGTCCTGTACGACCCCATGGAGGGAGTCGGCAGGGTAGAGGAGTGGGCCCGGCGGGCAGCGGGCGAGGGCGCCCAGCTCGTGGTCTTCCCGGAGGCGTTCATCGGCGGGTACCCGAAAGGAAGCACCTTTGGCGCGGTGATCGGGGAGCGGAGCGCCAGCGGGCGGGAGGAGTTCCGCCGCTACCACGCCGCCGCGGTCGAGATTCCCGGTCCTTTTACCGAGCGGCTGGGGAAGATCGCGAGCAGCCTGGGGCAGTTCCTGGTGGTCGGGGTGATCGAGCGTGACGGCGGGACACTCTACTGCTCGGTGGTCTACCTATCCTCCACCGGGGCGCTGCTGGGAAAGCGCCGCAAACTCATGCCCACCGCTGCCGAGCGGCTGGTCTGGGGGTTTGGGGACGGTTCGACCATGGGCGTGTACCAGACCGAGATCGGCCGCATTGGCGCGGTCATCTGCTGGGAGAACCTGATGCCGGCCGCCCGCATGGCGATGTACGCCCAGGGAATCGAGCTCTACTGCGCTCCAACGGCCGATGGACGCGAATCCCACCACGCGACCATGCGCCACATCGCCCAGGAGGGCAGGTGCTTTGTGCTGGTTGCCAACCAGGTGATGAGGGTGGCGGACTTTCCCGGCGACCACCCGAGGGCGTTCGGCGACGCGCCCGGTACGGTGGTTTCGCGCGGAGGGAGCTGCATCATCGGGCCGCTCGGAGAGGTGCTCGCCGGACCGGTCTACGACCAGGAGGCCCTGCTGGTGGCGGAGCTCGATCTCGACGATCTGGCGCGGGCGAAGTACGACTTCGATGTGGTGGGGCACTACGCCCGGCCCGACATCTTTCACCTGGAGATCGATTGGTCGGAGAGGCCTCCCAGCAACCCGCCTCCGGGCGGGTTTGGCCACTTTCCTCCGGGGGAGCAGGGCCAAGCCGGCGGCTAGCCCAGGAAGTTTTCGATCATGCGGTGGCCCTCTCCGGTCAGGATCGACTCCGGATGGAACTGGACCCCCTCGATAGGGAGATCCCGGTGCCGCACCCCCATGATCACGCCGTCCTCGGTGGAGCTCGTTACCACCAGCTCATCGGGGACGGTGGAGGGGTCGATTACCAGAGAGTGGTAGCGGGCCACCGGGAGCCGCTCCGGCAGGCCGCTGTAGATGCCCCTCCCGTCATGGGTGATGACGGAGCTCCGGCCGTGCATCACCTGGGTGGCGCGGACCACCTTTGCCCCAAAGTGGTAGCCGATGAGCTGGTGGCCAAGGCAAACGCCGAGGGTGGGAACGGCGGCGCCCATCTCCTCCAGCGCCAGCTCTCCGCCGGTGGACTCCTCGGGCCGCCCGGGCCCGGGAGAGATGATCAGCCGATCGAACCTCCCGGTCTCGAGAAGCCCGGCGACCTGGTCGTGCCGGACCACCACCGGATCGCAGCCCAGCTCTCCTACGTACTGGTAGAGGTTGTAGACGAACGAGTCGTAGTTGTCGACGATCAGTACGCGCAAGCCCGCCATCGCTACAGTCTAGACACCCCTTGTTCCTAACTTGTCAAGCCTGGGACGTGGGGCTTTACAGCGGCGAGAGCCCGCAGAGTCGGGCGGGATCGTCGGTCTAAGGGCGCAGGTGGCCATAGACTGCGACGGCAAGGTGGCAAGGAGCGGTGGTGCCGCTCAGGCTTCCCCTGCTCCGCCGGCCTCGGGCACGAGATCCGGATGGTCCAAGCCGGGGCCCGGCAGCAGCGGCGTCTGGAACCCGGGAGATAGCTTCTCGGAGATCCGCCCTGCGGCAACAGAGATCGACTTGCCTAGCTGCTCGACGCGCTCGTCGCTCATGCGAACCCGGGGCCCGGCGATGCTGATCGCACCGACCACCTGGCCACGCTTGAAAACCGGGGCGGCCACGCACGCGACCCCGAGCGCACTCTCGCCGATCTCGACTGAGTAGCCCACCTCCCGCACCGAGGCAAGCAGGGGCAGGAGACCGGCGAGCTGGGTGGGAGAGTTCGGAGATGCGGTTGGGAACGGTTCCGGCCCAAGGAGCGGGAGCAGCGACGTCCGGTCGAGGAAGGCCGCCACCGCGCGGCCCAGAGCCGAGGAGTGAACGGGTACGACTCCTCCAGGAACCTCCGCCATGCGGAAGGGGTAGGGGCTCTCGAGGATCTCGGTCAACACGATGCGGCTGCCGCTGAACATCGCGAGGCCGACCGTCTCGTTCACTTCGAGCCAAACCGACCGCAATTCCCCTGCCGCAACCTCGGGCACGTCAAGCCGCCCGAGCAGGAGCAACCCCCAGCGGAGCGCCTCCGACCCCGGACGGTAACCTCCGGTGGGAGCCCTCTCGGCAAGTTCCAGCTCCTGGAGGGTGGAGAGCATCCTGAAGGCCGTGCTCTTGGAGACCCCCGCCAGCGCCGCTGACTCGTCCAGGCTGAGGCGCCCTCGCTCCACGAGCTCTCGGAGGATCTCGACCGCACGCCGTATCGAATCTATGCCGTAGCGGTTTTCTGGCAAAACTCCTCCCTTCGGCCATGCCGGAAGCCCTCGGGGCCGCTGGGGCTACAGCTCGAGTTTAGATGTCGGGAAGATCGTGCTCCCCGCCTTCGGGCTCGCGCAACCCCCCGGCAAAGAAGCTTGGAGGGTTCCGGCGCCCGCGGGCGGGAGTCTCCGTGGCCCCTCAGGAGATAGCGGCCACCGGCCAGGGATCCGCGCGTATCGATGGTCCGAGGGCTCACGACCGGCTGGAACCCGCCATTGCTTAACTTCATCACCGTGACTCCCTTGACTTTTGCCCCGACCTACCTTATCCTAGTTCCAGTCAGCATAACTGTAGTTCTACCTAGCAGAACTTCATCTGTGCATCGATTGAATAGAGGGGGGAATAGTCAATGGTTAGGCTAAGCAGCAGGCACCACCCAGTCAGATCCGGTCTGGTCCTGGGCCTCGTCGGGACGATGGTACTCGCGGGGTGTTCCAGCACCCAAAGCTCGAGCACCTCGTCCCCGGCGAGCACCAAGGTGAGCAGTCAAGTCACCGCGATCGAGCAGCAGGTTGCCAAGATGGAGGCGCCGCAGACAACCTGGAACGGCCCGACCAGCGGCCCGGCTGCGCACGCCGGCAAATCGATCGTCTACCTGTCGGGGCAGGAGTCCAACTCTCTCGACGCGGCGTACGGCAACTACCTGCAGGCGGCTGCGAAGAAGATCGGCTGGACGGTTACCGTCATCGACGGCAAGGGGACGCCGACCGGGTGGCTTGCAGGCATGGACCAGGCGGTGGCGCTCCATCCCTCCGGGATAGTGATCTTCGCCAACGCCTCGAGCCTTGGGGCGCCGATAGCCGCCGCCGCGGCGGCCCACATCCCGGTGGTCGGCCTGCACGCCTGCTCGGTAACCGGTCCCTGCCATGGCTTGTTCACGAACATCCAGGAGGATGCGGCCGCCATCGGCAGGGCGGAGGCAGACTACGCCATTGCCGCTTCGCACGGCACCGCCCGGGTCATCATCGTTACCCACAACGAGTATGGGATTGCCCGCATCAAGTCGGACGCGATGAAGGCCGAGCTGGCAAAGTGCAGCAGCTGCAAGCTGCTGGCCTACGTCAACTACCCGGCGGCAGAGTCTTCGACCCGCACGCCGCAGCTCGCCACATCCTGGGTCTCGCAGTACGGGCTCCCCTTTTATGCGCTCACCGTTGGCGACAACGACTGGGACTTCGCGGTTCCCGCCCTGCGGGCCGCCGGCGTTCCACCGTCGAAAGTCGTGCTCATCGGTTCCGACGGGATCGCGTCGGCCTACCAGCGGATCCGCGCGGGCAACCAGTACCAGGTGGCCACGGTCCCCGAACCCGCGCAGGAGGAAGCGTACTACGCTCTGTACCAGATGAACCGTGCCTTCCACGGTATGACCCCGTCCACGTGGTACCCGCCGATATACCTGGTCACCCACTCCAACGTGAACGCGCAGGGCGGCGCCAATGACGCCTTCGATCCTACGAACAACTACCAGCAGCACTTCGTCTCCCTGCTCACGACCGGCAAGACCTCATGACCTTGGCGGTACCGGGGCAGGAGGAGAGCCGGGGAGCCGGGATCCTGGCCATCGCCGGGTTGACGAAGACCTTCTTCGGTAACCGCGTGCTTGACGACGTCAGCATCGTGCTCGAGGCCGGGCAGGTGCATGCCCTGCTGGGCCAGAACGGCGCGGGCAAGTCGACCCTGATCAAGATCCTCGGTGGCGTGTACCGCGCCGACGCCGGAACGGTCACTGTGGACGGGCAGCGGGTTACGCCGGGGCACCACGATGTACCGGTGGCGTTGATACACCAGGACCTTGGATTGGTGGCAGACATGACGGTGGCCGAGAATATGGCGCTCGTAGCCGGGTACCGCCGCAGGCACCACGTGATCTCCTGGGAGGAGGTCCGCCGGAGCGCCATCGAGGCACTGGGCGCGCTCAACCTGGACCTCGATCCCGGTGCGCCCGTCGGCGCGCTTCCGCCGGCCGAACGTTCCATGGTGGCAATCGCCCGGGCGCTGTCGATGCGCAAGCGGTTCGTAGTTCTTGACGAGCCTACCGCCGCGCTCCCCGCCGCCGACGTCGACACCCTGTTCAAGGCCATCCACCAGCTCCGCTCGCAGGGCGCCGGTTTCCTCTACGTCACCCACCGGATCGACGAGGTCTTCACGATCGCCGACCGGGTGACAGTGCTGCGCAACGGGCGGGTGGTCTTCGAGGATGCCGTCGGCAAGGTGAGCCATGACAAGCTCGTGGCGAGCATCGTCGGCCCGGCAACCCCTGCCCCACCACGGACCACCAGCCGCGCTCCCCACCGCTTCCCCGAGGCCACGACGGGGCGCGCCGTCCTCTCCGTGAGGGGCCTGGTGGTCGGTCCTGCCGGGCCCGTGGATATCGAGGTACGCGCCGGGGAGGTGCTCGGTCTCGTGGGCCTGGCCGGGGCCGGGCAGGTGGAGATCGGGCGGGCGCTCGTCGGCGCCCTCAACCCGGATCGCGGCGAGATGGAGTTCGAGAACCGCAGCTACAGCCCGCGCAGTCCCGCCGCCGCGCTCGGTCACGGGGCAATGGGGTTCGTGCCTGGCGACCGGCTGCAAGAGGGTATCGCGGCCAGCTTGAGCGTGCAGGAGAACCTGTACCTCAACCCCGCGGTTCAGGGGCACACCGCGCTTCGGCCGATCTCGCACCGCCAGGAGCGCAGGCGCGCCGTATCCTTGCTCAAGCGGTTCGACGTCCGACCGGCCGATCCGACCATCCCCATCGGCCTGCTCTCCGGCGGCAACCAGCAAAAAGCGGTTGTCGTGAGGTGGGTGGGGGCAAAGGTGCGGGTCATGGTGCTGGAGGATCCCACTGCGGGAGTGGACGTGGGGGCCAAGCCCGAGATCCACGGGATCCTCCGCGATATGCGCGCCAGCGGCGTAGCCGTGGTCGTCGTCTCCTCGGACTTCGACGAGCTGGCCGACATCTGCGATAGAGCCCTCGTCTTCCGGGGAGGGCGCGTAGCCGCCGCCTTGGAGAGGCCAGAGATCGACACCACGCGCCTGACCATGCTGGCCTCCGGTGCCGGCATCGCTGCATCCGGACGGGCGCTATGACCAGGCGGGCCGCCGGCGGCGGGCTAGATCACACTGTAGAGGGTGCCAAGGACCGCGAGGTACGCAGGGATCACCGCCAACTTGCGCGTATCTTCCTCGGGCGCGCCTCGGCGCGAGCCATGTCGGTCTACGGGATCCTCATCCTCACGGTGCTTCTCTGCATCATCTTTTCCCTGATGATGCCGGATACCTTCCCAACCGCGTTCAATGCCCGATCGATACTCTCCGACAAGTCGATCACCATCCTCGTAGCCATGGCGGAGATGATCGTCGTCTCCGCGAACCAGTTCGACCTCTCGGTAGGCTACGGCATCGGTCTCGCCCAGATACTCGCGATCGGGTTCCAGACGCGCGAGCACCTTCCCTGGCCGGTAGCCAGCATCCTGGTCCTGGCGATCGGAATGGGCATCGGCCTGGTGAACGGCCTGCTCGTCACCCGGGCGCACATCGACTCCTTCATCGCCACCCTCGGCGTCGGAACCTTCCTCTACGGGGTATCGGAGTGGTATACCAAGGGAGCCCAGGTGGTCGGGAATGTTTCGAGCGCCTTCCAGGCGCTCTCCGGAAACATTGCGGGAATCCCCCTGGCTGCGATCTACGTCATCGTGATCGGTATCGGGTTGTGGATCGCCTTTGAGTACCTGCCCATCGGCCGTTACCTCTACGTCATCGGATCGAACCCCAAGGCCGCGGAGCTCAATGGCATCTCCTCCCGCAAGTACATCCTCATCGCGTTCATGGCCGGTGGCACGCTGACCGCCTTTGCCGGGGTCATCCTGCAGAGCAGGCTCACCGTCGGGCAGAGCTCGGTCGGTCCCGAATACCTGCTTCCCGCCTTCGTAGGCGCGCTGCTAGGTGCAACGACGGTGAAGCCGGGACGGGCAAACGTATGGGGAACGGTCCTTGCGGTCCTGTTCCTCGGCGTCGCGGTGGCCGGACTGGAGCAGATGGGAGCGCAGTTCTACGTATCCTCCCTCTTCGACGGCGCCATGCTGGTCCTGGCCGTCGGGCTTGCCGGATACGCGGCGCGGCGGCGGACGCGTATCGCGCTGGGCAGGCACGATGGGTCCGGGAATTCCCTTGCCGCCAGCTCCCGGCAAAGCGGTAGCGCAGGCGGCGCCGGAGCGGCGGGCTTGGCAAGCTCGCCGGAGCGGGCGGCAGCGTGGCCAGCAGGCAATTCTAGCGTCTGGAAGACCGATGGACCAGCGTAAGTTCCGCTTCCCGGTCGAGATCTTCACGCGCCTGAAGGAGGGAAGAGCATACGATCTGGCTTCGGGATGGTGGCCGGGAATGCCGGTCGCCTCCGCCCATCCACCCTTCCAGCTCCAGAGCTTCCGGACTCCGAGGGGGATGCGCAACGAGGGGCTCTTCCCCTACTCCGGCGGGCTGAACAAGGAGAATTACGCCTTCATCTCCGAAGTCATCTCGACCACCACCCATGCGGGCACCCACATCGACGCCCGATGCCATGTAACCGCCGGCGAGGACGACTCGTGGTTCGGCGGCTATACCGCGAACGAGTACATGGGTGATTTCGGCCCGCTTCGAGACGATGCCCGGGATATCCAGCCCTTCCTCGCCAGGGGCGTCTTGCTTGACATCGCGGGCGCGATCGGGGTGGAGAGGATGGCGCCTGGTCAGCCCATCGGGCCAGCCGAGCTCGAGGAGGCGGTCAAGGCGCACGGCCTCGCCTTGAAGCCTGGAGACGTTGTCCTTCTCCGGACCGGCTTCATGGCAAGCTGGCCGGATCGCCAGAAGATGCTGGAAGAGGCCCAACCCGGTCTTAGCATCGACGGCGCCGTCTGGCTGCGCGAGCACGACCCGGCACTCGTAGGGGCGGACAACACCTCCCTGGAGGTGGCGCCTTCCACGGTCGAGGGCGAGCCCCAACCCGTGCACCGTTACCTGATCCGCACCCACGGCTTACCCATATTGGAGTGGGTGTTCCTCGAGGATCTGGCCGCCGATGGCGTGCGCGAGTTCGTCTTCCTGGCCGTGCCGCTGAACATCAAGGGGGCGACAGGATCGCTGGTTCGCCCGCTTGCGCTGGTATGAGCCGGAGCCACGGACTCCGGCCAGCGAGCCCGCGCACGATCCTGCTCGCTGGCCCCATGGGAGCCGGCAAGTCGAGTGTCGGCAGGCAATTGGCAGAGCTCACCGGGTGGCCTTACCTGGACAACGACGCCATGCTCCTGGCGAGCACCGGAAAGGCAGCCCGAGAACTCATCTCCGAGGGGGGCATCGGCCGCCTTCACGATGAGGAGCGGCGCATCCTCCACCGGACGCTCGAACATCCCGGTCCGCTGGTCGCGAGCATCGCCGCAAGCGCGGTCGACCGCGAGGAGGAACGGACGCTGCTCATCGCGACAGGCAGTGTCGTCTACCTGCGCTGCCGGCTTCCAACCCTGTTGAAGCGCCTGGGGCAGGATCAGGCCGGCGGCGGGACCCGCCCGCTGCTCGATCGCGATCCTCTTCCGGTTCTCTCCGAGATGCAGGAGCGCAGATCCAAGCTTTACGAGGAGGTCGCCTGGAGGGTTATTGACGCCGACTACCTGGATCCTAGACAGCTCGCAGAGCAGGTTCTAGAGGTTTGAAGTGGACCCCGTCCCTTGGACAATCTGACCGCCACGTTAAGCAATGGGCAGGTGGCGCGGGCCCCGGCCGGGCTAGCCGAGGCGCTCGATGATGTAGGCGTTGGCCATCCCGCCGCCCTCGCACATGGTCTGGAGGCCGTAGCGTGACCGCGAGCGCT
>JAJYHR010000186.1 GCA_021784675.1 Actinomycetes bacterium
GGTCGCTGTAATCGGAGCTTCGGAACGCCATGTCGCCGTGATCGAAACGGTAACCGCAAGTGACACGCCAACCTGGTTCGTAAATCCGAACCGCGACTCGGTTCTCGGAAAGCGCTGCTACCCTGACACGGCGTCGCTGCCAGAGCGACCTGATGCGGCCATCATCGTCGTCGGATCGCCATACATCGAGCCCGCAGCCAACGAGGCACTTACCACCGGAGTACCCGCCCTGGTCATCCCTGGCCTCGGGACCGAGGCCGGAGGTAAAGCCAGAGAACTTGCCGTGCGGATCGCTACTATGGCCGACACCGTTGGCAGTGCCCTGCTCGGAGTCAACTGTATGGGATATGCCCAACCCGAAGATACCAGCTTGTGGCTGGGAACTATCCCAACCCAATTTCTCCGGGGGCACGTCTCGATCATCAGCCAGTCCGGATCCATCGCCGAATCGCTGGTGACGACCGGGCCACGCATCGGGTTCCGTACCGTGATCTCCTCTGGGAGCGAATCCAATCGCGACTCCGCTGACTTCCTCGCTTATCTCGCCGCCGATGAGCAGACCAGAGCGATCGGAATATTCCTTGAGACCGTTCGCCGGCCGGCCGCCTTCTCGGAGGCGCTGCACCGATGCCGCGAGACTGGAAAGCCGGTCGTGTGCCTAAAGGTGGGCCGGTCCGCGGTCGCGTCTCAGGTGGCGCTTACCCATACCGGTGCAATGGTCGGATCAAGCGAGACGTTCTCTGCATACCTGCGCGCCCACGGCGCCATCGAGGTCCAAGACATTCCCGAGATGGTTGAGACGTTGGAAGTGCTCGGGCATCCCCAATGGCCGCAGGGGCCGCACGTCGGCGCCGTCTCCGAGTCGGGAGGTGAGGCTGGACTTCTCGCAGATCTGGCCGAAGAGGCCGGACTCTGCCTACCGCCCCTCCCGGAAACCTTCCGGCAAGCACTGGCCAGCGAGTTCCCGAACTTCCTGAACCCTCAAAATCCAGTAGATGCCTGGGCCGTAGGTGAGGTAAACGCGGTCTATTCGCAATGCTTCAAGATCATGCGAGATACCTCTCTATACGACACCATCATCGCTCAGGTGGATCTCACGCGCTACCGCAGCGATCATGACAACGAGTGGTGCAGTCAGATTGTCAGGGCACTCGCCGCAGCGACCCAGGACTCTGGGATCGTGCCAGCTGTGATATCGACCAATACGGTGGAGCCACCGGATGCGCTGGTCCAGATTGCCAGCGATGCCGACATAGCGCTGCTGCGCGGAACTGGAAACGCTACCCGCGCAATAGCTCATGTCGCCAGATGGAATACCGTGAGAAAACACCTGTCACGCCCCCGTCCAACGAACCCGGTCGCTCCGCGACTGCGCCCTGGAGTCCTATCCGAATTCGAGTCGGCCAGCCTGCTCGCCGCGTATGGAATCCCCTTCGCTCCATTCCGACTAGCTGTCTCACCCTCCGAGGCTGGGGACGCTGCAGAGGAACTCGGCTTCCCTGTAGTTGTCAAGATCGACGGTCTCGCCCATAAGAGCGCGTACCACGGTGTGGCTCTCGACCTAACCTCACGCAAAGCTGTGGAGCAGGAGGCCGAGAGGATGGGGGGTCGCGTCCTCGTCGCCCTACAGGTCCCTGCGGGTTTGGAAGTCATCTGCGGGATGCAGCGAGATCCAGGCTTTGGTCCAGTAATCGCCATCGGTCTCGGTGGAGTCGCAGCCGAGGCCTTCGGCGTGTCAGCGGCTTCGCTTGCACCACTTGACTCAGAAGAGGCGAACCGGCTCGCGAGCTCCATGACACGCCACCGAGCAGGATTTCCCCCCGCGCTGGCAAGGCTGCTGGCCGATATCCTCGAGGCCATGTCATCTGCGACCATGGAGCACCCCGAGATTTCTTCGATCGATATCAACCCCGTAGTCCTGTCAGGCAAGGGCGCAATCGCGGTGGACGCGCTCATAGCCGTGGAAGCCTACGCCGGCTGAGGACCCGCTAGCAGAGACCAGCAAGGAGGTGTTCCTGTGGCAATACTCGATGTCGACCATCGAGGCCCGGTGGCGTGGGTGACATTGAACCGCCCAGAAAAGCTGAACGCGATCAACGACGAACTCGTCGACAAGCTCCTGGAGACTCTCGACATCCTGGCGCGCGACGATGACCTTCTGGCAATGGTGGTGACCGGATCGGGTCAGGCTTTCTCAGCCGGCTTCGATCTAGCTGAGGACCCTGGCGAGCACAATGCTGATTCTGACGGCTGGCACAGGATACTGCGCCGAGACGTCGCCGTCACTATGGCCCTCTGGGAGTTCCCACTCCCAACCATCGCCGCAGTCAAAGGCTGGTGCCTTGCAGGCGGATGTGAACTCGCCATGGCTTGCGACATCGTTGTCGCCAGCGAAGACGCACGCTTTGGCGAACCCGAAATCCGCTATGGGTCCGGTCCAACCACCCTTCTCATGCCGTTCATCCTGGGACAGAAGAAAACCAACGAACTCCTATACACCGGCGACACCGTGAACGCGACCGATGCAGAGAGGCTTGGACTGATAAACCGAGTCGTACCTCTTAGCGAGCTCGAGAGATCCGTTACCGAACTCGCATCCCGCATTGCCCTGACCCCGTCGAAGGTGTTGCGACTTACCAAACTTGCCATCAAACGTGCCTACGAGGCCAAGGGATTGCGCGAGGCCGTGAATGCGAACCTCGACCTCTCAGCAATACTCAACTCTGCTGCAGTCCCCGAGCGAGAGGCGTTCACCGAGATCGTACGGACCAAGGGATTGCGAGAGGCCTTGGCCTGGCGCGACGGGCGCTACGGTAGCCCGCTTTAGTGGCTGGCGCGAGTATGGCTCTATTCACGCTCCCTCAAGGCCAACTTGGCGCCAGCGAACTCCAACTCCCAAGGGATGACGAGGATCGCGGACTTTCCCATCCTCGATCACCGTAAATAGGCGCGAATGAGCTGCGCTCCGGGCTGCAAGGCGGCACTCAGAAGACCGACGCTGAAGCCCGAGATTCCGCGAATTAGTGGCGCGCCACTCCCTCCAGGCGGTGTCGCGGGTCGCTCCGGAACGCCGCCTTCGGACATTGCCCAGGGCAACGGCGAGAACGAGGTTGCCCAGATTGAGTGAACACCTTTAAGCCGGGCCAAAGTTGTCCGGGAAAGGAAGTCCATATGGAAGCGGCTAGAAGAAGGTTATCTCTCGAGTCCAGGAGCAACGCCGCACACAGGGTGATCGATTCCGACCGGAACGTGATGGAGGTGGCCAGGGATCTCTCTCCGGTGGAGGCGACCCTCGCGGAGTGGGTTCGGCGGGGAGAGGCGCCAGCCGGCAGCTGCCGCCAGCACCAGCGAGGCGCCGCTCGCCGCAGCGGCGCAGGTGGGCTGGCAAGGCTATCCTCGCTGGCTCCGGGAGAACATACAGAGGCTGCGCAGCGAGCACGCCCCCAAAGACCCAGCCGGATGCCATCTCTCCGGAGAGCAGATCCAGTGCGATCTTTGGTTCCTGCCGGTCAAGATCTCCCATCCCAAGGCTGAAACGGCATCTTCGCCCCCGGTCCTTGCGGATTGCTTCCAGATTGATATACTAGTTTGAACAGTGAATTAAGTTATTGCAAGCCGACTCGCCGGCTGAGCAAATCTATTGAAGGAGAGTGAGCGTATGGCGTCCATCAGGCAGGATGCTCGGGACTTTGGAGATCGGCTGAACGCCATGATCTTCGAGCAAGAGAAGATCTTTCTTGCCCGACAGCCAAACTCTGCCCGCAATCAAGGCAGGGCGGAAAGGAGCCTCGCCGGGGGTACCACTTCAAGCTGGCAAATTCACCGACCCCAGGCGATCTGGATCAGCCATGGAGTTGGATCCAAGGTCTACGACGTGGACGGGAACGAGTATGTCGACATGCACGGGGGCTACGGAGCGATGCTGGTCGGTCATGCTCATCCCCTTGTTGCAGGCGCGATTGCCGAGCGCGCCTTTCGGGGCACTCACTTCGCGCAACCGACCGAAGACGCTGTCACCGTCGCGGAAAATCTCGCTTCGCGGTTTGGCCTGCCCCAATGGCGCTTTGAGAACTCAGGAACCGAAGCTACCATGGACGCGATCCATCTGATGCGAGCCTATACAGGCCGGGATCTCATCATCAAGGTCGAAGGATCCTATCATGGTCACCACGATTCCGTCCAGGTCTCCGTCTACCAGGAACCACCCGATATCGGACCCGCCGATGCGCCGGCTAGCGTCGCGGCGTCATCCGGCATCCCGCAGGCGATCGTTGCGCTCACAAAAATCGTACCCTTCAACGATCTAGCCGCGCTTGAACGGCTGCTCGAAGCCAATTCAGACTCCATCGCCGGAATGATCATCGAACCAGTGATGATGAACCTGGGGATCATCCCTCCCGACCAAGGCTATCTCGAGGGCGTCCGAACCCTGACCCGGGAACACGGCGTCCTGCTGGCCTTCGACGAGGTCAAGACTGGTCTAACGACCGGCTACGGCGGCATCACCAAGCTCTACGGCATTGAGCCCGACATCGTATGTCTTGCCAAATCGCTTGGAGGGGGTGTCCCCTGCGGAGCAATCGGCGGGACTCATGAGCTTATGGACTTTATCGCCAGTGGCGGTTACGAGCAGGTCGGGACCTTCAACGGCAACCCACTCACCATGGCTGCAGCCCGGGCCGTGCTAACTCAAGTCCTCGATGAAACCGCCTATAACCGTATCGAGCAGTTGAGAAAGCTGCTTGCAACTGGAGCGGAGGCCATCATCAGGGAATTCGAGCTGCCAGCATATGTACGCACGATCGGAGCCAAGGGAGCAATCATCTTCTCGCCTACCCCACTTCGGAACTACCGGGATTTCCTGGCAGTTGACAACCGGTTCAGCCATGCGCACTGGCTATTCCAGCACAACGGCGGAGTCTTCTTGCCTCCGTGGGGAAAGGCAGAGCAGTGGACCGTGTCGGTCCAGCACACCGTCGAGGACGCCGAACGCTTCCTTGCAAACTTCCGGGAGTTTGCCACGGCCCTCGTTGCCTAGGCGGCAAACCAAGGGCGGTTGCCCAATTCTCGCACAGTACGGAAATCACGTGGCGGTACTGCCAAGCCGTAGGAGCAATCAGTCGGAAGGGGTGCCACACCATGACCGGAACAGCTAGGCCCAAGTTTCGCTTCATATTCCCACCGATCTTCCCGCTGAACAGCGTCAGTGGCTTTATCGGAGCAGTTTGGTGTAGCCAAGGGAGCGGTTTTGCGGCCGCGACTGGTCAGCGAGAATAGCGCTTCGACCGGGCAATCGTGTGCCGTGCATATCGCGCGCGTTCTACGCAAGGATCGAACGAAGGGCGGCGACAGCCGCGAGTCGGTCCCCCGCCTTCGGCGCCGGAGCTATCGCGAGGGCAAGAAGATCCGCCGCGAGACCCTCGGGAACGTCTCGGCACCTCCCGTCGCCGCGCTCCTACTCCCTGCCCAGCGCGCGCCCAAGCAGCATTCATCTGGCCCGATTTCCGCTGGTCACCGAAACTGCGCCAGGAGTCCGTCCTCGAGCCGCCGGAGCAGGATCCCCGTGCCCGACCGCAGTGGCGGCCATGCACGAAGATCAGGATTGCTGTGTGCCACGCCATCACGTGCTGGGAATAATTCGGTATGCCTTGCGCATGAGACGGAATCAGTATAGTTTTGGGAGTTGCAAACAGGATTCCGTAACACACCTCCGGCACTGTTCTTTGAGGGCTTACCGGGAAGCCAAAGGAGGTCTTCGTGGTGCACGACCACCGGAAAGGTGCTGCCAGCTTCTGGCTTGCAGAGCTCGGGGAACCGGTCCTGCGGAGGCCTCTTGCCAGCGATCTACGGGTCGATGTCGCCATAGTTGGCGCTGGCCTTTCCGGTCTCTGGACGGCCCGCTACCTACTCGAGCGCTCCCCTGAACTGAAGATTGCTGTGCTGGAGCGCGAGTATGCCGGCTTCGGCGCCTCGGGAAGAAACGGCGGATGGGTCTCAGCGCTGTTCCCGGTGCCCGTCCCCCGGGTCAAGAGCGAATACGGTGCGACCCTTGCAGACTCGCTTGAGCGTGCCCTCGCCAAGACGGTGGACGAGGTGGGGCGGCAAGTTCACGATCTGGCGATTGAGTGCGATTTCATCAAGGAAGGCACTCTCGTCGTAGCGCGGAATAGGCCCCAGTGGTCGAGGTTGCTGGAGGGGGCGATGGGCTCTACGGGTTCGACCATCCTCGATGCGTCCGGGACCGCGCGGATCCTGCGGGTACCCGACGCGCTTGGAGCGGTGTACGAACCGAGCTGCGCCACGGTGCAGCCAGCCAAGCTGGTCAGGGGACTGGCCGACCGGGTGGAGGAACTCGGGTGCAGGATTTTCGAGAGTACCGAGGTGAGCGCTGTCGACGGATCCCGGTTGGTCGCGAATGGGCACACGGTGCTGGCCGACCATGTCGTAGTCGCCGTGGAGTCCTACGGCTCCGAACTCGCGGGCCGCCACCGGTCCGTGCTTCCCCTGTACTCGATGATGATCGCGACCGCACCGCTAAGCGATGCGCAGTACGAAGCCATCGGGGAACCGCCAACCGGGCTGAGCTTCGCCGACGGCCGCAACCTGGTGGTCTACGGTCAGGTCACCGCTGGTCGACGGATAGCTTTCGGCGGACGCGGGGCCCCGTACAACTTCGGCTCGCGGATCTCTGATCGGATGGATCAGCGCGAAGCGATGCGGCGCAAGCTCGCCAGCGACCTGATAAGCCTTCTGCCTGGCCTCCACGAAGTCAAGGTCGAAGCGTTCTGGGGAGGCACCATCGGGATCTCCAGAGACTGGTTCCCGCGGCTGCTGCTTGGCGCCGGGAACCGGCAGGTCGAGGTGCGTGGGTACGCAGGCGACGGGGTAGCCATGACCAATCTCATGGGGCGGCTAATCGCGGGCGTGGTAACCGATCCCGATAACCTTCCGGAGTATCTGCCGATCTTGACCCGGCCCGAACGGGAGTGGGAGCCAGAGCCGCTCCGATATCTGGGTATTAACCTTGGGCTCTTGCTCACCCGCGCGGTGGATCGGTTGGAGCAAGCCGGTAAGCCAGCCTGGCCTCTCGACCGGATGAAGAGGGTACTTATTGGCAGATAGGCCGTCGCCGCCTGCTTCACCGAGTTGCTCTTGATCTGCCTGCCACTCGAGGAATAGTCAAGACCTGTGGATCGGCATGTTACGCAACCTGCTGTCCACCTCCTGACTCGTCGGGACGTTCGATGAGCTTGCCGTTGTCGAAGTTCACGCCGGGCGCCGACGAGAGCGACGAGATGAGGCGCGTTGAGCGCCCGCCACCGTGCCTGTGCGGACTCGATGAGCTTGGAGGTCATCGCTACGCCGGCTGCCCGTGAGCCGGGTCATTGGTGACCCGTTGCCGGAGTCGCCCGGTCGCAAAGGTCGATTCGATCGGGCTCATGGTCCTCAAGTGCACCCAGTGTTCATCGGAGTTGTTGAAGAACTCGAGGAGCACGTCAAGGTCTTCAGTGATCTTGGCGGCGGCCTTGGGCCACTTCGGCCCGTACTCAGTCGTAAAGGCCCGGGCGGCAGCCTCGGCGTGCTCGCGGTCTTCTGAGTTCCAGATCACGGCCCAGAACCCAAGTGCCCCATCACCGATGGCGAACACGGGCGCGGCCACGCCGCGCCGCTTGCAGGTGCGCAGGAGATCGCCCCAGGACTCGGCGTGCTCCCGGTGTCCGTCGTCGAGGGCGATCAACTCCTTGGAGCCGTCGGCACGCGCCATCATCAGGGATCCAGCTCGGCAGATCGACGTACAAGCCCGGGTAGTCAATCCCGGCCTGCGGCGAGCGCTCCGCCACGCCGACAACCTAAAGCACTCTGATGGAGAGCCCTGGGCCGGAAATCTCGCGCCATGCGCCATGAGGCCGCCCGCGCGGACAACCCGCGCGGGCGGCCTCTGCGCATCAACAAACTTCTACCTGGCCTGCTCCTCCTCGTAGTAGCGGCGCCAAATCGCCTTGTACACCGGGATCTTCTCCGGGATGCGGCGAAGACCCGGGATATAGGGGAAGATCACAAAGGCGAGCGTGAGAACGGCCATGATCGACATCACCATTACGTCCCCGTTGGCCGATGTTGACATTGGCGGGATCTGGTACCAGAAGGTATACAGCCACAACCACGCTTGTCCCGGGAAGTTGCCGGTCTCGTTGGTCATTCCCCACTGCGTCCCGAGCAGGTGGTACTTCTGGCCGATGGAGCTGAAGTAGCCACCGTCGGCAAGGAACAGGAGCGGCTTGGTGTAGTCGGTGCCGTAGAAGCCCTGATGGGACTCGAGCGCGTTGTCCAGCCCACCCGAACGGGCCATCACCAGCAGGTTATCGAGAAGGGTCGGTACCGGGCCATAGTTGCCGCGCGGGTACGAAAGCCGGTCCCCGGTCACGGTGAGGTGCTGGTCCGCCTTCCCGAAGGCCGCCGTCCAAGCAGCCTGCTGCGCCACCGAAGCGTGCTGGTAGGTGTAGAGCGCGCCTGCAAGCGACGGGATTCCCGACTTGATCGTTTCGAGTGGTCCAAGGACGAAATCCTGCCCCGAGTTGATCGGATAGTGAACACCCGCAAGCTTCTGGAGTGATACCGGACCAAGGCTCTGCACGAAACCTGACTGATTGTTGTACGGTGGACCGTAGGTGGCACTCTCGGACGCTCCGGCCAGCTCGGACTGGGCGGTCTGCACGAAGTCCACCGGATCGACCTGCGACCACTGCTTAATGGTGGCCGCAGGATCGTCTGGGGAGCTGAAGACAACCGAGAACAGCAGTGTAAGGATCGCCACGATCACAAAGGCGATCGAAGCCTCCTTGACGATGTCGTAGGGACGGACGCGGCCCCTCCAGGGCTTTTTCTCCTCCGAACGCGGCACCGAGCCTATCGGCGGGACAACGCCCCGGTACCGCACCATTAGGACGTGTATGGCAACGAAGATGATCACCAGCAAGGGCAGCAGGAGAATGTGCCACATGAACATCTGCCCGAAATTGAGGACGTTGAAGTATGCCCCGATCCCGGTCGAGTTCATCCCGTCCTTGGCCTGGGTGGATATCCACTGCGAGTCCAGGTTCTGCTGCGAAAGGTAGCCGGTAAATGCGGCCCCGATCGAGAGCAGGAAGGCAAGCACCCCCGTTACCCAGGTAAGCCCTCGCTTCCCGCGCCATGCTGCCATGAAGAATTTCCCCCAGAGGTGGATCACCATGAAGAAGAAAAAGAGCTCGACGCTCCAAAGATGTGTCGAGTTGACGAAGTGGCCCTCGGGAGAGTTGTGCCACCAGTCCGGCCCCTCCAGGGCGAGCACCGCCCCCGAGATCGCGACCACGATCAGGGCCGCGAGCGTCAGCACTCCGAAGACGTAGATCCAGCTGGCTACGTAGGCTGGCTGGGTGTCCGGGAGCAGCTTCTCGGGGGGAAGCTTTCCGGTCAGGGTGCGACGCAGCCTCGAGGTCCACTCCCGGGACAGCTCCGCCTGATCGAGCTCAGCAGCCTGGTCAGGGGCCTGCGGTTCAGTTCTCATTCGTCCTCCCGGAGCGATGCTGCGGGAATGGGATCGCCATAGCAAGCACGAAAACCAATAACATCAGGATGATTACCACCAAGTTCGCGTAGGAGATCTGGATCACGCCCCACTCGAAGTAATGAGCCGTCCCCTTCAGGTTCACTATCGCTCCGAGCAGGAGCCCGAGAACTTCCAGCATGTACATATACCTCCTTGCGGATACCTATTAGGTACGTTCTCGCTCAATCACAAGTGCTCAAAGTCCCGACCATCGAACTACTTGCTGTGGACGACGCTCGAAAACTGGACGATTACAACGCTCGAAAAGTGAACAGCGCCATGGAGTCTAACTCGTGTCCTCCGTGGTCATCATGACGCTCGGCAGACTATTGACACCCCGTCCGCGCAGTCGATAGCTTGCGCCCTTCAAAGTGAGGACGTCGGCGTGATGGACAATCCGGTCGATCATCGCGGCCGCGACAACTTGGTCCCCGAACACCCCTCCCCATCCATCTGGAACTGGCACAGGTTCTCTTGGGTGAATGTTGCCTGCTGACTGGGGATTCCTTGGTCAATAGCGATTCGACCTAATTCAAGGTACGACCTGCTATTGTTAGGTGTCACCTGTGAGTTTATGGCAGAACGAAGGTGTGCAGGTGGGGCGGGTAGCGGCGCAGTCGTGCGAGCTCCGCGCTCAGTCGTCCGCGCTGGTGAGCTTCGCCCAAGCGACGGACCCATTCGCTTGCAGGAGCGAACAGGCCACGGTAGCCCTGTTGGGTCCGCATCGTTTCGCGAGCCTCGAGTACTGGGCCAAATAGTACGTCCCCTTGGTCCGTGACGCGGCTTTGGCGGCCTCGACGAGGGCGTCACCGATCCGGGCCCCGAGGTCCCCGAACCAACAAAGGGTCCACGCCGATACCGCCGCCTGCAAGGCCATGATCCTCGCCGAGCACGAAACCCTCCACAAGGCCGAGAAGGGAGCGCTGCCGCGCCGCGAAGGGCTCTGATCACCGAGTGGCGCCGCCAGGCCCTAAAAGTAAAGGTTGGTGTTCGTGAATCCACGACTCACGAACACCAACCTGGCGATCAGCCAGCCACCGGCTCAAGCCGACTCGGTGACCTCCTGATCCCGATAGTAGCGCTTCCAGATCAGCCGGTGCAGCGGAAGCTTCTCCGGTATCCTTCTGACTCCTGGAATCACCGGGACAAACAGCAGAGCGATGCTCAGCACCGCCATGATAGCAGCTACCTCCACATCGCCGTTCGCGGAGACTGACATCGGCGGCACCTGGTACAGCATGGTGTAAAGCCACAGCCACGGCTGTCCCGGCCAGCTGCCGGTCTCGTTCATGACTCCCCACTGGCCACCGGAAAGATGCTGGGAACCAACGATCTTCCCCCAGTAGCTTGCGGTACCCTGAGCCTTCCACGAGTCGCCGATCATCATCAGAGGCCGGGTGTAATTCGTGGTATAGAAGCTGGAGCTGGTGAGGAGCTGGGCGTCAAGACCGCCGGACTGCGCCATTGACAGCAGCTTGGTCATGAGCTCGGGAACCGGACCAGCGCCCGGCACGGCAGCTGGCACGTTCGAGCTCGACAGCGGCTCCTTGCTCAACTTGGCTTGGTACACGCTTGCCCAATGGTCCTGCACCGACGTCGGCGCCTGCTCGAACTCTGCGATAGCAGCCGAGAGCGCTGGATCGCCAGGCAGCGTGGACAGTGGCTTCAGAACAAAGTCCTGCGCCGTGTTGAGCGAGTACTTCACGCCGAGGATTTTCTGGATCGACACCGGCCCAAGCGTTTGAATTCCGTCGGTAGCCGGGTTGTCAGAGTTGTTGTACGGCGGTCCATAGGTGGCCGAGTTACTGGTGCGGTTCAGCTCGCTTATCGCTATGTCCACGAATCCGGCTGGCTGAGCCTTGGCCCAGGCCTGAACGGTGACGGGGGGCATATCAGGCGACGAGAAGGTTATCGCAAGAACGAACGTGAGCACCAGCACGACCAAGAATGCGATCGTCGCCTCCTTCAGGATGTCGTAGTGCCGCTGCGGCCCAACCCATGGCGAGGCGTACAGCTTCTCGGAATCAGACCAACGACTCACTTGACCACCTCCTCCTCTCCTTCAGCCGCGCCAACCTTGCGATTGGCAAGAATCGAATGCCTGCCCACGGCGCCGTCTTCGGCTGTGGCCGCTTGCAGCGCCACCGCGAGGTACTCCGGCTTCACATCGATCGGCGGCACCACTCCTCGAACCCGGACCATCAGAACGTGAATGCCGACGATAACCAGGAGAATGACCGGGACAAAGACGATATGAAGCATCAGCGCCTGCCCGAAGTCCATAGCGTTCATGAAATAACCGATACCGGCTGAGTTGAACGCGTCCTTGGCTTCAAACGCAATCCACTGCGAGTCGAAGTTGGTCTGGGACAGGTATCCGGTGAAGGCTTCGAAGATCGAGACCAGGAAGGCCAGCACACCGGTTACCCAGGTGAGCCCGCGCTTTCCCCGCCAGGCAGCCATCCAGAACTTGGCCCAAAGGTGAACCGTCATGAAGCCCATGAACAGTTCAACCGACCAGAGGTGCAGGGAGTTGACGAACACCCCGTACGTGCTCGAATGCCACCATGCAGGCCCTTCGATGGCCAGGACCAAACCGCTCAGGACAGCCACGGCCAGGGCGCCTATAGTTAGCACCCCGAAGACATACACCCAGGACGAGACGTAAGAGGGCTGTCCGTCCGGCAAGAGCTTGCCCGGTGGAAGAAACCTGAGCCCCCACTCCCTGACGGAGGCCGTCCAGCCATCCGGCCGCTCACCCGGCGTTTCCGGCGCCACCTGCTTCACCGAGTTGCTCTTGATCGGCCTACCAGCTACGAACGGCAGGGCGATCGCGATAATGAAAAGTGCGATCAATATCGCTATCACTATCAGGTTCGCAACGGATATCAGAATGAAACCCCACGAAATGTAGTGGTCCGGATGATTCAGATTGACAATTGCGGCTACTGTCGTAGGCACGCTCATTCTCCTTCCAAACAGAGTCTGATCGACTCTCGGCTCAACCCCCAGACGGGTTCATCAGATCGGCCTATCGTTAAACCCTTCCCATAGGAGCCTAGGCAAACCGGGGGAACCTTTCTAGGGCCAAAACTCCGCCGAGCGTTTCCCAATGGTCGCATTTTCCATGGGTAGCACTTCTCTCCTTCGGCAAGCGCCCCGGCTGCCAGAAGAGCCGGCAGGGTCACCCCGGCGCGCGGCTGCCCTAGAACCCTTACGGCTTGAGCGATTGCCCGAGGATCGTCCCTCCGGATACCGGGGGCCAGGGCAAGGCCATGTCGCGTCCGGGCTCTCCAGGCAGGCCCGGCACCCTTTCCCCCAGAATACTGCGGGTCACTTCGGAGATTCCACCCCCGGTCGTGCTCGCACGAGAGCGGAGAAGCAGCTCCACGAGGGTCTTGCCAAATCCCCCACCACGCACACCCCGCCGGCTCCGGCCGGCGCATCGTGCAGTCCGGATGGAACAGCGGCTCGCCCCGATCGGCAGGCGCAGGCAGTGCTGCGCTATGACGCCGTTGTGGACCCGGGCGCCGTTGCGACCGATCCCGCCGGCCGCGTGACCAGGGACCGTGCAGCCGGCCAAACAGTTCGGGCCGCCTCGCTCTGCCAGGGGCTTCCTCAAAGATCAGAAGTTCAGCCTCGATCACCGTGCAACACATCCCTCGTCTCCACCAAATGTCAAGCGGCCCACTTTCAATCACATAATCGCATCATTTGTCGATCGCAAGTGCACAAAGTCCTTACGGTATTGTGCCCGGTCACGGTCCCGGTTCTGATCTGGTTAGCGGTTGACCGCCCGCAACGGTGCGCGCACAGCCCGCGCGGTTGACCGCCCGCAACGGTGCGCGAACAGCCCGCGCCGTTTCCCGCCGGCGGCCCCTAGGGCACCTCGCTCAATCTCTCCCCCCCGACACCCAGCTGGCGGTCAGCTCCCAATCTATGTCTGCCACCAACCTCTCCATCGCGTCGACCAGCTCCGGACCGAGGAGCACCGAGCCGGAGTCGTGCAGGCGCTGGTGAAGGGAGTGAGCAGTCCGGAAGCTCTCGAACCCTCCCCAGCGCACTTCCCGCCTTGCGAACCAATCCCCGAGCGCGCAGGCTGACCCCCGGTAAAGCTTGGCGGGATTCAGATGGCTGTCAATGAGCGCCCTGGAAACCAGCACGAAGTCCGCCAAGGGAAAGGGGGTCGTGTTCCGGCGCGAAAACCTTCCCGGACGAAGCTGGGCGAAGATCTCCTCCAGGGGAACCGGCCTCGAGTAGTGGTAGCCTTGCACCATCTGCCCGCCGAGACGCATCCAGGCGTCGAGTTCCTCTCCGGTCTCCACCCCTTCGGCGATTACCTCGAGGCCAGCCAAGCCGGCAAGAATCGCCAGCGATGAGACCACGGCGAATGCGTTCAAGTCGTGCCGGAAGCGGGAGATGAAGGAACGATCGACCTTGATCTCGTCGACCTCGAGCGTGGCCACATTGGAGAGAGAGGCGTATCCGGTGCCGAAGTCGTCGAGCGATACTCTGAGGCCGGCCGCCCTGAGGTCGGCGACCGCGGTCCGGGCAACGTGGAGGTCTCCAAGGGCGACATCCTCGGTAATCTCCACCGTAAACCGTCCCTGGTCACCGGCGGTGAGTAAAGGCTTCACGTCGTCGAGGAAGTGGGGCGAGAGAAAGTGGGATGGCGTGATGTTAAAGGAGATCCCCAGCGAAGCGAACCCCGCCCGGCTGAAATCGTCCCCGACGCTCCTCGCGGTCTCGATCGCGTAGATCCCGAGATCCCGGGCGAGGGCGGGATCGGACCTGAGTTCGGCGCCTACGACGCCCATGCTGGAGATCGGCCATCGCAGCAACATCTCCACGCTCTTTAGCGCACCGGTGCGGGCGTCGATCTTCGGCTGGAGCGCGAAGGGCACCTTGGAGGCCGCAAGGTCGGCTGGGAGTTGCTCCCGGATCAGCCGCCGGCTGGCCGTCCTCGCCGCCACCTGCCCGCCAAAGAAGAGCGACCTTGCCTTGCCGGCTGCCTTGGCCGCGTAGAGCGCTTCGTCCGCGTGAACCAGCAGCAGCCGGTAGGAGTCGCTGTCCTCCGGAGCTAGCGCCCACCCCAGCGAGCAGGTAATGGCGAACTCGGAACCCATCTCGGCGATGGCAGCCATCACCCGGTTCGTAAAACCCGCTACCGACTCCCCGTCGGTCCGGTCGATACAGAAGCCAAACTCGTCCCCACCGAGCCTGGCCACCATCACTTCCCTCGAGCGCATCACTCCGAGCACGGCACCGAGCCGCTGGAGAAATAGATCGCCAGCCGAATGCCCGAGCGAGTCGTTCAGCTCCTTGAAGCCGTCGAGATCGAGCACTCCGAGGGCGACCGGCCGCCTATCGGAGAGCCACTCGACAGTTACCTCCTCGAAAGCGATCCGGTTCCCCAGGCCGGTCAGGTGGTCGGTGCGCGCCGCCCGGCTCTGATGGTTGCGCTCCTCGTTCAGACGCTGCTTCAGCTTGAAGTCGGCGAGCCCCTGGCTCGCCATTCGCGCCACCGTAGCCAGGATCGAGATCACCGGCGCGATAAACACTCCCGGCTCGTACGCCACCACCACGATGGCGCCGCTTACCCTGCCGGCATCGTGTATTGGCAGCGCGACCGCGGACCGGTACCCGTTTGCGAGCAGAAACGCCTGCCACTCCCGAAAGCGGGGGTCGGCCCAGCCCTCCTCGCTCCAGGAGACGGCACCGTTTCTCACCCCCTGGAGCGAGAACGGGCCAGGACCATCGCTATCGATCACCGTTTGCAACTCGGCAAGCCCGGAGGGAGCCGGACCGGCAAGCGCCACCGGGGAGAGGCGCCCGGTCGCCGGATCGGCCATCGCCACCCACGCCCCCCCAAAAACTCCATTGGAGATGATCGCATCACAGATCGCCTGCAGAAGCGACTGATCGCTGCTCGCCTCGAAGATCACGCCAGCGGAGTCGAGAAGGGTCCGGCTCAGCTCCCCCAACCAGCGGGACTCCACTTCGACCATGTTGCGTTCGAAGCGTGCCATCGCGGCACCTACCAGATCCCTCAAATCATTGATGAGCAGGTCGGAGGTGCTCGTCCCGGCGTGGTCAGCGATCATTGCGACGTAGACCCCTACCGAGCTGCCCCTGACTACTAGCGGGAAGCGGGCGATGGTCCGTCCAGCAGCCAGCTCCACCAGCGCTTTAACGACCCCCTGATTGGCCTGATTGGCCTTGGCAAGCCCGCTGGTAATCACCTCTTCCTGAAGGTGAAAGGCCGAAACGACTGAACTTGCGATGGTCGCAGCACCGGCAAGCGGGACCTGCAGCTTGAGCAGGTCCTGCTCGAAGGTCGCCTCCCCCCAGAACCGGACACACCGGAGGACCGTCCGATCCGGATCGGCCACTAGCAAGGTCCCGGAGCTGATCACCCCGCTGGCCAGCAGCCGCTTCGAGAACCAATCGATCATCTCGGCCAACGCGGTTGCGTCGCAGGAGGCCAGGGAGGCCTTCGCCTCCGAGACCGCCAGCCGGCGCTTCTCCTGCTGGGAAAGGCGCCGGGCTCGGAACAGCCGGGAGACCTCTCCCCCCATGGCCACCAGCGGATCGCTCAGATCGGGAGTGACCGGATCATCGGCACCCCGGAAGAGCGCGATCACCGCTGTCCGCTCGAGCGAGATCTCAAAGGGGACCGCCGCCGCGAAGCACAGTCCAAGGCGGTCCAGATCGCTCCTCCACCGATCGAACTCCGGAGAGCCGAGGGAGAGTGCCAGCTGGACCTCGCCGCTTTGGAGTGCCCGCCCCACCGGTCCCGTTCCCGCCGGCTCTTCGGGGTCGGCCGAGAGCTCCGGCGGCCCGCAGAATGCGCCCTCCGGCCCGCTCCAGGTCCGCACCTCGACCGGGCCCGAGAAGCCGGCGGATCTCGTACCATCCACGGTGGCGACCAGGACCAGCGGGACCCGGGTGACCTCCCGGACCATCTCTACGATCCTCTGGAACAGTGCGGCCTCCGGCAGCGGCAGGAGGTCGTCGAAGGTGTTCGCAAGTCTGACGACAGCCCGTTGGAGCGACTCCCGAAACTGGAAGCGAGCCAGCGTGGTCTCCACATGAGCCAGGATCATCGCCTGCTCGTGCTGGAGGATGAGTTCCAGCGCCTCGCTGCCAAGCCTCTCCCCGGCGTAATCGCGGAGAGCCGCATAGATCGGAGTCAGCTGCGCTACACCAGTGTTGAGAAGGTAGTGGCGCTCGGCAATCTGCTTGATCCGCCCGGCATCCACCAACCCGCTGGAGAGCGTCAAGGCGATCTCACTCTCGATGAAGCTGGCTACGCGCTCAGTTGCGGCTCGATCCTCCAGGCCGAAAGGTGGCGACAGCGCCGCCACCGCATCGACAAGCATTGTGTGGATGCCTTCGAACGATGCGCCGGCACTCTCTGGAAACTGCAACCTCCGACCGCCCTGAATCTATCCGTCCTCAACTCCCGCAGCGTTCCCGGGCCTAAGTCACCCTCCGAAGCGCCGCCGCCACCCTGCGACTCGATTGCCACGCCTAAAGGCGAGTTTAGCCCAGATACCAGCGAAAACGTGAAAACTATCGCCCTGCCCCGGATAAAAAGTGGAAAGTGCCTCCATGTAGGGTAAGAATGGAGGCATGACAGCCTTTGCACTCACCGACGAGCAGAAGGAGTTCCGCTCGGTCATCCGCTCATTTGCCCGGAACCGGATCGCTCCGCACGCGGCCGGGGTCGACGACACCGCCAGCTTTCCCTGGGAGAGCTTCCAGGCCTGCGTGGAGATGGGCCTGCCGGGAATGGCGATTCCCGAACAGTACGGCGGCGCCGGCGCGGATCACGTAACCCAGGCCATCATGGTCGAGGAGATCGCTGCCGCCTGCGCCTCGACCTCGCTGACACTGCTGATCTCGAAGCTGGGGATGACCCCGGTGATCTACTGGGGATCGGACGAGCTAAAGGCACGCTACCTTCCCCGGATAGCCGACGGTACCGCCCAGGCCTCCTACTGCCTCTCAGAGCCGGATGCCGGGAGCGACGTCGCCGCGCTCTCGACGCGGGCGGTTCGCGACGGGAACAGTTACGTCCTCACCGGAACCAAGTACTGGATCACCAACGCGGGCATCTCCGACACCTACACCGTCTTTGCCAAGACCGACCCGGCGGCCGGTCACCGCGGGATCACCGCCTTCGTAGTCGAGGCCGGTTGGGGGGTAAAGGTCGCCAAGCTGGAGAGGAAGCTGGGAGTCCGGGGGTCGCCCACCGGCGAGGTGGTCCTGGACGAGGTCCGGGTACCCGTCGAGAACCGGATCGGCGAGGAGGGGCAGGGCTTCTACATCGCCATGGGCACGCTCGATCGCTCCCGTCCGATGATCGGGGCGCAGGCCACCGGGATCGCGAGCGGCGCCCTCGCCTACGCAGTCGACTACATGAAGGAGCGCAAGCAGTTCGGGCGCGCACTGGCGGACAACCAGGGACTGCAGTTCATGGTCGCCGACATGGGCACCCGCCTGGAGGCGGCCCGGCGGCTGGTCTACTCGGCCTGCGCCCTGGTGGATGACGACCCGGAACACGAGCTCACCAAGATCGGAGCGATGGCGAAGCTCTTCGCATCCGACACCGCCATGCAGGTGACCGTCGACGCCCTCCAGTTACTGGGAGGGTACGGTTACACCAAAGACTTTCCGCTGGAGCGGATGATGAGGGACGCCAAGATCACCCAGATCTACGAGGGCACCAACCAGATCCAGCGGATCGTGGTCGGGCGCCAGCTGATAGGAGGCAAGCAGTGATAACCCGTCTGGGAGTGGTGGGTGCGGGCCTCATGGGCTCCGGGATCGCCGAGGTATCGAGCCGGAAGGGCCTAAGCGTGGTGGTGGTTGAGGCCAGCCAAGCGGCGCTGGAGCGAGCCCGAAACCGGATCACCAAGTCGATCGATCGCGGGGTGCGCTCCGGAAAGCTCACCGCGGCCGAGCGCGACGCGGCTTTGGCGCGGATCGCCTTCGAGACCGACCTCTCCGCCATCGCCGACTCCGAGCTGGTGGTGGAGGCGGTCATCGAGGAGGAGAGTACCAAGCTCGAGCTCTTCCGCCGGATCGACGAGGTGGTCACCGACCCCAACGCCATCCTCGCCTCCAACACCTCCTCGATACCGATCATGAAGCTGGGGATGGCCACCAAGCGCCCGGAGTCGGTAGTGGGTATCCACTTCTTCAACCCAGTGCCGGTGATGCCCCTGGTCGAGCTGGTAACCTCGCTCCTCACCGATCCGAACACCGCGGGCGCAGCCAACCGCTTCGCCACCGACCAGCTCGGAAAGCACGTCATCCTCTCCAAGGATCGGGCCGGCTTCATCGTCAACGCGCTGCTCATCCCCTACATCCTCTCGGCGATCCGCATGTTCGAATCCGGCTTTGCGACCGCGGAGGATATCGATACCGGCATGGTCGACGGGTGCGCCCACCCGATGGGGCCGCTGGCCCTCGCCGACCTGATCGGCCTGGATACGACCATGGCGGTCGCCGAGTCGCTCTATAGCGAGTTCAAGGAGCCGCTGTACGCGCCACCGCCGCTCCTCTCGCGGATGTGCGAGGCGGGGTTGCTCGGCCGCAAGACCAGCAGGGGCTTCTACCAGTACGACTGATCCGCTAGGCTGGGTGGCGAAAATAACCCCCGATAAGGAGTTCAATGCCAGCCGAACGGCTCCGCTTCGCCCCGTCGCCCACCGGTTACTTCCACGTCGGGAGCGCGCGAACCATCCTCTACAACTGGCTTCTGGCCAGGAAGTCCGGTGGGTCGCTGCTGCTGCGCATCGATGACACCGACACCGAGCGCAACCGGGAGGAGTGGGTCGATGGCATCGTCAGCTCGATCCAATGGCTGGGGCTCGACTGGGATCTCGGGCCGGTACGCCAGTCGTCACGGCTCGAGCGTTACGCAGAGGTAGCCGCCGAGCTCGAGAGCACCGGCCACGCCTACTGGTGCGGCTGCACCCGTGAGGAGGTCGAGGCGCGCAAGCCCGCCGGAAGCCCTCCGGGCTACGACGGCTTCTGCCGCGATCGGAGGCTCGGCCCCGCCGAAGGGCGGGCGCTGCGCTTCCGGGTCCCCGAGAACCCGGTGACGGTCTCCGACCTGGTGCGGGGAGAGGTGGTCTTCCCGACCGGCTCCATCGAGGACTTCATCGTGGTGAAGTCGAGCGGCGCCCCGCTGTACGTCCTCGCCAACGCCGTCGACGACGCCGACTTCGAGATCACGCTGGTGGTCCGGGCCGAGGAGCACCTCCCGACCACGCCGAAGGCGGTCCTCATCCACCAGGCGCTCGGGCATGGGATCCCGCGCTTTGCCCACCTTCCGGTGCTGGTCAACGAGGCGAGGCAGAAGCTGTCCAAGCGGCGCGACCGGGTAGCCATCGAGGACTTCCGTGACCAGGGGTACCTCCCCGAGGCCATGATCAACTACCTCGCGTTGCTGGGGTGGAGCCCTGGCGGTGACCGGGAGTTCTTCACCATCGCCGAGCTGGAAGAGGAGTTCTCCTTCGAACGGGTCTCCCACTCACCCGCCTTCTTCGACGAGCGCAAGCTGGCTCACTTCAACAAGCACTACATCCAGCAACTCTCCGAAGAAGAGCTGCTCGCCATGGCGGTGCCCTTCATCGAGAGGGCGGGGCTCACTCTCGATCCCCACGCTATCCGGCCGTTGCTCGCCGAGGTCAAGCCCAGAATCTCCACCCTGGAGGAGCTCCCGGGCATGGTCGACTTCCTGCTCTCCGACCCCAGCTACGAGGGCCTCGACCTCGCCAAGTTCGACCAGGGCACGGTTTCGATGCTCGGCGCCGTCGCCGCCGCTATCGCCGATACCGAGCCCTTCACCCCGGAGAAGCTGGAGTCGCGGATCCGCGCCCTCTGCGAGGAGATCGGAGTCTCCCTCCGCAAGCTCCAGGAGCCGGTCAGGCTGGCGATCACGGCGAAGCGGGTGGGGGTTCCCCTCTTCTCGGCCATCGCCGCAGTGGGGCGACCGGCGGCGCTTCGCCGGCTCAGCGCCTTCTCCGCGGCCATCGGCTAGCCGGCCTCTGCGCGAGATCGTCGCGTCCCACCGCAGCAGCGGCCACCCGGTAAAGGCCGCTTTCCCCGGGCGGAGCCGGCTCCGCCGCCCCGGCGAGTAAGATGTCCTCACCTTCGGGGGTGGTGTAATCGGCAACACTGCAGGTTCTGGCCCTGCCATTGGGGGTTCGAGTCCTCCCCCCCGAGCTCAACCGGGTGGATTTCGGTACCGGCGCGAACCCGCAGGGATCCTGCCCGCCACCTCTTCCACCACGCATCCTCCCCCAGTTCCTCCTGCTACGACCCGAGCGAAACGGGCCGCCCATCCGGAGCCGGCTGGGAGCGCACCACCCCTCCCCGCTTGACTACCGCGGCTGCTCGGGGTATTCTTCAACTGTGCGTAATACGGATACTATGTCCACCATGCGGACAGGCGATGGAGCCGAGAGCGTAGCGGTCCTGGCGAAGACGTTTCAGGTTCTCGACGCCCTGGCCGCTGGAAGGCCGGAGTCGGTCTCCCAGCTCGCCAGCAGACTGGCGATGCCCAGGACCACCGTCCACCGGATCCTCCAGACCCTGGCCGCCCAGGAGGTCATCACGGCGTCCTTCCAGCCTGGACCCAAGCTGATCCACTGGGCGCTTGCCGCGCTCAACGTGGGTGGGATCAGGGCGGCCAGCGGGCCGGTTCTCCACCGCCTCGTCGAGGCCTTCGGGGAGACAGCAAGCGTCTTTGTGAGAAGCGGGCCAACCAGGACCTGCGTCGCCCGGCAAGAGGGTACGGAGGAGATCAGGCACAACCTCAGCGTCGGGATGTCGATCCCGCTCCACGTCGGCTCAGGGGGTCGCATCCTCCTCGCCTGGCTGGCCCCCGAGGAGCGGGAGCAGCTGATCCGCGAATCCCGGTCGGTATCCGGCGCGCCGGCGGTGGAGCCACAGGGAGGCTGGCAAGCGATAAGGGAGGGGGGCTGGGCGATCTCCCGGGGCGAGCGCGACCCGGTCCTCGCCTCGATCAGCGCTCCGGTGTTCGGGCCGGACGGCCACGTCGCCGCCGCGCTCAGCCTCTCGGGTCCGCTGATGCGCTTCACCGCGGAGCGGGCCTCCGATATGGCGGCGCGGCTCAAGGCGGAGGCAAGGATCCTCGGCGCCCAGATCGAGGGAGGGGAATAAATGAGCCGGAACCAAGCGCTTGGCGGTCTTCGGGTGGTCGAGTTCGGCCAGTTCGTAGCCGCTCCTTCCGCTGGACGGATCCTCGCCGACTTCGGCGCCGAAGTAGTGAAGGTGGAGGCTCCGTCTGGAGATCCGCTGCGGGGCTGGGGCGCCGATTCCGGAGGCTCCGACAGCTGGTGGTGGCGGATGCAGGCGCGAGGAAAGCGGCTGGTGGCGATCGACCACAGAACCCTGGAGGGGCGGAGGGTCTCCTTCGAGCTGGCGCGGCGGTGCGACGTTCTCATCGCCAACCTGAGGCCGGGAAGGATGGAGTCCTGGGGACTCGGGTACGCCGAGGTGGCCGCTGCCAACCCAGCCATCATCTACGCCAGCATCTCTGGGTTCGGGGCCTCCGGACCCTACCGGGAGCGCCCCGGCTTCGGGAACATCGCCGAGGCCATGGGCGGCATCCGCTACGTCACCGGCTTTGCCGACCGACCCCCGGTGCGAACCGGACTTTCGGTCGGCGACGAGCTGGCGGCGCTCCAGGCGGTCATCGGCATCCTGCTCGCCCTCCACCGCCGGGACCAGGACCCCGAACACCCAGGGGAGTTCGTCGACGTCGCGCTTAACGAGTCGGTGCTCTCGATCACCGAAGGGATGATCCCGGACTACGCCAACGCCGGGATCGTGCAGGAGCGGACCGGGAATCAGCTGCTCCGATCGGCTCCATCGAACATCTACCCCGCGGCGGACGGGCGATGGGTTGCCATCAGCGCCAACAGCAACAAGACCTTCGCCAATCTCGCCAAGGCCATGAACCAACCCGAGCTGGCGGACGACCCGCGCCTCCAGACCAACGCCGGACGGGTCGCCGCCGCCGGCGAGCTCGACGAGCTCATCTCCTCCTGGACCGCGCAACACGACCACGACTCCCTGCTCGAGCTGCTTGCCGGCGCCGGCGTCCCGTCCGGGCCGGTGATGAGCGCGAGGGACATCTGCGAGGATCCCCAGATCCGCGCCCGGAAGATGATCCGCCACACCTCTACCCGGTCTGGAGACCCGGTGCAGATGCTCGACGTGATCCCGAGGCTCGCCAACTCTCCCGGCGCGATCCGGTGGGCAGGTGGCGAGGTCGGGGAGGACACCGACGCGGTGCTGGCCGAGTACCTCGGATACCCGACGCATGAGATCAAGCGCCTCCGCGACTCGGGCGCGATCGGCTAGGCGAGCATCTCCGGTGGGAACCCTGCGCCTGGTCTCCGGGAACTCCTTCCTCGGCGGCAAGCTGGAGCCGAACGGCACGCTCGAAGTGGACCTGCCCGAGCAGCACGATCTGGAGGTGACCCTCGACGAGGATGACCTGATCTGGCCGGGTTTCATCGACTTCCACCTCCACCTGGGTGACCGGGGGCGGGACGGCTTCGGCGTGGAGCCCCCGGATCTCTGCCGCGCCGGGGTGTTCGCGGCTGGAGACGCCGGCACCTTCGGCTGGAAGAACCTGCCTCCCGCCCGGGGAGGATTCCCTTACCGGCGATGGCTATCGTTGCTACCCTACGGCCTGCTTTCGCCGAGCGGTGACCGCTACCCTGGCCTCGACTCTGAACCCCGGCTCATCGAGGCCTACGAGACCAACCGCGACCAGCTCGCGGGCGTGAAGATCCGCCTTGGCCAGCACGATCTTGACGAGGATGAGCTCCTGCTCGCCGACGGAACCCGGATCGCGCGGCGCCTGGGAGCGCCCCTGATGGTCCACATCACCGGCACCTGGATCCCGCTCGGCGATCTGGTCGCGGCCCTCCAGCCGCGCGATGTGATTACTCACCTCTACCACGGAAGGCGGGGGTCGATACTCACCGATGCCGGGATCGATCCGGCGATCGAGGTCGCAAGGAGCAAGGGCGTGCACCTCGATCTCGCCCACGGCCGCAACCACTTCTCCTGGAGGGTCTTCGACAGCGCGTGCCACCGCGGGATCGCCGTGGATACGGTGAGCACCGACCTCACCCGCAGCAACCGTGGCCGCCCTCCCCTGATCGACTTGGCACACCTCTGCTCGAAGCTGCTCTCCGCCGGTTTCGGCTGGCCCGAGCTCTACCGGGCGACGGTGGAGGTGCCGGGGAAGTATCTTCGGCTTGCGATCCCGGAGGGGTCGCTGGTGGTGCTCCGAAAGCGGGAGGCCCCCACCACCCACTACGACTGCGAGGGGGAGTTCCGGAGCGCTACGCACCGCTGGAGCCCGACGCTCGCCGTCTACGCGAACCGGCTGGTGACCACCGGCCTTCAGAAAGGAACCCGTTAATGCAGAGCGCTACCGTTACCGACGTAACCGCGCGGGACGGCCTTCAAGACGCGGGCGTCTTCGTCCCGCTGGCGGAGAAGGTCGCGCTGATCGAGGGGCTCGCCGCCGCCGGGCTTCCCTACATCGAGGCCACCTCCTTCACCCACCCATCCCGAATCCCGATGCTGAGGGACGCGGACGAGCTGATCCCGATGGTGCTCGACGTGGTGGACCGGCTGGTGGTTCTCGCCCCCAACCGCAAGGGGGTGGAGCGGGCGGTCCGGGCGGGTGCGCAACGGGTGCTGCTGGTCGCCTCGGCCAGCGAGGGGCATAGCCGGGCGAACCTGAACCACTCGCGCGAGGAGGCGATGCGCATCGCCAAAGACGCCGCCGCCTTCGCCGGCGAGCAGGGGATGGCCACGCGGGGCGGGATCAGCGTGGCCTTCGAGTGCCCGTTCGACGGCATCGTTCCCACCGGCAACGTGGTCGAAGCTGCCGAGATGTACCTGGCGGCGGGAGTGGAGGTGATCAATCTTGCCGATACCCTGGGAACCGCCACTCCGCAGCTGGTCAAGGAGCGCATCCGCGCAGTTCGTGGCGCCATCGGACCAACGGTCCCGCTAGGCCTGCACCTGCACGATCGAAACGGCTGCGGGCTAGCCAACGTGGCTGCGGCCATCGAGGAGGGGGTCACCCACTTCGAATCCGCCCTCGGCTCCCTGGGAGGTTGCCCCTACGCACCCGGCGCCGCCGGTAACCTCGACACCGAGACCCTGCTCCGCTTCCTGGAGGTCCAGGGGATCGCCACCGGTGTCGACCTCGACCTACTCCCGCGGCTTCGCGAGAGCGTACTATCCGCCACCTCTCCGACTCGCAAGGAGGCGCCATGGCCTGATCTGCAACGCTAGCTCGGTAGTCATCATCGGCAACTGTTGAGATCGATTGGGGGATAAAGTTGGCTTCAAGCATGGCATCCGGAATCACAGCGATCGACCGGATCAACCGCCTCCCGGCGAGCAGATACTTCACGCGGTTAGTGGCGCGGGTATCCACCGGGGGCTTTTTCGAATTCTACGAACTCTTCCTCGCCGGCGCCGTAGGGGCAGCGCTCGTCGCGGCGAAGTTCCTGCCGCTCTCGGGGCTCCCCTACTTCGTGGGGGCCGGCTTCCTGGGCATGTTCTTCGGGACCTCGATCTTCGGGCGCGTGAGCGACCGGATCGGGCGGCGAAAGGGGTACGTCTACTCGCTGCTCATCTACTCCACCTTCACCCTGCTGATGGCTGCATCGCCATCGGCACTGTGGCTGGACATCTTCAGGATGTGCGCCGGCTTCGGCGTGGGCGCGCAGCTGGTGATCATCGACACCTACGTGAGCGAGATGACGCCGGCTACCCAGCGCGGCCATTACATTGCCTTTAGCCAGTTCGTCACCTACTGGGCCGTTCCGGTCGTCGCCCTGCTCGCCTACGCGCTGGTACCCACGCACTTTCTCTGGGCCGGCTGGAGGTGGGTTGTGCTCTTCGGGGCGCTGGGATCGGTGCTGGTGTGGTGGATCCGGAAGGGGCTTCCCGAGTCCCCGCGCTGGTACGAGGAGCACAACGAGCACGAGAAGGCGAACGCGATTCTCAGTCAGATCGAGAGCCAGGTGGAGCGCGAGACCGGGCCGCTTCCCCCGGCTACCGCCGGACTCGCGCACAAGGAGGAGGCCGGGCGCTTCGGGGAGATCTGGGTGCCACCCTATCGCAAGCGGACGATAATGCTGATAATCTTCAACATCTTCCAGACTGTCGGCTTCTACGGGTTCGCGGCGTGGGTCCCGACCCTGCTGGTCAGCGAGGGGGTTACCCTGCTGCACTCGCTCCTTTACACCTTCCTCATCGCCATCTTCAACCCGCTCGGGCCGGTGATCGGGATGTACTTGTCCGATCGCTGGGAACGGAAGTGGCAGATCGTGCTCGTGTCGCTGGGGATCGCCGCCTCGGGCCTGATCTTCTCCTTCATGAGGATTCCGATCTGGATAATCGTCGTCGGGGTGGTGATCACCCTGCTGAACAACTGGTTCAGCACCCTGTTCCACTCCTACCAGGCCGAACTCTACCCCACCCGGATCCGGGCGACCGGAGTCGGCTTCACCTACAGCTGGTCACGGCTGAGCTCGGCCTTCACCGGCTTTGCCATCGTCGCCCTGCTCAAGGCCTTCGGCGTCGGCGGCGTCTTCGCCTTCATCTCGATCGCGATGGTGATCGTGGCGTCGGTGATCGGGATCATGGGGCCCGCAACCAACCGCCGCAACCTGGAGGAGATCTCGGCGGCCTAGGGACTGCCGGATCTCCGGGAGCACCGGGCCGCGGAGTCTCCTCCCCGGCCCGGCTCCCCGCGTGCAAGTTCCGGCGTTGCCGGGCGCTCTTTCCCAACCCGGGCCGAAAGCCGCCAGGCTCCTGGGCCCGCCTAGGGGGTTTCGGAGTTGGAGAACTTCTCCCGTACCCGCGACAGCCGGTTCAATCCGTTCAGGTAGGCGCGGGCCGAGGCCTCGACGATGTCGGTGGAGATGCCACGTCCGGAGACCTTGCGACCGTCAGCCTCGAGCGTCACCACCACGTCACCAAGCGCGTCTACGCCGCCGGTCACCGAGGCGACGGTAAAGCCGGTCAGGTCGGCCCTTACCCCGGTCGCCTGCGAGAGAGCTTTACCCAACGCGTCCACCATCCCGTTCCCGTCCGCAACCGCCGCCGCCTTCACGCCGTTGTCGGCGACCTCAACGCTGGCGGTCGCGTTCTGGCCGGTGGAGGCGCTCACCGACATGCCGAGGAGCTCGAAGCGCTCGCCAGCGTGCCCCCCCTTCTCCTCGGCAACGATCGCCTCCAGATCGGCCGCCTCGATCTGGACCTTGCGGTCGGCCAGCTCCTTGAAGCGGGCAAAGGCGAGGTTGAGCGCGTCGCCGGAGATCTCGATCCCCATATCCTTGAGGGTGCTGGAGAAGGCGTGCCTCCCCGAGTGCTTCCCGAGAACGATCTGCGAGCCCACCTGCCCCACCGACGCCGCGTCGATAACCTCGTAGGTACTGCGCTCGGCGAGCACGCCGTGCTGGTGGATCCCCGACTCGTGGGCAAAAGCATTCTTGCCGACGACCGCCTTGTTGTACTGGACCGGGTAGCCGGTAAGCCTCGCGACGAGGCGCGAGGTTCGGGCCAGCTCCTCGGTTCTTACCCCGGTCTCCAACCCCCCGAAGATGTCGGGCCTGATCCGGAGGGCCATCACCACCTCCTCCAGGGAGGCGTTTCCGGCCCGCTCACCGATGCCGTTGATGCAGCATTCGATCTGCCGGGCTCCGCGCTCTACGGCCGCCAGCGAGTTGGCGGTGGCCAGGCCCAGGTCGTTGTGGCAGTGGCAGGAGATGACGTACTCGCCGTGCACCTGGCGGCGGACCTCCTCGATGATCTGGCCAAAGTCCCACGGGATCCCGTAGCCGACCGTATCGGGCACGTTGAGGGTGCTGGCGCCGGAGTCCACCGCGGCCTGGAGCACCTCGAAAAGGAAGTCCATCGGCGTCCTGGTGGCATCCTGGGGAGAGAACTCGACGTCGCCGGTGTAAGAGCGCGCCCGCTCCACCCCCTGGCGCACCTCCTTCAGCACCTGGGCCTGGTCCATCCGCAGCATGTGCTCGAGGTGCGAGGGGGAGGTGGAGATGAAGACGTGGATCCGGGAGCGCCCGGCGTCCTTGATCGACTCCCAGCACCGGTCCACGTCGGCGAGGTGGGTACGGGAGAGAGCGCAGATGCCGGGACCCTCCACCCTGCGCGCTATCGCCTGCACCGCGTCGAAGTCTCCCTGCGACGCGACCGGGAAACCGGCCTCGATGTAGTCAACGCCAAGCTTGGCCAGCTGCTCGGCGATCTCCAGCTTCTCGAGCGGGTCGAGAGAGATCCCCGGCGACTGCTCGCCATCCCGCAGCGTAGTGTCGAATATCAGAACCCGCTCTCCCATTTTCCGCCCTCCTCATCTCGTGGACAACCAGCTCCGCTTGCAATGAAAAACCCTCCCGGCCGAAGCGCGGGAGGGTGAAGGGCAACTGCCTGAGAGGCAGCTGCCCTAGAGAAGAAGCTCGTCAAGCGTAACGAAAGCTAACACGATGCCCAGGCTATCAGTCGATCGGACCGCAGCCAACCGCTTTGGCGTAGATAATTCCGTCGGCACCGGATATCTCCGCAAGCACCGGCTCCGGGATCGGCATCGAGACCGTGAGCAGCATCAGAGCGCTGCCATCTTCCACCTTGGGCGATACCGCCATCGACGAGATCGAGATGCCGGCATCCCCCAGGACTCTGCCGACCACGCCGATCATCCCAGGGCGATCCAGGTTCCGGACCGCGAGCATCGACGCGGCGGGCGGGAGCTCGATCCAGTGGCTGTCGACCAGCACGATCCGCGGGTCGTGCCCCTTTGCCCCGGCGAGCGTCCCGGCGACCACGTGCTCCGGCGACCGGAGGACCACCAGGTTCTGGTAGTTCTGGGCGTGTGCCGAGCTGGTCTCGCGAACCTCGAGCCCGCGCTCGGCGGCAAGAGCGGGAGCGTTCACGTAAGAGACCGGCTCGTTCAGCCCGACGGAAAAGATCCCCTTCAAGATCGACAGGGTGAGAAGACGGGTGTCCTCGCCTGCGAGCTCGCCCTGGTACTCGATCTCGAGCTCGGCGGGAAGCCCGCCGACCAGGGAGGAGTGGAAGCGGCCAAGAGCCTCGGCGAGTGGGAGGTACGGCTTCACCTCCGGGGAGGCCTCGCTGGCGTCGACGTTAACCGCAAAGGGGACGAACTCGTTCGCGAGCGCCAGCTGGACCTGCTCGGCGATGGTGACGCCGGCCTTGTTCTGCGCCTCCTCGGTGCTGGCGCCGAGATGGGGAGTGAGGACCACGTTCGGGAGGTCGAGGAGTGGCGAACCCTTGGGGGGCTCGGTGGTGAAGACGTCGAGGGCGCAGCCCGCAACCCTTCCGTCGGTGATCGCCTCGTAGAGCGCCTCCTCGTCGATGATCCCGCCGCGGGCGGCATTGACGAAGCGGATCCCCGGCTTCACCTTGGCCAGCACCTCGCGGTTGACGAGGCCCATGGTCTCCTTGGACTTGGGAAGGTGGATGGTGACCACGTCGGCCGTGGCCACCAGCTCCTCGAGAGTGACCAGGGTGACGCCCATCTTGCGCGCCCGCTCCTGGGAGATGTACGGATCGTAGGCAACCAGCTTCATCCCGAAAGCCAGCGCCCGCTGGGCCACCAGGGCACCGATGCGCCCGAGGCCGATGATGCCGAGCACCTTGCCGTAGAGCTCCATGCCCTCGAATTTGGAGCGCGCCCACTGGCCGCCGGTGAGGGAGGCGTGCGCCTGCGGCAGGTGCCGGGCGAGAGCCAGGATCAGCCCCATGGTGTGCTCGGCAGCGGAGATGATGTTCGACTGAGGGGCGTTCACGACCATAACTCCATGGGCGGTGGCCGCCTCCACGTCGACGTTGTCCAGCCCGATACCGGCCCTTCCGACCACGATCAGGCTCGGAGCCGCCTGGATCACCTCCTTGGTGACCTTGGTGGCCGACCTGATGATCAGGGCGTGGACGTCAGCGACCGCAGACAGCAGCTCCTCCGGAGACAGGCCAAGGGACACCCTAACCTCGTGGCCGGCGTTGCGGAGAATCTCCAGCCCGCGATCGGCTATCTCTTCGGTTACCAGGATCGTCGCCATCTTCACCTCAATCTGGTCGGAGCCGTCAGCCCGGCGCACCGGCCGAGCTGCTAAGGCTCCAGTTTAGCAACGAACTCCGAAATACGACTAATTCCCTCAACAATCCGATCGTCACCGAGAGCGTAGGAGAGCCGCAGGTATCCCGGAGCGTCGAAGGCCTCGCCCGGCACCACCGCAACCCGCGCCTCCGAGAGGAGGAGCTCGGCGAAGGACATGCTCGAGGCCACCGGAGAGCCGTGGTACCGCCTCCCGATCACTCCGGCAACCGACGGGAAGGCGTAGAACGCCCCGTCGGGCCACGCCACATCGAAACCAGGGATGCCGGCAAGGCCGGAGACGATCGCGCTCCGCCGCCTGAAAAAGGCCTCCCGCATGTAGGCGGTCTCCCCCAAGTCGGCGCGAACGGCGGCGAGGGCGGCGCGCTGGGAGACGTTGGCGACGTTGGAAGTGAGCTGGGACTGGAGCTTGACCATGCCCTTGGCGATGTCGGCCGGCGCCACCGACCAGCCCAGCCTCCAGCCGGTCATCGAGAAGGTCTTTGAGACGCCGTTGACCAGCACCATCCGCTCGATGAGGGAGGGGGAAGCCACCTCTCCCAGCGACGTCGCCCGCTCCCCGGGGCCCGTCCCCGAGTAGGTGAGGTGCTGGTAGATCTCGTCACTCATGACGAAGAGCCCGAGCCGGTCGAGGGTGGCGGCGAGCGCTTCGCTCTCCGCGCGGGTGTAGGTAGCGCCGGTCGGGTTGGACGGCGAGACGTGGATGAACATCTTGGTCCGCTCGGTGTAGTACCGCTCGACGTCCTCGGGAGTTACCTTGAACCCGGCTGAGAGGCCGGTCGGTATGGCCACCGGAACGCCACCGGCAAGCTTGACCACCTCGGGGTAGCTCACCCAGTAGGGAGCCGGGATCAGCACCTCGTCACCCTCGTCGATGAGCGTCATCAGCACCTCGTAGATGGCGTGCTTGCCGCCGTTGGTGACGACCACCTGATCGGCGGTGACCTCCAGGCCGGCGTCCCGCTTGGTCACCTCCGCGATCGCGGCCCGGAGCTCGGGAAGGCCCCCGGCCGCGGTATACCTGTGGTTGCGGGGATCCCGCGCGGCCTCGATGGCCGCATCGACGATGAACCCGGGGGTCGGGAAGTCGGGCTCCCCGGCGGCAAAGCTCACTACGTCGACACCCCCGGCTATCATCGACTTTGCGATTGCGTCGATTGCCAGAGTCGCCGATTCGGCAGCCTGTTCTATGCGAGTGGCAAGTCGCTTCGTTGACACAGAGACACCGCCTTGATTGGTTCGGATGGAGGTACCAGGACTATGACCGACCACTTAACAATACCCGACGACCTGCTTCCCTCTGACGGCCGGTTCGGCTCCGGACCCTCCAAAGTGCCGGTGCCAACGCTTGAAGCGCTGGCGGACTCCTCCACCTCCATCATGGGAACCTCCCACCGCCGGCCCGCGGTCAAGAACCTGGTAGGCACGGTCAGAAGCCGCCTTAAGGATCTGTTCAACCTCCCCGACGGCTACGAAGTGCTCCTCAGCAACGGCGGCGCCACGCTGTTCTGGGATGCCGCCGCCTTCTCGCTCATCAACGCGAAGAGCGAGCATCTGGTCTTTGGCGAGTTCTCCTCCAAGTTCGCCACCGCTGCCAAGAAGGCTCCCCACCTGAGCGGCGTAGTCGAGGTCAATGCCGACTACGGCTCCTGCCCCGACCTGGTGGAAGACCCGAGCGTAGACCTCTACGCCCTCACCCACAACGAGACCTCCACCGGCGTGATGGCTCCGCTCTCGAGGCCGGCAGGAGACGCCCTGGTGGCCGTCGACGCCACCTCCGCCGCGGGCACCGTCATGGTCGACCCGTCGGTCTTCGACGTCTACTACTTCTCCCCCCAGAAGGCCTTCGCCTCCGACGGCGGCATCTGGTTCGGCCTCTTCTCGCCGGCGGCGATCGCCCGGGTGGAGGAGATCAAGGCGTCGGGAAGGTACATGCCCTCCTCGCTCGACCTGTCGATCGCGGTGCAGAACTCGCGGGAGAACCAGACCTACAACACCCCGGCGCTGGCGACCCTGTTCCTGATGAACGAGACCCTGGCCTGGATGGAGCTGCACGGCGGGTTGGAGTTCACCTCCAAGCGGTGCGCGGCCTCGGCCGCTACCATCTACGGGTGGGCCGAGCGCTCCGCCTTCGCCACCCCCTACGTCACCGATCCCAAGCTCCGATCGCAGGCGGTCGCGACCATCGACTTCGCGGAGCAGGTCGACGCGGCGCAGGTCGCCAAGACGCTGCGGGCCAACGGCATCGTCGACACCGAGCCCTACCGCAAGCTCGGCCGGAACCAGCTCCGGATCGCGCTCTTCCCGGCGATCGACCCCACCGACATCGAGGCCCTTACCGCCTGCATCGACTACGTGGTCGAGCGGCTCTAGTCCCAAGCCATCCGCCCCCGCCACACCCATGCTGGGGCGGATGGCTGGTCAGGTTAGACCGCCGCCCGCGGCATCCAGGAGGGGCGCCGCTCCTCGAAGGCGGTTATCGCATCCATGCGGGCGAGGGTGAGATCGATATCGTCCAGGCCCTGGACAAAGCGGTTGCGGACCCCCTCGGAGAGGTCGAAGCGGAAGACCAGGTCCAGCCTGGGTACCGAGACGGTACCGTGGACCACGTCGACCAGGATCTCGGTGCCAGGGTCTTCCTCTACCGCCGCCAGCAACCGGTCCACCGCGCTCCGCTCGAGCACGACCGGCAAGAGCCCGGTCTTGGTGGCGTTGTTCCGGAAGATGTCGCCGAAGCGCGGCGAGATCACCACCCTGAACCCCCAGTCGGTGAGGGCCCAGACGGCGTGCTCCCGGGAGGAGCCAACCCCAAAGTTCTCCAGCGCGATCAGGATCGAGCCGCCGGAGAAGCGCATGTCGTTGAGGACGAACTCCGGGTTGTCCCTCCAGTCGGCAAAGAGACCCTGCCCGAATCCGGTCCGCTCCACCCGTTTCAGCCATTCGCTGGGGATGATCTGGTCGGTGTCGACATCGCTCGCCCGCAGGGGGATCCCCCTGCCCCGGTACTCACTCATCTGCCGCAACTTGACCGTCCTCCTCTACAGATCGTTGGGGCTGGCAAAGTGCCCCAGTAGCGCGCTCGCGGCGGCAACCGACGGCGAGACCAGGTGGGTTCTGCCGCCACGGCCCTGCCTGCCTTCGAAGTTCCGGTTCGAGGTGGAGGCGGAGCGCTCCTTGGGCCGCAGCTGGTCGGGGTTCATCCCGAGGCACATGGAGCAGCCCGGCTCGCGCCACTCGAATCCGGCCTCGACAAGGATCCGGTCGAGACCCTCCGCCTCCGCCTGCTCGCGCACCTTGCGCGAACCGGGCACCACCATCGCCCTGACGCCGCTGGCTACCTTGCGCCCCCTGACCACCTGGGCCACAGTGCGCAGATCCTCGATCCGCGAGTTGGTGCAGGAGCCGACGAAGACCGCATCCACCGGGATCTCCCGGATCTTCTGCCCGGCGGCGAGGCCCATGTAGTCGAGGGCCCTCCGGGCCGCGTCGCGCTCCCCGCTGGTGGCAAAGGAGTCCGGATCGGGAACGGAGCCGTCGATCCCGACGACCTGGCCCGGGTTGGTACCCCAGGTCACCTGGGGAACCAGCTGGGTGGCGTCGATGGTCACCTCGGCGTCAAAGACCGCGTCCGCGTCGGTGGCAAGCGTTTTCCAGTAAGCGACCGCCTGGTCGAAGAGCTCTCCTCCCGGGGCGTGCTCCCTCCCCTTGAGGTAGCTGAAGGTCACTTCGTCGGGAGCGATCATCCCGGCGCGCGCTCCGGCCTCGATGCTCATGTTGCACACGGTCATCCGCGCCTCCATCGAGAGCTTGGAGATCGCGTCGCCCCGGTACTCGATGACGTAGCCGATCCCCCCGCCGGTACCGATCTGCCCGATGATGGCGAGGATCAGGTCCTTCGCGGTCACCCCGGCCGGCAGCTCGCCCACGACGTTCACCGCCATGCTCTTCGGCCTGGCCTGGGGCAGGGTCTGGGTGGCGAGCACGTGCTCAACCTCCGAGGTCCCGATGCCGAACGCCAGAGCGCCGAAAGCCCCGTGAGTGGCGGTGTGCGAGTCGCCGCAAACGATGGTCATCCCGGGGAGGGAGTAGCCCAGCTCCGGCCCGATCACGTGAACGATGCCCTGCGACGCCGATCCCATGGGGAAGTACTCGATCCCGAACTCCTCGCAGTTGGCGCCCAGCACCTCCAGCTGCTTGGCCGAGATCGGATCGGCTACCGGCTTGTCGATGTCGATGGTCGGCACGTTGTGGTCGGCGGTGGCCACGCTCAGATCGGGCCGCCTGACCCGGCGGTTCGAGATCCGCAGCCCGTCGAAGGCCTGCGGCGAGGTGACCTCATGAATCAGGTGCATGTCGATGAAGAGCAGGTCCGGCTCGCCATCCGTACCCTCGCTGACGACATGCGCATCCCAAACCTTCGCGGACAAGGTCTTTCCCAATTTCCCTCCTGCCAAAACAAGTCCTGCCGGTCCCGCCTGCCCGATCAGCGGGTGTCCCGCCCTAGCGTCCGAGCCGGACCACCTCGACCCGCAGCGTCCCGCCCGGGGCCGTGTACTCCACCCACTCGCCCTCGCGCGCCCCGATCAGCGCCTTGCCGAGCGGCGAGGTTGGCGAGACTACCTCGACTCCGCGGTGCCGCTCCTCGATGGAGCCCACGAAGTAGTCGAGTGTCTCGTCGTCGCCGTCGTAGCGGAGCGAGACGTAGGCCCCCGGGGAGACCACCTCGAAAGCCCCCCCGGCCGCTTCAACCACGGTCGCGTTCGCAAGGATGTGCTCGATCTGGCGGATCCTTGCCTCCATCTTGCCCTGAGCGTCACGGGCGGCGTGGTAGTCGCCATTCTCCCGGAGATCCCCCAGTGCGCGGGCGTCGGCGATGGCCTTCGCTATCTCAATGCGGCCCACCGTCTTCAACTCCTCCAGCTCGCTGGAGAGCGCGTCGTAGGTCGCCCTGGAAATGGTCGCGTCACTCACGAGCTACAATCTAGCCGGGAAGGGCTCAAGGGGGCGGTTGCCGGGTCCGTGGTTGGCGCGGGTGGGGCCGGCCTTGCCGGCGCGCTCGGCACGAAGGAGAGACCCAAGCCGCTGGAGTTTCGCACCTCGGCGCCAGGAGCTTGCGCAACCTGCACCACTGGGAGATCGACTCCGCCAAGAGCGTCCCCGCTCCCCGGAGGAGAGGGGTCGAACGCCCGGGGAGGCCGCGCAAGAACGAAGTGCGCGGGGGCCATGCCGGCCGGCGAGGCAGGAAGCCGCAGAGGTGCCGCGTAACGTGGCACGGGCAGGATCTTGCGCGCCAAGGCGGGAGACGGCCAAGGAACGATCCGGGCGGGGCATTCGCACTTGAGGCACCGCCCGATTCCGAATAAGCTGTTGATTTTGAGGAGAGCTGGAGTAGATGCAGCACAGGATCGCGGTCGTCGGTGGGGACGGGATCGGCCCCGAGGTGGTAGCGGAGGCGCTCAAGGTAATCGAGGCCGCCGGCGCCAAGGTAGCGGTGGAGAATTTTTCTCTCGGGGCGGCGCACTATCTCGCGACCGGCGAGGTCCTCGAGGAAGAGACGCTGGCGAAGCTTCGGGGATACGACGCCATTCTGCTCGGAGCCATCGGACCCGCCATCGGCTCGACCGACGTCCCGCCCGGCATCCTGGAGCGGGGGTTGCTGCTCAAGCTCCGCTTCGAGCTCGACCTCTACATCAACGAGCGGCCGTTCCTGACTCTGGACGCCAGCTCCACCACTACCCGCAAGCAGGCCGACTTCGTGGTCATCCGCGAGAACACCGAGGGTACCTACGCGGGCGAGGGCGGATTCCTGCGGCGGGATACCCCGCATGAGGTAGCGACCCAGGGATCGGTCAACACCCGGATGGGCGTGGAGAGGGCGATCAGGCACGCCTTCGAAGTGGCCTCCGGCCGGCCGAGGAGGCACCTGACCCTGGTTCACAAGACCAACGTCCTCACCTACGCCGGCGACCTGTGGGCGCGGGCGTTCGCCAGCGTAGCCAAGGAGTTTCCAGCCGTTGCGACCTCCTACAACCACGTCGACGCCGCCTGCATATACCTGGTCGAAGACCCCGGGCGCTACGACGTGATCGTCACCGACAACCTCTTCGGGGACATCCTTACCGACCTGGCGGCGGCGGTAACCCAGGGGATCGGCTACGCCGCATCAGGTAACCTGAACCCGGCGAGAACGGGGCCCTCGATGTTCGAGCCCGTCCACGGCGCGGCCCACGACCGCGCAGGGACCGGAGGGGCAAACCCGTACGCGGCCATCCGCTCCGCTGCGATGATGATGCGATTTCTAGGGGAGGACGAGGTGGCGTCCCGGGTAGAGCGGGCGATCGGGGTCCTCCCGCCGTCCGGGCTCGACACCCGCAAAATTGGCGACTTCTATGCAGAAAGGGTGAGTTGATGGCAATCGAAGAGATGGACCGCATCTGGTTCAATGGGGAGCTCAAGCCGTGGGCGGACGCGAAGGTCCACGTGCTCACGCACGCGCTCCACTACGGGTACGGAGTTTTCGAAGGCATCCGCGCCTACTCGACGGCGGAGGGTCCGGCGGTCTTCCGGCTTACCGACCACATCAACCGCCTGTTCGCCTCCGCCAAGATCATGATGATCGACATCCCCTTCACCCCCGAGGAGATCGTGGCCGCCACAAAGCAGGTGGTCAAGGCGAACGGCCACTCCTCCTGCTACATCCGGCCGGTCGCCTTCACCGGTTACGGCGAGATGGGGCTGAACCCGCTCACCTCTGCCATCGACGTCGCAATCGCCACCTGGCCGTGGGGCTCCTATCTCGGCGACGAGGGCCTCGCCAACGGGATCAGGGCAAAGATCTCCTCCTGGCGCCGGCACGATCCGAACTCGATCCCCCCGGCGGCAAAGAGCACGGGCGCCTACATCAACTCCGCCCTTGCCAAGGCCGAGGCGATCAAAGGCGGTTACGACGAGGCGATCCTCCTCTCTCCGCAGGGATTCGTCAGCGAGTGCACCGGCGAGAACCTCTTCGTGGTGAAGAACGGCAGGCTGGTGACCCCGCCGGACGCCGCCGGCGCCCTCTCCGGGATCACCCGCAGCACCATCGCCACACTGGCCGAGGAGATGGGCATCCCCGTGGTCCAGGAGAACCTGATCAGGAGCGATCTCTACCTGGCCGAAGAGATCTTCATCACCGGCACCGCGGCAGAGGTGGTACCGGTCGGCTCGGTTGACGATCGCCAGATCGGCAGCGGGAAGCCGGGGCCGATCACCAAAGAGCTCCAGAACCGCTACTTCGCCGTCGTGAACGGGAAGGACGGGCGTTACGCCCACTGGTTGGAGCATGTCTCCTAGCGGCCGCGTCGAGATCTACGACACCACCCTTCGCGATGGATCCCAGCAGGAGGGGATCTCGCTAAGCGTCGACGACAAGCTCAAGGTCGCCCACCAGCTGGACATCCTCGGAGTTGACTATATCGAGGGTGGATGGCCGGGCGCGAACCCGAAGGACGAGGCGTTCTTCGAAGCGGCCAAGCGCCAGCTCAACCTGCACACCGCCAAGCTGGTCGCCTTCGGCTCCACCCGAAGGGCGAAGGGCAAGCCCTCCGAGGACCCCAACCTTGCCGCTCTCGTCGATAGCGGGGCGAAGACCGTCTGCATCGTGGCCAAGGCGTGGGACTACCACGTTATCCACGCGCTCAGAACCTCGACTGCCGAGGCGCTGGCCATGGCCTACGACTCCGTCGCCTTCCTGGTAGAGGCCGGCCTCGAGGTCTTCCTCGACGCCGAGCACTTCTTCGACGGCTTCCGGAACAACGAGGAGTTCGCGCTCTCCGTGCTCAGGGAGGCCGAGCGCGCCGGTGCCTCCCGTATCGTCCTCTGCGACACCAATGGGGGGACCCTTCCGGGCGAGGTCGGCCCGATCGTCGACCGGGTGAAGGCGGCTATCGCCCAGGAGATCGGGGTCCACTTCCACAACGATTCCGGCTGCGCGGTCGCCAACTCGCTGATCTCGGTCGACCACGGGGTGCTGCAGGTCCAGGGGTGCATGAACGGCTACGGCGAGCGCACCGGGAACGCGAATCTGGTTCCGGTGATCGCCGGCCTGAGCCTCAAGCGCGGCATCCGGACCATACCCGGAGACAACCTCGAGCTCCTCTCCGCGACCGCGCGCCACATCGCCGAGATCACCAACCTGCCGCTGCCGCCCCAGAGCCCCTACGTCGGCTCCTCCGCCTTCACCCACAAGGCAGGCCTCCACGTCTCGGCGATCTCGCGGCGCCGGGACGCCTACGAGCACGTCGATCCAACGCTGGTGGGGAACGGAACCCGGTTCGTGGTCTCCGAGATGGCCGGAAGGCAGACGCTGCAGATCAAGGCGAACGAGCTCGGGATCGGCCTCGACGATGCGGCGACGGCGAACCTGCTCTCGCAGCTGAAAACCCTCGAGCATCGCGGGTATCACTTCGAAGCCGCAGACGGCTCCCTCGAGCTGCTGATGCGCTCTGCCACCGGGTGGGCGCAGCCCTACTTCGAGATCGAGTCGTACCGGGTGATGACCGACTGCTACGCCACCCCCGCGCCGCTCACCGAAGCCACGGTAAAGGTGGTGGTCGGCGGGAGGCGAGTGCTCGCGACCGCCGAGGGAAACGGCCCGGTCAACGCCCTCGACGAGGCGCTCCGGGCGGCGCTCATCAGCGAGTACCCCGACCTCAAGCAGATGAAGCTCACCGACTTCAAGGTCCGGGTACTCGACTCCAGCCAGGGGACCGACGCGGTCGTCCGGGTGCTGATCGACTTCACCGACAGCGAGGTGGAGTGGACCACCACCGGTGTCTCAGCTAACATCATTGAGGCGTCCTTCAACGCGCTGGTGGAGGGGTTCGTGCTGGCGTTGCTCCGCGCAAGCGAGCGCCGGCAGGCCTTCTGAGCGAGGGCGCGACGGGTCAAGACGAGTGAGGAGCGGGCAAGTGAGCCAACCGGACCAGGTAACTACGAGCTTTGCGGAGGCTGCGCCGGGCTTCTGGAGTGAGCCGGTGGAGATATCGGCGCACACCCGGGTCTCCGAGCTCCGCGGGCGTCGGCTTCCGGCCGGGGCCGGCTTCGGCCGTCCCGGACCCGACCAGGGTTATGCCCTCACCCTTTTTAGCCAGCTCGAGGAGTCGCTGCTTCTGGTCGCGGGGGAGCACCTCGACGACGTCCGGGAGGGCGTGATCGCCAGCGTGCTAGCGCTGGCGGCGGAGTCTGGAAGGGGTCCGTCCCTTCCAGACCTGCAGCGGGTGCTCTCGCACTACCGGCTTCAGGGAGAGGCCGGATCGGCGGACATCCGCAAGCGCAAGCAGCGATTCTCCGGCGCGGCCCACGACTACGCCAAGCGCCGGGCCGCCGCCGACGCGCTGGTGGAGGAGCTGGCAGCCGAGGGCTAGCCGCCCAGGATCACCCGGGGACCCTTGCCCCACGAGATGTAGTGCCACATCCAGTTGAGCATCACCGAGGCCTTGTTCCGCGACCCTAGGAGGGTGACCACGTGGAGCCCGAGCCATGCGAGCCACGCCAAGGTTCCGTTGAGCCGGATCCCCACCGGCATCTCGGTTACCGCCGCCCGCCGGCCGATAGTAGCCATGGTCCCCTTGTCGCGGTAGCGGAACGGGGAGGTAGAGCGGCCATCGATCAGGGCGAGCACCTGCTCGGCCGCGTGCCGCCCGCCCTGGATCGCCGGCTGCGCCAGCTGGGGTAGCGGGTCCCCCTTGTCGTTCACCGCCAGCCCCACATCGCCGACCGCAAAGATCGAATCGGAGCCGATCACCCGGAGGTCGCTCCCGACCATGATCCGCCCGCCGCGCCCGGTCGGGAGGTTGAGGTGGTTGACGACCGGCGGTACGGCAACGCCGGCGGCCCACAGCACCAGTCCGTTCTCAATCTCCCTGCCGCTCTTCAGCACGATCTTCCCGGGATCGACAGACTCCACCGCCTCCTGCAGCAGGACGGTCACCCCGCGGGCCCGGAGCTCCCGGCGGGCGTACTCCGAAAGATCCTCGTGAAAGGCTTCTAGCAGCCGTGAATTCTGCTCGATGAGAATAACTCTGACGTCGTCGGGATTGAGCGTGGTGTAGTCGGTGTAGAGGGCCTTGTGGGCGAGCTCCGCGACCGCTCCAGCCATCTCCACTCCGGTCGCCCCTCCCCCTACGACCACGAAGGTCAAGCCGCCGTCGCGGACGCCATGGCTGGCGGCACGCTCGAACTGGCGGAACAGGTGGTTGCGGACGTCGATCGCCTCGTCGAGGGTGTAGATCGCGTGCGAGTGCTCCCTCGCCCCCTTGATACCGAAGTAGTTGGCGTTTGCCCCGATGCCGAGGACCAGGTAATCGTAGTCGATGGTCTTGCCATCCTCCAGGGTGACGAAGTGCTTTTCGGCATCCACAGAGGCCAGGGTTCCCTGCTCGAAGCGGGCGTGGTTGCGCGCCCTAAGCACTGTCCTCAGCGGGAAGGCGACGTCACCCGGGTTCAGCCCGGCCGTCGCCACCTGGTAGAGGAGGGGTTGGAAGGTCGAGAAGTTGTGCCTGTCGACCAGGATCACATCCGTCTGGGAGTCCTTCAGGCTCTCCACCGCGCTGAGTCCGGCAAAGCCGGCGCCAACCACTACCACCCGCTTCCGCCCGCTTCCGCTCGAACGGAGCTCGGGCTTCTCCTTCACCACCTTCGACTTCAACTGGATCATCTCCACCTCCGCACGTTAATCCCAGGCTGATCCCAGGATACCAGCAAGGCCGGCCGGCAAAGATCCAATCAGGTTACGGCTCTCACCCTTCCACCGGCAGCAAGCAGACGGATTGCCGGCCGCAACTGGCCACTCCAACCGGCAACGATCACCGCTCCACCATCCGACGCGTGCCGCCGGAGCACCTCGACCGCCGCCGGCCCGATCTCCTCTCCCCAGGCGCCGGCGACCCAAAGCGGCACTGGCCTCACCATCATCATCGCCAGCGAGAGCCGGAACCGGTCGCGGGGAGCGAGCGTGGAGGCGAGTACCTCCTCTCCCGCCGCCAGCCCGACGACCGCAAGCGTGGCGGAGAAGTCCAGTCCCGAGCCGCGAACCCTCGGTCCCCCCAGCCGCACCGCTAGCAGCAGATGCTCGAGCACGGTCAGGCCGGTTATCACCGGGAGATCCCGAGCGGCGATCGCGGTCACCGCCCGCGCCTCCACCCCGCCGGCCTCGGCGCCGAGCACCCTGATGCAGCTCTTTGCCGGAGGGAGGAAGCCGGAGAAGAGGACCGGGGCGCACTCCCCCTCCACCAGGCATACGCCCCCCCGCTGGACGGAGAATCCGCCCAGGTCGAGCCGCCTCCCGCCGGTCTCGAGCACCCCGCTCGCCTCGACGCAGGCGTCCCCGGTCACATCCCCCTCCACCACCTGGCGATCGCCACCCCGGAGAGGCCGACCAGGAGCGAGAAGGAGGCGCCGGCGATGGCGTAGGCCACGGCGAAGGGCCCGGAGCCGGCGTTGTTGATCTGGACG
>JAJYHR010000122.1 GCA_021784675.1 Actinomycetes bacterium
CGAGGGCGGGAAGGTACGCCACGAGACGCTTGCCAACCTCTCGGCGCTCCCCTTGCCGGCGATTAGCGCGCTGCGCGATGTGCTCTCGGGAAAGACGCTTGTCGTCGCGGGCGAAGGCCTGGAGCTCGGTTGACCCGATAGCCACGGCGCTCGAGATCGACCTTCGCACGTTTGTAGCCACGGCGTGGGTACTTCCTCGAGAACTCCCGCAGCTGGAAGAGCAGGCAGCTATCTGCGAACACTGGGTAGTTGCGTCTTCCAGCAGCCAAAGCGCGCGCCCCACCGATGTCGCAGATGCGGCCATAATGCTGACCAAGCTCTGCTACCTCCTGTGACAGCTTCTCGGCTCCTGGTCTAAAGACCTAGCGACGGCGGCTGGGGCCGTGGATCTAAGGTGATCGCGTTAGCTCACGCTCCGACGTGACGCCCGTCGAGCAGGTTGGACGTGAACTGCGCTATGTCATCGGTTAGGGCGGGATATGCGCCTGCCCTCGGTATTTCAGCCCGCACAACTCCTGCTATTTGATGCAGCGTCTCGTGTGCCAGTGCCGCCGCATTCGGGAGCCGCCAGGCCGTCCCTTCGGCGACGAGGTGATCGAGGGTTACCGAGGCGTGGCGATACTCACCGGAAATGGCCAAAGCCAGCTCGCCATCGTTGGGCAAGTGTGCTTGGGGGACCATGTCGTAGGCAGGTGAGAGTACCGGCTCTCCGTCTTGGGGATGCAAGAGCGCGAGGTTCTTCGCGTGTAGGTCTAGGTTTCCAATCGCGACCGAGAGAACGGCGAGCTTATATAGCCGTTCAACGGAGTCATGGTCACCGAGCGCTGAGAGTATGCCGGCAATGCGGACGAGCGTTGCCTTTCCGCCATAGCGCTGGTACTTCTCGTTGCCCGAGCATCCCAGAGCCTGGTTGAAGTCTTCCTGGTGAAGACGGCCACCGGGCATTTTCGTGTCGCGGTCGTAGCGCTCGATTACGAGCGCGGGTACTCCGTCGAAAGAATCCATCCAGGTCTCGTGCCGTGCAAGACCCAATGCTTTTGCGATGCGGGCGCCGTACTCTTCGTCAAAGATCATCGTCGGCCAGCTTCCTGGGATCGGCTTGAGGATATGCGTCGACGGCCAGCCATCAAGCGCCCTGGCCCACCCCTGGTCCGTCCTTGCGAGCACGATCTTTTCCTGCACTCCGGCCAGGGAAGTCTTGCCCCCGGCGGTGAAGTTGCCGAGGGGGTGAGCTGCCGCGGTTCTCAGCATGTTGGCGACCTGGGCTTCTGAGACCGGCTCGATCGAAGGCGGGCGAGGTTCATCCGGGGCCATGAGGTCCCAGATCTGCAACGCGCCCGCGAGGTCACGCCCGTAGCGCCTGAGCAGGGCGAAGACATCCTCTGGGTCGAGGCCGGCTTGTCTGGCGAGCACCACCCTCGCTTCGCCTTCGGGGAGCAGCTCGCGGAAGAAGTTCTGCCGTCGCTTCTTCTGTGATCTGGGATGGATGGCTGCGAGGGGGATCGCCACCGAAAGCACGGTGCTGTCGAGTCCGAAGCGGCTCAGGCCTGCGGCGCTGCCCTTGAAGTCGAAGTCGCGCCCGGACCCGATGAGAGTGCCGATCAGGGTGCCATAGAGCTCGACGGCGAGTTCAGCCATGGACGTCGTCCTCCGTTGCGATGGTCGCGGTCAGGGTCATGTTGCACTCGGCCATGGCTGCGAAGAGTCGCGACATAGCGATCGAAGGTTTGCCCGCCTCGAGCTCCCAGATGTAACGCTGGGTGGTACCGAGGCGCTTGGCGAGTTCGCGCTGGCTTAGCCCCGAGAGCAAGCGAGCCTGTTGGAGCATGCGTCCGAGCGATTTGGGACTGCGGACCCTTCCGGTGTACTCCATGTTGACCTCCTACTCCGATATGGGAGTCATCCTAGTTGACTACGGTATCGTAGTAGACGGCTTTGGGCCGCCGGAGGCAGACCCGTTGCGGTGCCTGTCGATCTCGGGTCAGCGATTGCTCCTTCGACTTGATGGAAGGAATGCTTGGCCACCGGCCTCTTCGGATTAGAACACTGGGGAGAATTCGCCTCGGCAAACTAGCCGATGGTTCGGCTCACCTTGCCGGTGGATAGGAGCTTTTGTAAGGGACGCTGGCATTCGAGGATCCGCCATGTGTTGGCTGATAGCGTTCGAACAAGTCCAGACGACTCAAGGCGCACAGGTACGCCGGGTTCGGCATCGCATTCGGTGAGCAAATCCACCAAGACTGCACGGCTGAGCTGAAGTGTTTCATGGGCATGGGCATGGGCATGGGCATGGGCATGGGCATGGGCATGGGCATGGGCATGGGCATGGGCATGGGCATGGGGAAAGTATCGCTGCGTTCCTCAAAGAGGCGGAGCGCTCTAGCGATGACGGTCAATCAGGCATCGGGCCCCTTCTGGGTCAAAGCGGTGAGTGTTACATTCCCCAAACCCATAAGGAGCCCTTGACAATGAAGGCTAGTACCCAAGCCATGAACATAATCGAGGCCTACGACCTCTACCAGTCCTACAATCAAGCAGCCAGGGAGTGCCACTGCTCTCCCAATACCGTCCGTTCCCTGGTCAAAGCCAGAAAGGAGGGAACGCTCGCCACAAGGGGCCAACGCCAGGTGACCTCGACAGTCTTTGAGGCCAGCCAGCTGACGCTCATCATCTCCCTGGTGGAGACCTCGAAAGGAGCCATTCGAGCTGACGCCATCCACCGCTGCCTCCGGGCCATCGGCTATACGGGTTCAGAGCGCACCACCAAGCGTGCGGTTCGCAAGGAGAAGTCCCGGTATCGGGCGGCAAACGCCAGGGTGTACTGGCCAACGAGCCCAGCGTGATCATCGCCGACGAACCGACGGGAAACCTAAACTCGGCGACTGCTAAAGAGGTGATGGCTACGCTGTCGTCACTGAAGACCCACGATCGGGAGGTTGCCGGCCTGACCGACCGGAGGATCCACCTCCGCGACGGTTCCATCACCGAGGATGCAGAGGTTGAACACCAGCCGGCCGTCGCCGCAGGCAAGTAGCTAAAGCCGCGAAGCCCAGGCCTCACTATCCTGGTGGTGTGCTTCCCAAAGTTATCATCACCGGCACCGGGCTGGGCGGAGATGGCGGCAGGCTGCTCGCGGAATCCCTGGCCGGGGCGACCGCCGTGGTGGTCAGAACCCTGAGGCACCCAGAGCTGGAGGAGGCGCTGGCTCGGGCGATCGAACCGCACGTGCCGGTGATCTCCTGCGACGACCTCTACGACGCCTCGGACAGCTTCGCGGAGACCTACGCCCGGATCGCGCAGCGGGTCATCGACCTGGCAGGCGCCTCCGGCGGCCCGGTGGCCTACCTGGTTCCCGGCTCTCCCTTGATCGCCGAGGCGGTGGTGGGGCTGTTGCGGGAGCGGGACGGCGTCGACCTCGAGATCCGGCTCACCCCCGGCGCCATCGATCTTGCTCTCGATCGCCTCGGCATCGACCCCATCGATGGTTTTTCGGTCGCCGACGCCGCGGCACTGGCCGGCCAGCTCGACCGCTACCACGGGAACGTGCTCGCGCTGCAAGCCTACGACCCGATCATCGCCAGAGAGCTCGCCTTAGCCGGCTCCGAGGCCGGAGCCCAGGTGGTACTCCTCCACCACCTCGGCCTTGCCGACGAGATCGTGGCCGAGATCGAGAGCTACCGGGACCCCAGGTTGGCCGATGCCGATCATCTGACCTCGCTGGCGCTGATCGGGCTGGGTTACCGGCACGAACAGCTTGCCCATGCGGTGGAGATGGTCGCTGACCTTCGGGTCCGCTGCCCCTGGGACGCCGAGCAGACCCACGAGTCGCTCGCCAAGCACTTGATCGAGGAGGCCTACGAGGTGGTCGAGGCGATCGAAGCCGCCGAGGCCTCTCCGGAGGGCTCTTCCCACCTCGAAGAGGAACTCGGAGACCTCCTGCTCCAAGTGCTCTTCCACGCCAACATTGCCAGCGAAGAGGGAGAGTTCGACCTCGAGAGCATCGCGGCCAAGCTTACCGAGAAGCTGGTGGCCAGGCATCCGCATGTTTTTGGCGACCAGAGCGCCCACAACGCCGAGGAGGTGCTCGCGCGCTGGGAGAGGAGCAAGCAGGAGCAGAAGGGGCGGGAGTCGATCGTCGACGGCATCCCACCGTCGTTGCCGGCTGCGCTCCGGCTCCAGAAGCTAGCCAAGAAGGCCGCAGCGTTGACCGGTGACTACGATCTTGCCGCAGAGCTGGCCGCTACGGCGGCGCGAGACTCCACCGAGACCGCCCTCATCGGCGCAGCCGTCGACTACATCTCTTCCGGTGGCGACCTCGAGCAGCTTCTCCGGACCACCGCCCGGGACCTAGAGGGCCGGATCAGAGCTCGGGAAGCGTCACCCGAGTAGCCACCCTGCGTGCTAGATTGGCTTACAGCACGATCTAGGAGGTTAGATGCCCGGTTCGACTGCGATCGAAACCCTGCGAGCTCGAGCGGTATTCGACTCTCGCGCCAACCCGACGGTAGAGGCCGAGGTGCGGCTGGCAGGGGGCCAGGTAGCGAGGGCAATCGCCCCTTCCGGCGCCTCGACCGGGAAGCTGGAGGCGGTGGAGCTCCGCGACGGGGGCTCCGCATTCGGCGGCAAGGGTGTCACTACCGCTGTCGCCTCGGTAAACAACGAGATCTTCCCCCGGCTCGCCGGGCTCTCCGCGCTCGACCAGCGGCTGATCGACGAGGCCATGATCGATCTGGATGGGACTCCCAACAAGGCCCGGCTGGGGGCAAACGCCATCGTCGCCGTCTCTCTCGCGGTAGCCAAGGCTGCTGCTGCCGCTACCGGCCTTCCCCTCTACCGCTACCTGGGCGGCGCCAACGCCCACACCCTTCCCGTCCCGATGCTGAACGTCATCAACGGCGGCGTGCACGCCTCCAACAACCTTGACATCCAGGAGTTCATGATCGTTCCCCATGGTGCCGCGAGCTTCACCGAGGCGATCGGATGGGGAGTGGAGACCTACCACCAGCTCAAGCGGATCCTCGGAGAGCGTAGCCTCTCCACCGCGGTTGGCGACGAGGGAGGGTTCGCACCCGATCTCCCGAGCCACAAGGCAGCTCTCGAGCTGCTGGTGGAGGCCATCGAGGGTGCGGGCCTGCGCCCCGGCTCCGACGTATCGCTGGCGCTCGATCCGGCAAGCTCGGAGTTCTACAGCGAGGGGCGCTATCACCTGGCGGGAGAGGGCCGCGAGCTCGACTCCAAGCAGATGAGCGACTACTACGCGGACCTGGCGGCGAGCTTCCCCATCGTCTCGCTGGAGGACGGCATGGCCGAGGACGACTGGGAGGGCTGGGAGCACATCTCCAACGAGCTCGGATCCCGGCTACAGCTGATTGGCGACGACATCTTCGTGACCAACCCGGCTCAGCTCGCAGAGGGTATCGAGCGCGGGGTCGCCAACTCCATCCTGATCAAGCTCAACCAGATCGGAACGCTTACCGAGACCCTGGACACCATCGCCATGGCCCAGCGCAACGGCTACACCACGGTGATCTCCCACCGATCGGGGGAGACCGAGGACACCACGCTCGCCGACCTCGCGGTGGCTACCAACAGCGGCCAGGTCAAGACTGGAGCGCCAGCCCGCTCCGACCGGGGAGCCAAGTACAACCAGCTCCTGCGGATCGAGGAGGAGCTCGGACCCCAGGCGACTTGGCGAGACTGGACACAGGGACGCCCATGACCACGAGATCCCGCCGCCGCCTGGTCACCGCGGTCGCCGCGACCGCCGCGGTAGGGATCTACTTCGCCGCCGTCTTTCCCACCGGGCAGCTCATCTCCACCTACTTCGCGGTTCGAGCCGACCGGACCCAGCTTGCCAAGCTCACCACGGAGAATCGTGCCTACAGCAAGACCATCGACCGCCTGAACAAGCCGTCGGTCATCGGTGAGATCGCCCGCGAACAGTACGGCATGTACCCGAAGGGCTCCGTCCCTTACCAGGTCCTCCCCTCCTCGAAGCTGTACAGCAAGAGCTAGCCGTTACGCCTAAGCGCGCGAGGGTGCACCCAATGGGACGCCGGCTTGGCGCTGGGATCGTCCTGCCCGCTCGGCGCGAACCGGCGCCGCCCCCGCGCTGAACCCAACTTTTGGCTTTCCCGTAACCCCTGGCAGGCGATCTCCGGGGTGAGCGTGCAACGCAACCGATGGAACCAGTCCTGCGCAGCCAGGTTGGAGGTCATGTCGTGTTGACGTCGGTAAGTGCCAGGTGGTCGATCCCCACCGCATTCAAGCAAGGCCCGCGGTAGAGGCGTCCAGCGGCTTCCTGCGCGATGCCCGCATGCCCGCGACACGCTGCCGTTAGAGCGCTTCGTTTCCCCTCCAAGCTAGCCTGGGTAAGAAAGACTGAGGAGCACATGAGCATTCTTGGCAACCGGGTTGTACGAACCGAGGACCCGCACCTGCTGACCGGTAGCGGAAGCTACGTGGCCAACCTCCAAAGGGAAGGCACCCTGGAGGTCGCCTTCGCCCTCTCTCCGGTGGCCCACGGTCTTATCCGCCGGATCGACACCGAGGCGGCGCTCGCCCTGGACGGTGTCGAGGCCGTCCTTACGGCGGCTGACATCGAACTTCCTCCACTCCCTGCGGCGGCCCCGGAGCGGATCGACGCCTCCCGTCCCCTGCTGGCTACCGGCCGCGTCCGCTTCGCCGGCGAGCCGGTAGCCATGGTGATCGCCCGGACTGCCGCCATCGCCGAGGACGCCGCCAACCTGGTCTGGGCGGATATCGAGCCGCTTCCCGCCCTGGTCGATCCGGAGGAGGCAGCTACGAGCGGAATCCGCCTCTTCGAGGGATCGAACGTCGTGCTCGAGAGGGAGCCCGCAGGCGATCCCGACCTCTTCGACGGAGCCGCGGTCGTGGTTACCCAACGGATCGTCAACCAGCGGGTGGCCCCGGCACCGATGGAACCGAGAGCGTTGGCGGCCGAGGTGGACCCCAGCGGGCGGCTCGTCGCCTACGCCTCCACCCAGTCGGCGCACCGGGTCAAGGCGGTCATCGCCAAGAGCCTCGGCCTAGATCCCTCCGACGTCCTGGTAAGGACCCAGGACGTCGGAGGCGGCTTCGGGGCCAAGGCCTCCGTCTACCCGGAGGAGATCCTCACCGCCTACGCCGCCTGGAGGCTGAAGCGGCCGGTCCGCTGGGTCGAGAGCCGCTCCAACTCGATGCTCGGGCTGGTGCACGGGCGCGGCCAGATCCAGTACGTGACCGCCGGCGCCGACGCCGGTGGCCGCCTGCTCGGGCTGAAGCTGCACATAGTCCAGGACGGCGGTGCCTACCCCTTCTTCGGAGTCCAACTCCCCAACCTCACCATCCTGATGTCCTCCGGCGCCTACCGGATCCCAAAGATCGAGGGGAGCTTCATCTCGGTAGCCACCAACACCACCCCGATCGCGGCCTACCGCGGAGCCGGGCGCCCCGAGGCTGCGGCCGCCATCGAGCGGATCCTCGACCGGCTGGCCAGCGAGCTCCACATCGACCCGGCCGAGATCCGGAGGCGGAACTTCATCGAACCGGAAAGCTTCCCCTACACCACCGCCAGCGGGGCTAGCTACGACTCCGGCGAGTACCTGGCGGCCCTCGAAACCGTACTGGTAAAGGGGGCGTACGAGCAGCTCCGCGTGGAGCAGGAGCGCCGGCGAAGGGCTGGGAGCCCGCTACAGCTGGGCATCGGGCTCTCGTCGTACGTGGAGATCACCAACGGCCTGACCTCGGGAGAGTACGCATCCATCCAGATCGACCAGCAGGGGCACGCCACCGTCTTCTCGGGCACCTCGCCGCACGGGCAGGGTCACAAGACCGCTTGGGCGATGATCGCGGCCGATCTTCTCGGCCTCCCGATGGAGTCGATAACCGTGATCACCGGCGACACCGACCTGGTCCCCAGGGGAGTGGGCACCTTTGGCTCGCGCTCCGCCCAGGCGGGAGGCTCGGCGGTTCGCGAGGCCTCGGAGTCGCTGCTGGCAAAGGCCCGGGAGCTCTCCGCCTCCCTCCTGGAGGCGGATCCGCAGGACATGGTCCCGGGCGTCAATGGCCTCATGGTCGCGGGATCCCCCAGCACCGAGATCAGCTGGACGAGGATCGCCAGCGAAGCAGAACGGGCCGGGGTCGAGCTGGTAGCGGTAGCCGACTTCGAGCCCGCCGGCGCCAGCTTCCCCTTCGGCTCCCACCTTGCCGTCGTCGAAGTCGATTCCGAGACCGGGAAGGTCAGGCTGGTCAGCTACACTGCCGTCGACGACGCCGGGCCGCTGATAAACCCCATGCTGGCCGAGGGGCAGATCCACGGGGGTATCGCCCAGGGAGCCGCGCAGGCCCTGATGGAGGAGTTCACATACGCCCCTGACGGGACGCCGCTAACGGCAAACCTCGCCGACTACGCCGCCATCTCCGCTCCCGAGCTTCCGGCCTTCAGCACCTACAGCCAGGAGACCCCGACCCCGCTCAACCCGCTCGGCGTGAAGGGGATCGGCGAGTCTGGGACCACCGGCGCGATACCGGCGGTCCAGAACGCGGTGGTAGACGCCCTCAGCCACCTGGGCATCGCCCACATCGACATGCCACTCACCGGAGAGCGGGTGTGGCGCGCCATCCATGCGGCACGCGGCTAGGCCGCAGTCACGCCCCTTAGCCAACCGTCACACGCCCCGCCAGGGGAACTCCTAGCGGAAGGTTCCGGCTACGTTGCCCGGAGAGGCACCGGAACGCCGAACAGCCCGAACACCTGGCGCTGGATCGAGATCGGGTTTCGAGCATCCAAGACTCCCCTGCCGTTCCGGCCGTCACCTTCATGGCGTCGCCGTTAAGAGTGCCCGCGCGTTCCAGGAGGCCACGGTAGCCGCAAACCTCTCGGCTGCGGCGTGGCCCTTTAGGGCCGCCTTGGCGGCCGGCGCGGCCAGGTTAGCGCGAGGAAACGACCGGGGAGTCGCAGCGCCTCGCCGGCCGCGACTAGCGTCTTGCCCGCAGCGCTTCGAGGGCGGCGGGAATGTGAAGCCAGACTTCGCCCTAGGAGGACTTGGGCGTGAAGTACTGGGCGGTGATCGCCTGCTTGGTGGAGCTCGGCACCACTTGGAGCGTGCCGCCTACCTTCTTGACCGTGCCGTAGATCGGGTTGACCGAGAGGCTCCCGTTCGAGGCCGCCTTGGTCACCGCCGCGTTCAGCTTCGCCTGACCCGCGGAGGCCATGTTGTTGACGGCGAGCAGGTTTGCCTGCGAGAGCGGGATCTGCGACTTCGACGTCACCTCGACCACGGCCCACCCCTGCTGCAGCTGGATCGGTTGGGTGGGAGAGTTGACCGGATCGGCGGCGACGGCGCTCGCGAAAGACGTCCCGAAGCTCTGCAGGAAGTTGGCTAGGGTACCGCACCCGATAGCACCACCGCTGGAGGCGGTCGCCGTGTTCTGCGAGTACTTGGCGGCGACCGTGGCAAACGAGCTGCCCGACTTGAGTTGAGCTAGCGCGGCCTGGCCCTGGGCCGGCGTCCCAGTGAGGATCTCGGAGGCGCAGTAAGAGACGAACTGGCTCCGGTGCGCCGCGTAGTAGGCGGCCACCGAAGCGTTGGTTATGGTCGCGTGAGCGAGGTGCGCCTCGAGCGTGACGAT
>JAJYHR010000031.1 GCA_021784675.1 Actinomycetes bacterium
CGTCGTTTCCTGCTCCCCGATGTTCCACTGGACCGACCAGAAGATCCGCGTGCACGCCTTCTACCGCATGCTCACCCTAGCCGTCGCCCGTCTCATGGCGCGTGAAGCTGCCCAGCCAACTGTCCCGTGAGCGTGCGCCGCCTTGTTTCATCTCTCCACGACATCCAAGAAACCGTCCTCATCTACAAAGGGGATCGAGGGCGCCAGCGCGCACGGCACATGTTGACCGAGATCGACTCCACCCAGGAGAAGCTCTACACCGTCTTCGGTCTCGACGCCTACGCCCCCAAGCGCTGAGTTGGGTAATAGACCTCGCTAGCTCCAACGTGCCTGACTACCTGCTGGAACCCGCGATCGCTGCGAGGTAGCCAGGAAACTCCCGCTAGCCAACCGGCGGCCAGCGGATCGCTGCGGCAAAGGATGCGATCGAAGCCGGGCGTTGCCAAACCCGATCAATCCCGGGGTGGATCGAAAAATGGCGCTGGTTCGTGACTTAGGTCGAAGATGCGCCGCAACCAGGGAAGGCCGGCAAGGTACGCTACCGTCGGCGGCAGGTCGTCCAGCGAGAACCAGCCGGCCCCGCTGGTCTCGAGGGGGTGCGGCACCAGTTCGCCGCCGGTCGGCTTGCACAGGAACACCATCGAGTACATGGGGATGGAGGTAAAGCCCCGCTGCATGCCGTCGACAACCCCGAGAAGGCTAACCGGCTCGACATCGATCCCGGTCTCCTCCTTCACCTCCTTCACCACCACCTCGGCGGCCGAGTAACCGACGTCCGCCCACCCGGTCGGGTAGAGCCAGACCCCGCTGTCTGACCGCTGCACCAGCAGGATCCGCCGTTCGGAGTCGACCACCACCGCGCCGACGGCGCACTTCGGGGTTACGTAACCGGCAACCCCCCGGCCGACTCCGGCGATGAGGCCCAGGAGGTTGCCCTCCACCGACTCCCCCTTGCCGGCGGCCAACTCCATCTTGGCCACCACCTTGAGTATCTCTTCGTAGCGCTCATGCTCGTAGAGCGACTCGGTAAAGGCCAGGCCAGTTCGAGCGATGGCGGAGAGGGCCGCTATCCACCCCTCCACCTCTCCGGAAGACACAGCACCCATTGGGTTCCCCTTAAACCGCTCGCAGCAGACTCCAAGCCCTACGTGATACGCTACAGGTGTGGCAGTCCAAAGCAGCTGCAGCCATTACATACTGCAGACCCTTCCGACCAAGGAGAGGCTAAGGCGATGTCGCCTGGGAATGAATACGGACATCCCCTTTTCATGCCCGGAGGGGTGCCTCTTCTTCGAACCCCGGTCGCAGATATCGAAGCTGGGCTGGGAGCTTCCAGAGGAGGATTGATCGCCCCTAGGAGGCCGACCCTTCCTCCACGCCCCGCATGCTCCTCGCCTTCGCGATTCCCCAGGCCAGATGGGCGTCACCAAGCTCCGGCGAGATGTCGATGGCGCTCGTCGGCAGGAATCCCCGCTCCCGCATCCGCTCCCAGTTGACGAAGGAATGCGCCTCCAGCTCTCGCTGGATGATCCTCCTGATCATGCCGATGGGGGGCTCCAGCTGGTCGCGGGCGGGCAGCGACAGCAGGTCGCGGACCGACTCCAGCAACTCCGCCTCCAGCGCCGGCAGCCAATCGAGCTGCATCTCACCCTGACGCATGAGCTCGTTCTCCAGCCGGACTACGTAACTGGGAATCTCGTCGATCAGGCGAGCGGAGAAGGTTTGGCAGGCCTCCTGGAATTCGGTCTCCGAGACCGCCCGCGTATCCATTGCGGTCAACTCTCCACCACGTCGTTCAGGGGCTCCACCTCGACGCCGATCTCCCGCAGCCACTCTAGAGCGGCCTCCAGGTTGCCGGTCTCGCCTTCAAGCTCACAGACGATCCAACCAGTATCCTCTTCCACGTTGGCACGGCGAATGTTGGCGACCACACCAAAGTCATTGGCAAGGCGCGCGATAATCGGCTCGTGGATCAGCTCTCCCTCGTACCAGAGCTTGGCTTTGAACCGCGCCATCTCTCCTCCCGCTCATCAAGTTGAGTGAGCCTCTCACAAGACCACCCAAGTCGAGCGTAGTATAAATAAATCCAAGCCGCCGACCTTCCCCGGCAATAGAGTCTTTTTCGGCAACCGCCAGCTCGAACTCCTCCGGAACGACCTCGATCCGGGCGATCTCCCCGTGATGGCGCACCCGGCACTGTGAAAAGCCGAGGTCACGCAGGTAGCGCTCGAACTCCTCCACCGCGCTCAACCTTCGCAACGAGACCGGCGTCCCGTAGGGGATGCGAGAACTCAGGCAGGCCGAAGCCGGCTTGCCGGCGATCTCGGCCAGCCCGAGGAGGAGTGCGGCTCCCCTGATCTCGGCCTTGCCGATGGAGCACTCGACGTAGGGGGATCTCACCCCGTAGAGCTCCGCGGCGCGCTGGCCAGGCCGGAAGTCGTCCAGATCGTCAAGGTTGGTCCCGACCACCACCGTCGCTCCCAGCCGGGACACGACCGGCAGCACCGCCTCGAAAAGGTGGGACTTGCAGAAGTAGCACCGGTCGGAGGAGTTCGCAAGGTAAGCGGGATCATCGAACTCCCCAGTCTCGATCTCGAGATGAGCGATGCCGTGGCGGGAGACGAACTGCCGGACAAAATCGAGCTCGTCCCGGGGAAGCGAGAGCGAGACGCCGGTGACGGCGAGGGCGGCCTCGCCCAGCTCCTGGCTGGCAACCACCGCCAGCAGCGCCGAATCCACACCCCCCGACAGCGCGACGACCACCGGGCCGGCCTTCCGAAACCAGCTGGCCAACCTCTCCACAGCTGCTTGCGCTCCGTTCATACCGGACACGCTAACCGCCATGGGCATCAGCCGCGCATCGGGCCAAAGACCTCCTCAGGCTCTTGCACGACACCGGTGTAAAACGGGCCAAAGTCGGCGTAACGGGCCGAGGCCTCGTCAAAGCGCATGGTATAGACCACCGCCTTGATGTCGTCGGGGTGCTTGCCAAAGAGCGTGACCCCCCACTCCCAATCGCTCACCCCGGTGGCTCCGGTTATCAGCTGGGTTATCCGATCGGCAAAGAGCCGCCCCGACGAGCCGTGCTCGTACATCAGGCGCTCGCGCTCCGCATACTCGAGCTGGTACCAGTTGGCCGACTCCCCTCGACGCTTGGCCATCGGGTAGAAGCACCAGGCAAGCCTGCCTTCGGGAGGCAGGACGGGATAGAGCCTCGGACGCTTGCGCTCCTCGGGCAGCCCTTGAGCGTACTCGGACACCTCGGTCAGCGAGAAGAAGGAGCCGGTAAAGGTCATCCCGGCAGCCGCGAGCCTCCGCTGCAACCGCCTTAGCTTGAGGATATCCTGGTCGAGCGCCATCACTGCGACGCTCCCGCGATGGCCCAGCGTCGAGATGGTGAGCACCTGCGTGCCGTCCTCCGTCGCCTCCTTCACCACCTGCACCAGTGCTTCGGGCTCCGGACCGGCCTCACCAAAGAGGTGCAGAACCCCGAGCCCCTCGTTGACCTGGGCACAACCGGTGCCGTTATCGTGCTCAGTTGCGCTCATCCTGCCCACCTTGATCCACGCTCGCTGCGATCTCCCTACCCCCCCGGTTCCGGCGTGCCCGGCTTCCGCCGGCGGGAAGCGGCACCGTACTCGGTGCCGACCCCTGCTCCCGGTGGGCGCGCGCCACCGCGTCGTGGTACGCCTCGATCTGCGGCATGAGCCCGCCATCGCCGTAAACCCTGCCGTCCACCAGCGGCCCCTCGGTGTGCTCGATGATGGCGAGAATATCCTCGCCCGTCAGGGTCTTCGTCGTCTCCAAGGCATGCGCTACGGCGAGGATGTTCGCGCGGTTCATCTCGATGATGCCCTCGACCTCCCGGTACAGCTCCTCAAGCCGGCGCTCCACCCGGTCGCCGGGTCCGGAACGGGGGGCGTTGGTGCTCGGGTCGCCGGGCCGATTACGCTGCGATGACCACTGGCCGATCCCGAGGTCGGTGACCGCCTGCTGGTGGAGCAGGGTTTCACCCATCCCCCACCTTCCCTCCATGAGCGCGGCGAGCCGGGAGGCGCTGAACAGGTCGCCCTCAACCCCAGAGGTGTTGTCCCCGTGGAAGAAGAAGCGCTCTCCTGCGAGCGAGGCCAAGCCGACCATGATGTCGGCTTCGAACTCCGAGCGCCAACGGGTGTACCTCTCCTCCTTCGGAAGGTAGGCGACCAGACCCAGGAAGTTGGAGCCCTTCTCGATGGTCGCGATGTCGATTATCGACGAGCGCCGGACCGACACCGCCACCACGGCGTGGCAAGCCTCGTGAACGGCCACGGCGTGCCGCTCCCGCTCGATGTACTCGACGTCCTCTGGAAGCCCGAAGGTCTTGATCTGCTTGGCCCGAACCATGTCCGACCACTCGATCACCTCCCGGCCCTCGCGAAGCGTGATGATCAGCGCCTCGTTGACCATGTCCTTGATCGCAGCGCCGCTGGCGTAGGGAGTTATCGTCGCCAGCCGGTCGACGTCCCTCGCGGTGAGCGAGTGGGATACCTTGTCCAGGTATCCCTGGTAGGTGCGGATCCGCCCCTCCTTGGAGGTGTAGCCCACCTTGTAGATCCGGTCGATCCGGCCCGGGCGCAGCAGCGCCTCGTCCAGAACGTCCGGCAGGTTGGTTGCCAGGATCGTGAGGATGCGGTACTTCGGCGGCTCCTTCGGCTTCAGCCCGAGGGCGCGGCGCACGGTACGGTTGAAGAACCCCCGCGGCTTCTTCAACCCCGAGAGCTCGGTAAGAAGCGCCTGAACCGTTCCGTCCATGCCCCCCATGCCTCCGCCGGGGAAGATGTAACGGAGGATCGAGCGGCCGCCGGGCTGCGGACCGGAACGCGCCCGCAGCCGGTCCTCGAAGAGGGCCTCGCGAGCCTCCATGGAGAAGTAGTTGCCGCCGCGGCAGGGCGCTTGATCGCCGAGAAGGAGGTCCGGAGAGCCGTGCTCGAAGCGGCCGCCGACACCGGACAGGCCTCCGCGCGAGCCCAGCGCATCCGCCTCGTCGAGGAAGGCGACCACCCCGCCGTAGCGCAACGCCAGCTTGCGCAGCCGGCGGAAGAGGCTCTTGACCTTGAGGATCCCGACTCCGATGAACATGTTGGAGAAGGCCCCCGGCTCGACGAAGACGAACGGCACCTGCGTCTCTCCCGCGACTGCCTCCGCGATCAGAGTCTTGCCGGTCCCCGGAGGGCCCCAGAGCAAGATCCCGCTCGGGACGTACCCGCCCTTCTCCTCGATCAGCTCCGGATCGGTGAGAAAGATCATGTTCTCGCGGATCTTCTCCAGGACGGCGTCCTGTCCCCATACGTCGGAGAACCGGGTCTTCACGTCGCCCGGGAAGTAGACGTCGTAACCACCCTTGCTTAGGTACCAGAAGAGGATTGCGATCGAGCCGACGCTCAGCAGCATGTAGAGGACGATCTGGAGGATCGTCGGCAGCGACGAAGCGATGCTGGCGGGCACCTCGAACAGGCCCAGGAAGGGTGAGACGTGGTAGTGGGCGGCGAAGGCGGCCGAGATGACAAAGAGCACCAGCGCCCACTTCAGGGCCCGGGCAACGCGGTAGCGGGTCCAGTCGTTCCAGCCGCTGCCGATGCTGGAGAACGCCGCGACTATCTCCTGGTTCCACGAGGTGTTCCAGTCGGAGCTCCTCTCGAGCAGCAGGTAGTTGAGCTGGCGCAGCACCTCGATCACCACAATGGCGGTGAGCCACCAGTCGGAGGCGAGCACCGAACTCACCACCATGGGCAGCGGCTCGATCGGGATGGTGGCAGCCTTCTGGGCCACGATGAACGCCACGACCAGCGCCAGAAGCATGAGAAACTTGATCCGGTCCCAGAGGGGAATCGGCTCCCGGCAACCGTCGCGAACCGGCCTCTTGCCGGCGGCAACCCGGGGTGTCCTGGTCTTGCTCACTTGACTGCCTCCACTCCGAACGACTTGATCACCGAGGTGATCTCCGCTTGATTTCGCTGGAAGCACCGCACTGTGCATCCGATTCCCAATACGTAGGCCCATGTCGTAGTCGGATTCACCATCGCAACCTGCTCAAACTCGATCGTAGCGGCACCGCTCACCGCCATGGTTACGGTCATGGTCGACCCCCGAAAGCCTCCGCTGTGCACAAAGGACGAATAACCAAGGGTCTTGTACCGCGGCGATGAGGAGGAAGACGACGACGATGAGGAGGAGGAGGAGGCCAGCGGATCGGTCGGCAGGATCAGCGTCCGCAACGATGCGAGCGAGAAGGCGTCCTGCTCCTGGGTTGTGAGCGCCTGAGCCTTGACGATCCCGAAGGGGTACGACGCCCCGAAGCCGGCGGCCGACTTCAACGACCCGCTCTGCCGGGCATCGATGATGTTCCCCCACACCCGCTGTTCGATCTGACTCAGCGAGCTCATGCTCAGCGTCGGATCCACGGATCGGATCACCTGTGACGAGCTGAACCTCTGCCACGAGGCGGGGATGGCGTAGAAGACGCTCTCGCCTGAACTGTCGACGTGCGAGAAGTAGGAGAGCCCGTTTCCCGTGCATCCGGAGAGGAGAATCCCACCCAGCGCTAGGAGACCGGCACCAAAAGTTCCCCTAGAGATGTCTATGATTCGGACGCTCAACCACCGTGACTTTCTAGTAGAGACGGGTCCTAATACCATGTTATCGCCAAAGCTGTAAATCAGTTGAGGTGCACCTGTTGACGTGGTGAAAACAGAGGCAACAGCCCCGGGGAGCGGCAGGAGCGCGCGACCAAAAAACCACGAAGGGAGGGACCCAGGGCCCCTCCCTTCGACTCGAACAGGCTATCGCGGCTAGAAGTCCTCCATACCTCCTGGAGGCATGGCCGAAGCCTTCTCCTCCGGCTTGTCGACCACCGCCGCCTCGGTCGTGAGGAACAGGGCGGCGATCGACGCGGCGTTCTGCAAAGCAGACCTTGTCACCTTGACGGCGTCGATGACTCCCGCAGCGAACAGATCTTCGTAGATGCCGGTCGCCGCGTTCAAGCCCTCCGAGCCGTTGCCGAGCGACTTTACCTTCTCGACGACGACTCCGCCCTCCATGCCGGAGTTGACCGCAATCTGCCGCAGCGGCTCCTCCACCGCCTTGGCGACGATCTTGGCGCCGGTGGCCTCGTCCCCAGAGAGCTTCTCCGCACGCTCGAGGATGGCCGTCTGGGAACGAAGGAGAGCAACCCCTCCGCCCGGCACGACCCCCTCCTCGATGGCGGCCTTGGTGGTCGAGACCGCGTCCTCGATACGGTGCTTCTTCTCCTTGAGCTCCACCTCGGTGGCCGCTCCGACCTTGATGATCGCGACGCCGCCGCTCAGCTTGGCCAGCCGCTCCTGCAGCTTCTCGCGGTCGTAGTCGGAGTCGGTGGTGTCGATCTCGTTCTTGATCTGGGCGATGCGTCCCTTGATGTCCGCGTCGGATCCGGCACCCTCGATAATGGTGGTCTCGTCCTTGGTCACCTCGATGCGGCGCGCCCTTCCAAGCAGGTCAAGCGTGGTGTTCTCGAGCTTCAGCCCGACCTCCTCGCTGATCACCTGCCCGCCGGTAAGGATGGCGATATCCTGCATCATCGCCTTCCGGCGCTCCCCGAAGCCGGGGGCCTTGACCGCGACCGACTTGAAGGTGCCGCGGATCTTGTTCACCACCAAAGTGGCGAGCGCCTCACCCTCGATATCCTCGCAGATGATCAGGAGCGGGCGGGAGGACTGCATGACCTTCTCGAGCACCGGCAGCACATCGCGAACCGCGGTGATCTTGGAGCCGAACAGCAGGATGTACGGGTCGTCGAGCTCGGCGGTCATCGCCTCCGGATCGGTCACGAAGTAGGGCGAGACGTAGCCCTTGTCGAAGCGCATCCCCTCGACCAGGTCGATCTCCATCCCGAAGGTCTGCGACTCTTCGACGGTGATGACCCCGTCCTTGCCGACCTTCTCGATCGCCTCGGAGATCATGCCACCAATCTCGGAGTCGGCGGCGGAGATCGAAGCCACCTGCGCGATCTGCTCGCGGGAGTCGGTATCGCGCGCCAGATTCTTCAGGGCGGCGACGGCGGCATCGGTGGCCTCCTCGATGCCCAGCTTGAGCATCATCGGGTTGGCGCCGGCAGCTACGTTGCGAAGACCCTCGCGAACCATAGCCCAAGCCAGCACGGTCGCGGTCGTGGTGCCGTCGCCGGCGACGTCGTCGGTCTTCTTGGCGACCTCCTTGACCAGCTCCGCACCCAGCCTCTCGAAGGGGTCCTCCAGGTCGATCTCCTTGGCGATCGAAACGCCGTCGTTGGTGATGGTCGGCGCTCCCCACTTCTTGTCGAGGACGACGTTGCGTCCTTTTGGCCCAAGAGTGACCCTCACCGCATCGGCCAGCTGGTTCATACCCGCCTCCAGCCTCCGGCGCGCGTCCTCATCAAACGCAATCATCTTAGCCATCAGTACCTGCCTCCATTGACTCAGTCATTTAGCACTCTCATGGTCAGAGTGCTAACGATCCTAGCATGGCGACCCTGGGTCCCCGCACCGATCGGCGGCAAATGCTAGCCTCCAGCTACCGCCGGAACCACGGAGACGACATCCCCCTCGGCGACCGCAGTCTCGAGCCCCTCGAGGAAACGGATGTCCTCGTCGGCAACGAACAGGTTGACGAACCGCCGAGGCTTCCCGTCCTCGCCCATGATCCGCTCTCCGAGCTCCGGGTACGACGCCACCAGCTTGGAGAGCACCTCCCCAACCGTGGCCGCTCCCTCGAAAGCCAGCTCCCCTTCCCCGCCGGTCAGCGACCTGAGCTGCGCCGGGATCCGTACCTTGATCGACATCGCTTACTCCTCCTTGCCTGCCCCGGCGTGGAGGTAGCTTGTGAACTCCTCCAGCGTGGGCCTGATCACCACTCCGGTGTCGACGGAACTCTCGATGGCCTCCACCGTCTTGAGGCCGTTTCCGCTGATGTAGGCGACCACCCGCTCGTCGCGGCCGATCTTCCCGTCGCGGACCAGCTGGATCAGGGTGGCGATGGTCACCCCGCCGGCGGTCTCGGCAAAGATCCCCTCGGTCGAGGCGAGGAGCCCGATCGCCTCCAGGATCTCGGCGTCAGCGACGCTCCCGAACCCTCCGCCGGTGCTCCTGACGATGTCGACCGCGTACGGTCCATCCGCCGGGTTGCCGATCGCCAGCGACTTGGCTACAGTGCTCGGCTTCACCGGCCGGATGAAGTCGCGGCCTTCGTTGAAGGCGGTTGCGACCGGAGAGCACCCTGCGGGCTGGGCACCCGAGACCCGGACGCTCGGCGGCTCCGGCATCAGCCCGACCCTGTGCAGCTCGCCGAAGCCCCGGTGGATCTTGGTGAGCTGCGATCCTGAGCCGACCGGCACCACCACGTGGTCCGGGTACTCCCATCCCAACTGCTCTACGACCTCGAAGGCGAGCGTCTTCGATCCCTCGGAGTAGAAGCTCCGGAGGTTCACGTTCACAAACCCCCAGTCGGGCTGCTCCGACGTGATCTCGGCGCAAAGCCGGTTCACGTCGTCGTAGTTGCCGTCGATTGCGACGATCCTTGCCCCGTACACCGCGGTGGCGAGCACCTTGACCCGCTCCAGGTCCGC
>JAJYHR010000007.1 GCA_021784675.1 Actinomycetes bacterium
GAGCCACCCGCTCGATTGGAGTTGCTGGCAAACCCCTCCATCACGCCACCGCAACCATAGGATCTTGCCCCGAAGAGGGGCTGGTGGATGACTTGGCTTTGGCCAACTTGCTCGCCGGAGTTCTCCCCAACCAGGCCCGGTTCCGGGCGCTACTCGGGGCTCTGGTCTTGCGGCTCTGCAGGTTAGGGCGGGTCTTGAGCCGGGTCAGGTGACGCAGTCTCGCCAGATCGTAACGCCGTCTACCGCCCGGAGTGCGTTCAGGCGGCTCGATACGCCCCTCGGCTTCCCAACGCCTGAGCGCGTCTGGATGAACGCCAAGCTCCTTGACGGCTACGCCTATGGGTACGAGCATGTATGCATTATACGGAGGAGTGCGGCAGCATACGGGAGCTGTTGCGTGCCCCGCTCTAGGGCCTGCAAGCATCTTCTTAGCCGACCCGAGGCAGGGTGGCAGCAATACCTTTGGATTCCCCTCCCCCCCGCTCCCGCTCTGATAACATATGGTCTAGATCATTGCTCGAAGTTCGCTTGGACTGGGCCATGCTTGAGGGGGTGGGAACAGAGGTGAACGCGTCATCGCTCCAATCGGTGCTCTCCGCGATCGGGGGCACGCCGCTGGTCGAGATCGAGCCGGGAATCTACGCAAAGCTCGAATTCCTGAATCCTTCGGGATCGATCAAGGCGCGGATAGCCAAGTACATGATCGAGAAGGCCGAGGCCGACGGCAGGCTCGAGCCCGGCATGACCATCGTGGAAGCGAGCAGCGGCAACACCGGAAACGCGCTCAGCATGGTGGCCGCCGTAAAGGGATACCGGATGCTGGTGCTGATGCCCAAAGGGATGAGCACCGCCAGACTGGCGATCTCGCAGGCCTTCGGAGCCGAAGTCAGGGAGGTCGGCGACTTCCACGTCAACGAAGCTCTCGACTTCGCCAAGGAGCTTGGAAGCAAGCCCGGTTGCTTTGCCCCGCTGCAGTTCGAGTCGGAAGACAACGTCGAGGAGAACCGGACCTGGCTTGGCCCGGAGATCCTCGGCCAGCTTCCCGGCGGGGGACCGCCGGACGCCTTCGTCATGGGGGTGGGCACCGGTGGCACCCTGATCGGGGTGGGACAGGCCCTTAGGTCCGCAAACCCGGGCGTACGCCTGGTAGCCGTCGAGCCCGACGAGTCCTGCACCATCCTCTGCAGCGAGGTCCATCATCACCAGATCGAAGGAATCTCCGACGGCTTCATCCCCGGAATTTACCTTCGGCACCGGTCGATGGTCGATGAGGTGATGCCAGTGACCAGCGCAGATGCAATTTACGAGATGAGGAAGATCGCGCTCAAGGGGATGCTGGTAGGGCCGAGCTCGGGGGCGCACCTGGTGGCCGCGCGAAGGCTCCAGCAAGCTCATCCCGAGCTGCGCCGCATCGTCACCATCTTCTGCGACGAGGGAGAGAAGTACCTGAACGAGTACTTCAGCCCCGCTACTCGAGCAGTTGCCGGGTAGCCGGTGCGGCCATCCGGCCTTCGGGCCCCCATCCCCCGGGCTGCCGGGAAGCCCCTAGAGAGCTACCCCCAACCCGCTCCAGAGCGTGAGCTTGGTCCGGTCTCCACGGAAGATGTCGCGAGCGTACTCCACCGGGCTGCCGAAGAAGGAGTAGGCGATCCGTTCTATCTGGATCGCCACCGGAGGACCCGATATGCCCAGGAGCTGCGCCTGCTCCCGGGTCGGCCGGACCGCCTCCAGCGTCTCCAGGGCCTTGATCGGACGTTCGCCGTAACAGATATCGAGGAGCGCGTAGATGGATCCATTGAGATCGCGTTTTAAGAGGCCGGGGAAGCGTTCCGCCGGGAACCAGGACCTCTCGATCGCCACCGGCTGCTCGTCGGCAAGGCGCAGCCTGATGATCCGGTACACGGGAGCACCGGACCCGATCTCCAGGGCCTTTGCGACCTCCTCATCCGCCCCGGTCTCGACCGCCTCCAGCAGCCGGGAGCCGGGGCGGTGCCCGTTGCTCCGCAGCTGGTCCGTGAAACCGGTGATCTGGTTGAGGTCGCAGGCGATCTTGCGCCCCTGGATGAAGGTCCCGCCGTTACGTCCGAGTACCCGGGTGACCAGCCCGCGAACCTCCAGGGCGCCCAGGGCGTGCCTGAGCGTCATCCGGCTCACCTGGAAGGCGCGGGCCAGCACGCGCTCTGGGGGAAGCCGATCCCCGCTCGACAGCTCGCCGTTGGCTATCGCCTCCAGCAGCCACGCCTCGATCTGCTGGTACGGCGGGACCGAGGAGTCCTTCTCAACCGCCGGCACTTCTCCTACCGTTGTCTCCATACCAGCCAACAATACTGCATCCAGGGATTCAAACGGTGCCAGCAGTTGACGCGTCGGCGCCGGCCGAGCTCCGGCTCGCTCTGGACCTCGAGGAGGTCCGCCCCCACCTTGGCGATGCCCTCTGGTACGAGGTTCTCTCCGGTGGCCTGACCAACGTGAACTACCGGGTAGCGGGCTCGCTTGGCCAGGTGGTGGTCCGCGTGGGCGCCACCAACGCCGGGCTTCTCGCCATCGACCGCAGGAACGAGCGCGAGAACTCGATCCGGGCGGCACGGGCGGGAGTGGGAGCGCCGGTGTACGCCTCGATCGAGGAGCCCTCCCTGCTCGTCATCGGGTTCATCGAAGGCACGACCCTCTCCGCCGCCGACCTTCGCAGGGGCCACCTTGCCGGACCGGTCGCGGACGCGCTGCGCAGGCTCCACTCCGCGGAGCCGTTCTCCGCCGGCTTCAACATGTTCGACATCCAGCGAAGCTACCTGAAGATTGTCGATGAGAACGGGTTCTGGCTTCCCGCTCGCTACCGGAACTACCTCGAGACCTTTCACCTCGTCGAGGCGGCGCTGCGCGCCCACCCTGAACCCCTGGTTCCGTGCAACAACGACCTGCTGGCGGAGAACTTCATCGAGAGCGGCGGCGAGATCCGGATCATCGACTACGAGTACTCCGGCAACAACGAGGCCAGCTTCGAGCTCGGCAACATCGCCAGCGAATCGAACCTCGATACCGCAACCCTGGAGCAGCTGTGCAAGCGGTACTGGGGAAGGGAAGACCCGGTCAAGGTTGCAAGAGCCCGGCTCTGGGGAACGGCGTCGAAGTACGGGTGGACCCTGTGGGCTTCGATCCAGAGCAGCATGGCAAGCCTCGACTTCGACTTCATCTCCTGGGGAATGGAGAAGTACCTCCGGGCAGAGGAGGAGTTCAGCTCGCCCGAGCTGAAGAGCATGATCGAGCTCGTCGCCCCATGAGCTGCCCTTGACAGCCGACCCGCTTCGGAATAAATTGGTCTAGACATTACTACGGAAGGGAGACCCGACCTTGGGAACAGCCGTGGCCGCGGTTATCTTCGACTTCAACGGAACGCTGTCGGACGACGAGCCCCTTCTGGCGGAGCTGTTCACCGAACTGGCGGCGGAACAGCTAGGTTTGGAGATCTCCCACGAGTCCTACCTGGAGACGCTGGCGGGACTCTCGGATCCGGAGATCGCCGCCCGCCTGGCCGGCATGGCCGGGCGCGATGATGCCAGCGGCTCGCTGGCATCCAGGCTCCTCGTCAGCAAGATCTCCGCATACCGGCGCCGGGTCGAGGTCGAACCCCGGATCACCCCGGAGGCGTCGTCGTTTGTCCGCGCGGTCGCGGCCCGGGTGCCGGTGGCGCTCGTCACTGGAGCGGTGCACGAGGAGGTGGACACCGCGCTGCAGGCGGCGGGGATCGGGGATCTCTTCGCCGCCGTCGTCGCCGGGGACGATACCCGGCACGGCAAGCCGGATCCAGAGGGGTTGCTGCTCGCCCGGGCACAGCTCGGGCTGCCCGCCGCCGGCGGCGTGGTCGTCTTCGAAGACTCGGCGGCAGGGCTCGAAGCCGTGAGGGCGGCGGGAATGCGAGGGGTGAAGGTCGGAACCGACCAGCTGGAGCGGGCCGAGGGGCTCTACGAACGGATAATTCCAAGGCTGGGGATGGAGGAGGGCGCCTGGTTGCTCCAACTTCTCCCCGGCGCGGACCAAGGTTAGGAGCGAGAAACTATGCATGACCTGCCAAGTTCGGCACGAATCGTGATCATCGGCGGGGGGGTCGGCGGGGCAAGCATCGCCTATCACCTGGCTGAGCTCGGCGTCACCGACGTGGTGCTGGTCGATCGCGATGAGCTCACCAACGGCTCCACCTTCCACTCAGCAGGGTTGGTGGGCCAGCTTCGGAGTTCGGTGAATCTCACCAAGATGATGATGTACTCGGTCGAGCTCTACTCCAAGCTCTCGGAAGACCCGGACACCAGCACCGGATGGACGCAGAGCGGGGGAATCCGCCTCGCCTGCACCCCCGAGCGCGAGGAGGAACTCCGCCGCCAGGTCGGCTGGGCGAGAACCTTCGGGTTGCCGCTGGAGGAGATCACCGCCGAACAGGCTCAAGCCCTTTTCCCCCTCATGTCCACCGAAGGGGTAAGGGCGGCGACCTTCCTGCCGACCGACGGCTACCTGGATCCGTCCCAGCTCACCCACGCTCTGGCCCGGGTGGCCCGGGCGAAGGGAGTCCAGATCCACACCGGCACCCGGGTCACCGGTATCGAGGTGCGCGACGGCCGGGTGGTCGGAGTCGAGACCAGCAAGGGGCGGATCCGCGCCGAGGCGGTGGTCAACGCGGGCGGCATGTACGCAGCCGAGATCGGGCGGATGGCCGGGGTGCGGATCCCGGTCGTCCCCTTCTCCCACCAGTACCTGGTGACCACCGGCTTCCGCAACGGCAGCGATCTCGAGCGCCTCCCTACCCTCCGCGACCCCGATCTGCTGGTCTACTACCGCGAGGACGCCCGCGGCCTGGTGATGGGGGGTTACGAGCGCAACTCCAGCCCCGCCTTCCTCAACCAGCACCTGATCGACGAGATCCCGCCGGACTTCAACGGCCGGCTGCTGGAGGAGGATTGGAGCCGCTTCGAGGAGATAGCGGCGAACTCCGCCAAGCGGGTTCCGCTAATGGCCGACGTCGAGATCAGGAGGCTGATCAACGGACCGGAGGGATTTACTCCGGACAACGAGTTCTGCCTTGGCGAGACCGAGGTCAAGGGGTTCTTCGTAGCGGCCGGCTTCTGCGCCCACGGGATCGCCGGAGCCGGGGGCATCGGCAAGGTAATGGCGGAGTGGATCGCCGAGGGAGAACCCAGCCTGGACCTCTGGGAGATGGACGTGAGGCGCTTTGGCCGCCATTACGGCTCCTACGCCCACACGCTGGCCCGGACCAGGGAGACCTACCAAAGCTACTACGACATCGTCTACCCGAACCATGAGAAGCTGGCGGGAAGGCCGCTGAAGCGGCCCGCGGCCTTCGAATGGCACCGCGACCGGGGCGCCTTCTTCGGCGAGAAGTCGGGATGGGAGCGGGTCAACTACTACCACTCCAACGCCGACGAGTCGCTGGAGTGGCTCCGCCCCGAGGGATGGGCCGGAAGGAACTGGTCGACCGCGATCGCCGCCGAGCACCTGGCGACGCGGAGGTCGGCCGCGCTCTTCGACGAGTCCTCCTTCTCCAAGCTCGAGATCTCGGGACCGGGATCGGCGGCCTTCCTCAACCAGATCGCCACCAACAACGTCGCCAAGGGGCCGGGGCGCACCACCTACACCCAGCTCCTCAACTCTCGCGGGGGGATCGAGGCCGATTTGACCATGACCCAGCTGGATGAGGAGCGTTTCCTGGTGGTCACCGGCACCGCCTTCGGAAAGCACGACATGAGCTGGATTACCAGCCAGCTCCCCAACCGCCACTCGATTACCCTCCGCGACGTGACCGGAGCCTTCTCCTGCTACGGCCTCTGGGGCCCGTCGGCGCGAAAGATCCTCTCCGAGCTGACCGACGCCGACCTCTCCAACGCGGGCTTTGGCTACATGCGCGCCAGGGAGATCAACGTGGGCTCGATTCCGGTCATTGCGGTCCGGATCACCTACGTGGGCGAGCTCGGCTGGGAGCTCTACTGCTCCACCGAATACGGCCAGACGCTGTGGGAGAGCCTGATCGAGGCGGGCGCGCCCTCCGGTTTGGTGCCGGCCGGATACCGCGCCATCGACTCCCTCCGGCTCGAGAAGGGATACCTGGTCTGGGGGTCCGATATCACCCCGGACGACAGCCCGGTCGAGGCCGGCCTCGACTTCTGCATCCGCTGGGATAAGCCAGGTGGCTTCACCGGCCTGGAAGGGCTGAAGGGGCGGGTGCCGGAGCGCCGGCTGGTATGCCTGGTGCTCGACGAGCACCGCCAAGTGGCGCTGGGCAACGAGCCGATCCGCATCGGGTCGAGCATCGCCGGGAGGGTGACCTCCGGGGGGTTGGGGTACTCGCTGGAGGCTTCGATAGCCTACGGCTACCTGCCCGCCGAGCAAGCCACGCCCGGAACGCGGGCGGAGATCTGCATCTTTGGCAAGTGGATCGGGGCTACCGTATCCACCTCCCCGCTCTTCGATCCGGAGATGCGCCGGATCAAGGCGGACGGCTAGCCAGCCTTGCGAGAATCTTTTTGTAAAAGGTCTTTACCATTGACGCATCTGTGATATCTTGGAGCCAACTTCCAGCTCTGCCGGCCCGGCGGGGTCCGGCACCAGACCTGGATTGAGGGGGAGACCGATGGATGATCAGCACGTTCATGACGCCAAAGATCTGGCGTCTTTCGGGTACAAGCAGCACCTTCACCGCAGCCTCGGATCGTTCTCGTCCTTTGCTGCCGGCTACAGCTTCATCTCGGTGCTCACCGGCATGTTCGAGCTGTTCGGTTTCGGCTACGCCTTCGCAGGCCCGCGGATCTTCTGGACCTGGCTGGTCGTGTGGATCGGGCAGATGGCGGTGGCGCTCTGCTTTGCCGAGCTTGCCGCCCGCTACCCGATAGCCGGCTCCGTCTACCAGTGGTCCAAGCAGCTGAGCAGGTCCGGGGTGGCCTGGCTCACCGGATGGCTGATGCTGATCGGTGATGTGGTCACCATCGCCGCCGTCGCCATCGCCATGGAGATCGTCCTTCCCTCGATCTGGTCCGGCTTCCAGGTCTTCGCCAACACCACCCAGAACGCGGTGTTCCTGGGGATATGCGTGCTGGTGGTGACCACGCTCCTGAACATGTCCGGCGTCCGGCCGATGGCGATCGTCAACAACGTCGGAGTTGCCGCGGAGCTCATCGGGGTAACCGTCTTCGTGATCCTGCTCCTGGTCCACCTCCAGCGCGGACCGGCCGTGGTGCTCCACTCCGCCGGCACCGGGCCCGGCGTGCCCGGCTACAGCTTCCTTGGGGATGGAGCCGCCCTACTGCTCGCGGTCATCATGCCGGCATACGTGATGTACGGCTTCGACACCGCCTGCACGCTGGCCGAGGAGACCAAGGACCCGCGCCGCAAAGGTCCGAAGGCGATCATCAACGCACTGGCCGCGGCGGGGATCGGGGGAGCCCTCCTCCTCCTCTTCGCGATGATGGCATCCCCGACGCTGAATCCGGCAAAGCTCGGGGTCGCCGGCCTTCCCTACATCATCGAGGGCGCCCTGGGCTCCACGCTCGGCAAGGTGATGCTGGTCGACGTGGCGGTGGCGATCTTCGTCTGCGCGCTGGCGATCCAGACCGCCACCATCAGGCTCACCTTCGCGATGGCCAGGGACAACAACCTTCCCTTCGGAGAGGTCCTCTCCCGGGTCTCGCGCAAGGCCAACTCCCCGATCCTCCCGGCAATCATCTCGGGAGTCGTCGCCTCCCTCATCCTGATCATCAACGTTGGCAAGCCACAGATCTTCACCATCGTCACCAGCGTGGCGATCATCCTGGTCTACGCCGCCTACTTCCTGGTCACCGGGGCGCTCTTCCTGAAGCGGGGTTCCGGATGGCTCGGCAGCTCCGAGGGCGGGCTCTTCTCGCTGGGCCGCTGGGGATCGCTGGTCAACGGCGTCGCCTTCGTCTACGGCGTGCTCATGAGCGTTGACCTGATCTGGCCCCGGTCATCGATCTATGGAGTCGGAGGGGACGCCTGGGGCGGGATCGTCGTGGTCGGCGCGGTCGTGCTGATCGGCGCCGCCTACTACCTCCTCTTCCAGCGCGAGAGGTCCGAGGCCCAGGGGATCGTCCTCGACCACAGGGCCGAGCCGTCCCTCACCGACGGGGTTCAGGACTAGCCGGGATCCCGGCCACCGCACCGCGCGCGGCCACCGCTCCGCGCGCGGCCTCCGATCAGACGGCGGGTTGGGCAGCCAGCTCGGCAAGCAGCTCCGCGATCACCCCGGCCGCCTCGCTGGAGGCGTAGGCAAGGATCTCCCGCGGATCGGAGGTGTCGTCGGCCATGTCGGAGATGACGCGGGCACAGGCCCACGAGATCGACGCCGAGGCCGCGACCTGGGCCACCGCGGACGTCTCCATATCCACCGCGACCGCCTCGGGAAAGCGCTTTACGATCGACTCCTTGGCAGCGCTGGAGCTGACCAGAGCGTCCCCGGTAGCAACGACGCCCCGGTGGACAACCGGAGGCCGCCTCCCCGGCCACGCGGTTCGCGAAGCCACCGCCTCGGCGGCTTTCGCCACCGACTCGGTGAGCGCAGAGGAGGCCGGGATCACCGGCGACGCCATCCCGGGGAGGCGTCCGGGACCCTTGAGGAGCGGGGTGAGATCCAGGTGATGGTCGAGCGCGCCGGTCGCGACGACGATGTCACCGGTTTGAAGGCCGGCCCCGAGCGCGCCGGCGACGCCGGAGACCACCACCGCCGAGGGAGACCAGCCCATAATCGCAACAGCCGCCGCCGAGGCCGCGTTGACCTTCCCGATGCCGCAGCGAACCAGCACTACCGGAAGGCCCCCGACCGACGTCTCGAAGACGCCGCTTCCCAGCCGCGACACCGGAGGCGCAGGAAAATACCGCTCGACCAGCGAGCGCGCCTCCTCTTCCATGGGAACGATCAGGACAATCGGAGCGGGTGTGCCATTACTCACGGTACCTTGACTCTATCCGTGCCGGCGACGCCGCACGATCGCCAGAGGGATCGCGGGCCCCGGCGAGCAGCCGGAGATCAGGGAAGGTGCAGCTGGAGAAGGGCCATGGCCACCACCTGGAGGTAGAGGGCCACGATCAGGAGCCAACCGGACTTGCGCGGTGCGCGCGTAAAGGAAACCAACGTGCCGGGAACGGTCCTGGATCTTCAGAGCCCCCTCGAGCTGCTCCGAGGTGATAAGCCCCCCGTTCCAAGCAGGGCCTCTCCGATCCGGTTACGGCTGGCATGCACCTCCTCCCATCGTCCCAACCGGCCAGCGGTCCGGTGGCGCCTTGCCGCCACCGCGAAACGCCTCCCGATCTCCAAGTCGAGAGCGATGGGCTAGGCCAGCTCCTTCTCGTAGGTCTGTCCGACAAGATCCACCCCGAAGCTGTGGTGGAGCTCCTCGCCAACCAGCTGGAATCCGGCGGCACGGTAGATCCGGGCGGCGGAGGTGAGCGGATCGTTGGTCCACAGCACCATCCGGCTGTAGCCGGCCTGGCGAGCGAAGCTAACACAGGTATCGACCAGCCTCCGCCCGGTGCCCTGACCGCGCGCGATCGGATCGACCAGGAGGATGCGAAGCTGCGCGGTCTCCTGGTCCTTGGCTACGCA
>JAJYHR010000050.1 GCA_021784675.1 Actinomycetes bacterium
CGCGACTCGAACCAGCGCAGCGGGTCGCGCCCCTGGTCCTCCATGATCCCCTCGTGGGAAAGGGCACCCACGGTGATCACCTCCCCGGAGCGGATCTTGGCGCGAAAGGGGTCGCGCTCGCTGGGAAGCAGGCCCCAGAGGACGTTCTCCACCGTGGAGGCGAGGTGAGCCTGGCTCACGGCGCCTCGCCCTCGGCGACCACCATGTCGATCTCGAGGTCGGCGCCGACCGCCATCCCGCTCACAGCTACGCAGGTGCGGGCGGGGAGGCCCTCCGGGGCAAAGTAGCCTGCGTAAACCGCGTTGAAGTCTTCGTAGAGGGAGAAGGAGCTGAGGTAGGCCCGCACGTAGAGCGCTCTCTCCAGGCTGCTGCCGGCGGCTTCGAGCACCGCCTTCAGGTTGGACATCACCTGATGCGTCTGGGCGGCGATGCCACCCGGCGCCAGCTGGCCGCTCGCGGGGTCGATCGGCATCTGGCCGGTGACGTAGATCAACCCGCCGTAGGAGACCGCGTGGCTGTAGGGGGCCACCGGAAGCGGAACCCCGGAGCCTGGCCCCAGAACCGTGCGCACGATGGGACCGCTCACCCGGCCCGCCCTCCGGAGCGGGACACCCGCCCGATCGTCAAGACTCCCATGCTCCTCCTCGCCGAATCCAGCGCACCCAGCGCCGGTACCGAGCCTACGGTACCCGTGTTGCCGGCGTGTTGCGCCGCCGTTAAGCCGATCTCGCGGCCACATCCTCCCACGGCTTGGCCTCTGTGGCGGGCGAAGGCGCGGATCTCGGCCAGGGAAGCGCGGGCGCGAATGGATTTGAACTGGGAATCCTGCCCACGACTTCGCGAGTCCGCGCTAGTGGCGAGCCGGGACGGCACCGAGCAGCTCCCCGGCTAGACCCTGGAAGATCGCCTGGATCCGGTCGGCCGCGGCGGCGCGCACCCGGACCACCGACACCCCGCCCACCGGGCGGGCAAGCAGCACCTCTGCCGGGCCGGAGGCGGCCGTTTCCAGGCTGGGAGGCTCCACTCCGCAGAGGTAGAGGGAGCCGATACACCCGCCCCCGGTCGCCCGCAGCCAGGCCTCGGCCGGTCCGGAGATCGGGTCGCCCAGGGAGGAGAACCGATCGGCGAGCACCAACTCTCCGCCGCTGGATACGGCGGCAGTAGCGGCAAGAAGCGGGGGCGCGTCGAAGTGCTGGGTGGGCGCCGGGTGGCCGATGATCTCGCCAAGAATGGCGGTACCCCCCTCCTCGACGTCGATCGCGGTCGCGGAGTCGAAGCGAGAGCCGGAGTAGCCGACCACCGGCTCCGGAAGGTAGAGGAGCGTCGCCCCCGCCTCCACCTCGATCTCGACCCGCAGCCGCGCCACCGCGTTTGCCGTTCCGGCGTGGATCTTGACCGCCGACTGGCCGGTGATGGCGACCCCAGCCGATCTCCGGACCCGGATTGCGATCTCGTGGAGCTCCCCCGGAAAGAGCCCCGGCCCGACCTCGGTAATCAGGTGGAGGGGGAGCCCGTGCATGGTGCCGCACCTCCGCGAGAGCCGGAACTGCCCGGTCCGGTGGACGGCGGCCGCCCCGGCCCTACCCACCTCGATCTCGAGGCGGGAGCTGGGTGCGATCACCCCCACTTCAGCTGCTGGCGGAGCCAGCCGGTGATCTCCTCCAGGCCGGCGAGGGTGGCCAGGTCGGCGAAGACGGTCGGGAGCGTACCCCGCAGCCGGGCGGAGTCCCTGGCCATCACCTCCAGGTCGGCCCCCACGTAACCGGCGAGGGAGATCTTGTTGATGACCAGAAGGTCCGAGTAGGTGAGACCGGGTCCCCCCTTGCGCGGGATCTTGTCGCCCTGGGCAACGTCGATGACGTAGATCGAGACGCTGGCGAGGTCCGGGGAGAAGGAGGCGGTGAGGTTGTCGCCCCCCGACTCCACCAGGATCAGGTCGAGATCCGGGTGGCGCTCCTGGAGCTCGCCGACTGCCGCCAGGTTCATCGAGACGTCGTCCCTGATCGCCGAGTGGGGGCAGCCGCCGGTCTCGACGCCGACGATCCGGTCGAAGTCGAGGATCTCCAGCCGCCCGAGGAACTCGGCGTCCTCCTTGGTGTAGATGTCGTTGGTGACCACCCCGATGGAGAGCTCACCGCTCATCGCCTCCACCAGCCGCCGCACCAGCATGGTCTTCCCCGATCCCACCGGACCGCCGACCCCGACCGTTAGCGGGGTCCCGGCGTTTGAGCTCCACCGTTGCATCGCGCTCTCCATCTCAACCCTCCCTAATCACGACTGGTACAGCCGTGGCGAGAGCGCCACGTGCCGGATCTGATCGCCCTCGATGGTCCAGTTGAAGGCCGGGGCCGCCGGCTGGGCTCCGCCTGGCCTCTCCACCGCCAGCTTGGCGCAATCGGCGGTCAGGATCTCCACCACCTGAAGCTGGCCGGACTGGCCGAGCCGGCCGAGCCTCACCGGAACCGACGCCAGCGACACCACCTGGGACACCAGGTACAGGAGCCGCGTCTGGAGGGCCGGCCATCCCAGCGCCATGGCGACAACGCCGACGGCAGAGGCCGGCTCTCGAAGCAGCCCCACCTCCTCGGGAAGATGGAGATCGCGGTAGGCTTGGGACGCTGCGGAGCGAATCGAGGCCGCCAGCCGGGTCGCGGCAAGCCGCCCCTCCGCGGTCGAGCGGGAGGCGTGCAGCCGCCGGTCGATCGCCAGCAATGCTCCGCTCTCGACCCCGGCCCACCCAGCCTCCAGGGTCCGGCTGATGACCTCGAGGTCGGCGGGCCAGAGCGCGAAGGCGACAAACTCCCGGATCCAGCGGGCGGTCCCCTCGACGGTAACCGGACCTCCCCCCACCGCGAAGCTCTCGAAACCAAAGCTGTGCGCGTACGCTCCGGTGGGGAAGGCGGTATCGAAGAAGTAGTGCATCCGCGCGAGCGTCTCGACCGCGGAGTCTGAGGTTGCCGCTTCCATGCTCAGAAGAGGAAGTACCGCTGGGTCAACGGCAGCTCGGTGGCCGGAAGCGAGGTCATGATCTCCCCGTCCAGACGGACCTCGTAGGTCTGCGGGTTCACCTCGATCACGCCAGTTCTCGCGTTATGGACCATATCGGCCTTGGAGATGCTCCTGGTGTTCTTCACCGGCAGGTACCGCCGCTTGGGCGACGCGGGAAGGGTTCCGGCCTCCAGGCTCTGGGCGGAGACGAAGGTGACCCCGAGGGAGGACGCCGCTCCCATCGCACCGAACTGGGGCTTGTAGAGGCGAGGCTGCGGTGTCGGGATCGATGCGTTCGGATCGCCGCTGGGCGAGTAGCAGATCATCCCCGACTTGATCACCATCTCCGGCCTGACCCCGAAGAACGCCGGCCTCCACAGGACCAGGTCGGCAAGCTTGCCCACCTCGACGGAGCCGACGTGCCCGGCGATGCCGGCGGCGATAGCCGGGTTGATGGTGTACTTGGCTACGTACCGCTTCACCCGCGCGTTGTCGGCCCGCTCTGTATCCCCCTCAGCGGCACCCCGCTCCAGCTTCATCTTGTGGGCGGTCTGCCACGTCCTCACGATCACCTCACCCACCCGGCCCATGGCCTGGGAGTCGGAGGAGATCATCGAGATCGCCCCCAGGTCGTGGAGCACGTCCTCGGCGGCGATGGTCTCCGGCCTGATCCGGGAGTCGGCGAAGGCCACGTCCTCGGCTACTCCCCGGTCGAGATGGTGGCAGACCATCAGCATGTCCAGGTGCTCCTCGATGGTGTTCACCGTGAACGGCCTGGTCGGGTTGGTCGAGGAGGGAAGGAAGTTGGCCAGGCCGGCCACCTTGATGATATCGGGGGCGTGCCCGCCGCCAGCCCCCTCGGTGTGGAAGGCGTGGATGGTCCTGCCGGCAACCGCCTCGATGGTGGTCTCGACGAACCCGGCTTCGTTGAGGGTATCGGTGTGGATGGCGACCTGGATGTCGGCCTCCTCGGCTACGTCCAGGCAGGTGCGGATGGCCCGCGGCGTGGATCCCCAATCCTCGTGGAGCTTGAGCCCCATGGCTCCGGCCAGGACCTGCTCCCGGATGGCCTCGTGCGACGAGGAGTTGCCCTTGCCCATGAAGCCGACGTTCACCGGGAGCCCCTCGACCGCCTCCATCATCCGGGCCAGGTACCAGGAGCCCGGGGTCACCGTGGTGGCGTTGGTCCCGGTGGCCGGGCCGGTCCCCCCACCCAGCATGGTCGTCACCCCCGAGGAGATGGCGGTTCCGACCTGGTCCGCGGAGATGAAGTGGATGTGGCTGTCGACGCCTCCGGCGGTGAGGACCATCCCCTCCCCGGCGATGATCTCGGTGCTGGCGCCGATCTCGATGTCCACCCCCCTCGAAACCAGCGAGTTGCCGGCGTGGCCGATAGCGGCGATCAGGCCGTCCCTCACCGCGACGTCCGCCTTGTAGATTCCGGTCGCGTCGACGATGAGCGCGTTGGTGATCACCAGATCGGGAGCTCCCCCAGCCCGGGTAATCACCGGATTCTGGCCCATCGAGTCCCGGATGGTCTTGCCGCCGCCAAACTTGGCCTCCTCGCCGTAGGCGGTGAGGTCGAACTCCACCTCCACCACCAGGCTGGTGTCGGCCAGCCTGACCCGGTCTCCGGTGGTTGGACCGTAGTGGGCTGCGTAGTCCGGCCGGGGCATCCGCACCGTCACGGCCGCCCGTCCCCGGCGGGGCCGCCGCTCCCGGTGAACTCGATCAGCGAGACCCGGCGGGTCTGGCCCGGCTCGAAGCGCACCGCGGTTCCGGAGGCGATGTCCAGGCGGCGCCCCCGGGCTGCGCTCCGGTCGAAGAGCAGAGCCGCGTTGACCTCGGCAAAGTGGAAGTGCGAACCTACCTGGACCGGGCGGTCGCCGGAGTTGAGAACCTCGATCTCGACTCCCGCGCTGCCGAGGTTTAGGACGATCTCGCCCTCCTCCAGCAGGAACTCCCCAGGGATCATCCGGACCGCCTCCTATCGGATCGGGTTGTGAACGGTCACGAGCTTGGTGCCGTCGGGGAAGGTGGCCTCGATCTGCACCTCGTCAAGCATCTCGGGAACACCCTCCATCACCTGGTCGCGGCGGAGGATCCGGGCGCCCGCCACCATCAGCTCGGCCACACCTACCCCCTCGCGGGCCCGCTCCAGCAGCTCGCTCGAGATCAGGGCCACCGACTCCGGGTAGTTGAGGGCGAGTCCGCGCTCCAGCCTCCGCCGCGCGAGGTCGCCGGCCACCACCATCAACAGCTTCTCCCTGTCCCTCTCGGTAAGGAGCACGATCCCCTCCTCAGCCAGTACCTGGCGCCTGCTTGCCAGGATAGCGAAGCCGGTAGCCGCGGTGGCGGGCTCCGCAGAGCGGTAGCACCGCGTTAACACACCGGCAACACAGGGCGGCCGGTCACTCCCCCTCTTCGGAGAGGATGAACCCGCGCTGGAGGGCGGTGGCGACGGCTTGGGCCCGGGTGCTGACGCCGAGCTTGGTGAAGACCCGGGCAAAGTAGGTCTTCACCGTCCCCTCGTGGATCCCCAGGCTTCTCGCGATCATCAGGTTGGTCGACCCCTGCGAGGCGAGCCTGAGGACCTCGATCTCCCGGTCGCTCAGGACCACCCCGGCATCCACCACGTCCCCCAGCTTCTTGCTGATCGAGGTGGCAAAGTAGGTCGACCCCTCGGCGACCGCCCTCACCGCCGCGAAGAGCAGGTCCTCGTCGGCATCCTTGAGCAGGTAGCCCCGAGCGCCGGCGACGATAGCCGAGCGGGCCAGCGCGGGCTGGTCGTAGGTGGTCAGCACCAGCGGGACTCCCCGGGCGTGCCGGCTGATCCACCCGATCAGGTCGGTACCGTCGCCGTCGGCAAGCTTGAGGTCGGAGCAGATCACGTCCGGATCCTCCCTCTCGATCACGGGGAGAGCGTCGGAGACGCCGCTCGCCTCCCCGACGATGGTCATGTCGGGGGCGTGGGAGAAGACCTGGGCCAGGCCGCGGCGCACGATCGGATGGTCGTCGACGATAACAACCCGGATCACACCGGCAACCTGACCGCGATCTGCGTGCCGCTTCCTGAGGAGGAGACCTCGATGACGCCGAACGACTGCTCGACCCGGTGGCGCATCAGCCGGAGCCCAAAGTGATCCGGCCGTTCCGCGCCGGTGTCCGCAAAGCCCGCTCCATCGTCATCGATGCGCAGCTCCACCCCTCCCTCGCCAGCCACCAGCGATATGGAGGCACAGGAGGCGCGGGCGTGCTTGAGGATGTTGGTCACCGCCTCCCTGGCGATGACGGCCAGGCACTCGAGCTGGTCCTCACCCAGGTCGGGGGGCTCGCAGACCGCCACCTCGGTCCGCAGCCCCGCGGCGTCCAGCCGGGCCGCCTGCACCTCGAGCACGTCGGCCAGAGTGATCCTCTCCTCCTTCCCGTCGATGCCGTTGATCAGCCGCCGGGCCGCCTCGAGCGCGGTCTCCGCCTCGCTGGCGATCAGCTTCAGCTCCTCGCCGGCGACCTGGGCGTCAGCCCCCCTCGCCACCAGCAGGATCCCGATCAGCTGCTGGGCGATGCTCTCGTGGATCCGCTCCGCGATCCGCTCCCGTTCCCGCCGCTCGCCGATCTGCCGGTAGAGTTCCGACAGCCGCCCCTGGGCGTTGTGGAGCTCGACCACCGTCTCCGTCAGCTCCCTCCGCTGCTCCACCAGGCGCTTCACGAAGGTGGCGATGAAGCTCCCGGAGATGGCGACCGGCAGGATCCAGGCCAGGGCCTCCGAAAGCGGTACTGCCGGGACCGACAGGTAGTGGGACTCGGCGCCGATCAGCACCTCGTAGAGGATCACCCCGGCCACGGATACCGAAAGCGGGAGCAGCGCGTAGCCGAGAGCCGCCAGCCAGATGATGGCGTAGCTGGCGTTGGCGTTGAATAGGACCGCGATCGCCAGCAGCAGCGCCTCCAGGGCAAGGAGGGCGCCCGGGACCCACCGCTTGCGCGCGCCGGAGGCGAGGGCACCGGGGCCAAGGAGCAGCCAGACCACCGCCATCGCGACCAGCGACAGCATGAGGTAGGCCTGGTCCCGGCCAACCGGCGAGGGGTAGGCCGCAGAGAGGGCGATCACCATCGCCATCGACGCCCCGAACATCAGGTGCCAGGCCCACCTTGAGGCCGACGGGCGCTCGAGCACCGAAGCTACCTGGTTGATACGGTGGATCTGCCCGCGATGCATCACACCGCTCCAGACAGCTTAGACATTTCTAGGCATCCTTTTATTTTCGCTCTCCAGCCGTTGAGTCTCCCCGATCCGTAGCCTGTGGACCGGACTCGACGATTCGACACTAGGTCCCACTGCCGGTTCAACCCGGCCTGGCTTGCATGGAGTCCTGCCGTGAGCGGTAGCCTCCCCTTCAACGACACTGTCACGGATACCGTTGCCGGCAACGGTGCGGTTTCAAGTAGACAGCGCAACGACCTCAGCATACTTCTCCGCGGGAGTCCGGTAACCTGCGAGGCTCCCCATCGAGTGATCCACCCAAAGTATGAGTAGGCCGACCAGAATAGGCAAGCGAGGATAATCACATGAAGGGCAAGAGCCACACTCCAGAGCAAGTCGTTGCGAAGCTTGGCCGTTGGGGATCAGCTGCTGAACGACGGCTCCTCGGTCGCCGAGGTTGCCCGTCACTTCGGTGTCGCCGAGGGTACCTGGTATCGCTGGAAGGCTACCTACGGAGGCATGACGGGCGAGCGCAAGAAAGCCGAGGGATCTCTGGTCGCTGCCCGAGCAGCGCTCGGTACAACAGCTGCCCACCCTCGCCGTCCCCTCGACGACCGCCGCTCGGTGACCCAGGCACTGCGAGACGCCGTCGCGATCGCAGAGGACGACCTCGAATGGGCAACGACAGCGCTCAAGGGAATCCCCGCCAAGCTGCGCCGGGACGAGATCAACCCCGGAGCTATCCGTTCCAAGCCACGCATCGAGCGCCGGGCGCTGCAGATGGTAACTTGCATGCTCGCCTACAACGCGGAGCTCGACCTCGCGAGGAAGCTGAACGCCTATCTGGGCGACGACTACGAGTATCGGGGGATCACCCGCAACCTGTTGCACCTCGACGGCACCGTCGACTTCAGCCCTCATGCGATCACCGTGCATCTCGATCGCCCGGACCCACCTCGTCTCGCACGGGGTCTCGGGCTGCTCATCGAGGAGATCAACCTCAGATCACCTCGCCTCTGCGGTGACGGCAGAACCATCACCTACGTCCTCAAAGGCTGACCGGCTTGATCTCGGTCAGACACCCCACTTCCGGAGGTCTGAGCCCTGGACGAAGCACTCGCGGCCCTCCTTGAGGCCGAGGCCTGCCGGCCCGCCTCCCTCGGTGAGAGGACGGCCGGGCGCCACCCGCGGACGGAGCTGACCAGCGCGATCGCCTCGGCCGCCAGGAGGTCCTCGCGGCGAAGCGCCCGCTCGGCAAGCTCGCCCCGCTCGACCCGGCAAGCGCGTTCGACGCCCGGCAGGCAGCCCGACTCGATCGGCGGGGTCCACCACCTCCCGCCGATGCGCAGCGCCAGGTTCGCGATAGTGGTCTCGGTCAGCTCGCCCCGCTCGTTGAGCAGCACGACGTCGTCGGCGGCCGGGTGCCGCTGCGCCCTCGCCTCGTAGAAGGAGCGCCGGGTCGTCTTGTGGTACAGCCAGAGTTCCGAGGAGTCGACGGGGTCGGGGTCCACCTCCAGACGGACCGGGCCCCTGGGTGCGGGCGGCATTATGGCGCGCTGCACCGACAGCGAGCCCGAGCGCGCCAACAGCAGCTTCACCCTCAGCGGCTCCGAAGCGCCCTCCAGCGCCTCGTCCAAGGCGTTGCGGGCGGCACCGGGGTCGAAGGGGAACCCGAAGTAGCCGGCCGAGGACTCCAGGCGCTCGAGGTGGCCCTTGAGGTTTCGCAGCCCCTCCCCCGGCCACCAGCCGATCGTCTCGAAGAGCTCGAACTCCTCGGCAGGCACCGAGAGGATCGCCGCCTTGGCGAGCAGCTCGGCGTGCTCGGCTTCGGCGCTCGAGTCCCAGGTGACGCCCCCGCCGCTGCCGTACAGCGCGGCGCCTGTCGCCCTGTCCACTACCACGGTGCGGATCGCGACGTTGAAGCGGGCCCTGAATGACGCTCCTGGAGGCGCCACGATGCCCACGGCGCCGCAGTAGGCACCACGCCGGTGGTCCTCGAGTTCGGCGATCAGGGTCATCGTGGAGCGCTTGGGCGCCCCGGTCACCGACCCGCAAGGGAACAGGGCCTCGAAGACCTCAACCAGCGTGGTGCCTGGGCGGGGGCGCGCCGTCACCGTCGAGGTGAGCTGCCACACGGTCTCGTAGCGTTCCAGCGAGAAAAGCGCCGGCACCTCCACGCTCCCCCACTGGGCGATCTTCCCGAGGTCGTTGCGCAGGAGGTCGACGATCATCACGTTCTCGGCGCGCTCCTTGGCTGAGCGGGCGAGGCTTCCTGCCCGCTCAGCGTCTTCGAGAT
>JAJYHR010000096.1 GCA_021784675.1 Actinomycetes bacterium
GGGGCTAATCCGGAGCGGGACGCCGCCATCCGCGTTATCGCCGGCTCCGCCGGGGAGGTGCGGGGACCCGGCGTCACCCACACGCCGATAAACATGCTCCACGTGACCTTGTTGCCCGGCTCGCGGATCCGCCTTCCCTGGCCGGAGCGGTTCAACGCCCTGGTGTACACCATGGAGGGTACGGTCCAGGTGTCGAGCGGGCGGATCGCGCTCGAGGCGAGCCACCTGGCGGTACTGGGCGCGGGGGGAGTGATCGAGCTTTCGAATGCGGGGCTGGCTGCCGCCGAGGTGATCCTCCTTGGAGGCGAGCCGATCCGGGAGACCGTCGCCAGGTATGGCCCATTTGTGATGAACACCCGGGAGGAGCTGGTCCAAGCCTTCGAGGACTACCAGGCGGGAAGGATGGGGCAGGTCCCTCCGGAGCGGATCGTGAGCTGAGCGCCGGCCGGCGTCAACCGGCAGCCAGGGCGGCCGCCCGCGCGGCCAGCGCGGATCGGGCCCATTCGTGGCTGAAGGAGACGACCAGCCCGGGCTCCGATGCCGGCCTCCACGGGCTCCCGTCACCGAAGATGGCAAACCCGCCGAGAGATTGGACCATGGCCACACCGGGAGCGTGGTCCCAGGGGAGCGTCCGCTCGTAGAGCAGGAAGTCGACCTCTCCCAGGAGGAGGGATCGGTAGTCGGTTGCCGCGCATCCGGAGTTGCCGACGATCTCGAAGCTGCCGGAGATCTCGCTCTCCAGGCGGGCTGCCGCGGCTTCGGGGAGGAATCTCCTGGAGAGCACGCCCCGCCTCGAGAGTCGGTCCGGTTTCCTCTCCAGCCTGCTCCCGTTGACGAACACGCCCAAACCTGGCCAGCAGCCGAGGCGATCTCCGGTTCTCCACTCGACGGTCCACGCCCCGGCCGCACGGCCACCGGTGACCAGGGCGACCATGGTCGCGTACGGGCCACCTCCGGAGACGAAGTTGGCGGTGCCGTCGATGGGATCGACCAACCAGGTCGGGTCCGCGCTTATCCGCACCGCAGGCGCTTCCCCTGCGGATGACTCCTCGCCGACGACGCGGGAACCGGGAAGGATCGCCTCGAGCCGGGGAGACAGGCTAGCTTCGATCGCGAGATCGGCGTCGGTGACCCACTCCGCGGGCGCCTTCTCCCAGGACTCGAGGGGAGCTTCCGGCGGTTGCAGGCGGTCGAGGAGCGCCCACACCTCCCGGTAGATGCGGCTATCCAATAGCGGAGAAGTCAGTCCGTTCGGCGAGGGTGCGCTCGAGCTGGAGGTACTCCTCGGAGCCGGTGATCGGCAGCAGCGACAGCAGGAGATCGAGGTTGCCGGAGACGGTGATCCGCCCCTCCATAAAGGCGGTGGTGGCGTCGAGTGTCCCCTCCTGCATTGCCCTCGCATCCTCGAGGCCGATCGTCAGCTCGACGTCCGGCGCGTCGGCGATCCCGATGCCGGCACCGGCCAGCCGCCCGTCCTCGATGCTCCAGTAGTAGGCGTACTCCCGCTCCTCCTGGGTCAGGTAGTACTGGAGCAGCGCCGTCGCGCCGTCACGCTCGGGCATGGCCGCGCCCAGCTCCAGCGTGTCCGCCACCCATCCCGATGAGAGCCAGTTTGCCATCTTCCCGGTTCCTCACTGCTGGCCGCTTGGACCGCTGGCGCGCCCAATCCTGAAAAGCGATCATAGCTTGTGGCTCGCCCTCTCTGCGGCAGCCCGGAGGGTGAGCCCTCGCTCCGAGCGTGGTTAGGACAGCTCCACTCCCGCAAAGAGGTCGTTCTCTTCCTCTTCCTCCGCCGAACCGACCAGGTGGTACTCCTCGAACGGGTAGATAGCCGCCATCTCCTCCGGCGAGATCGCAAACCAGAATGGGGTCGAGGGATCGATCTGGCTCTCGTGGGCAAGCAGCGCGTCCCTCGCCACCGCGAGCGTTCCGCTGACGTCGATCCTGGTGGTGACCAGGTGATCGTCTCCGTCGCGTTGCTGCATCCTGAAGGGAGGCTCGATGCCCCGGTTCGCGAGCTCCTTCGCCACCGCCTCGAACCGCTCCCTGGTCCACAGGGACCAGTACCACTTGGGAACCCGCCACGCATCTCCAAGCTCCGGCCAGGCCAGCGGATCGCAGGCCAGCTGCAGGGCCGTCCTGGCCGCCTCGAACACCCTGATGTGGTCGGGGTGCGGGTAGAAAGCCTGGTTCTCCCCGTAGCTGATCACGACCTGGGGGCGCTCGCGGCGGATGAGCTCCACCAGTGGCTTGGCGGCGTCTTCCAGCGGCAGTGCGGCAAACGACCCGGAGTCGGCGTTGGCGGCAGTGCCGGCCATTCCGGAGTCGCGGAATCCCAGGGAGATCACCTCCTGGTAGCCGATGATGCCGGCGGATCGGGCGAGCTCGCGAGCGCGCAGCTCGGGCAGGTCGGGCAGGTCGGCGGGATCGCGCCCGGCGAAGCTGGGGTTCAGGTACTCGCCCTCCTCACCACCGGTAGCGGTGACCAGGATGCAGCGCACCCCCTCGCGGGCGTAGCGGGCCACGGTAGCGGCGGTCTTGGAGGCTTCGTCGTCCGGGTGGGCGTGGATGGCTATCAGGGTCCTAGGCATCCCCTTCAGGCTAACGGCCGGGCGGCCGGCTCGTGCGCGTCCGAAAATCTTGCCCTAGAGGCGGGGCGGCGCTCCGACCGATGGCGGCTTGGCCGAGGCTTTGCCCGCGGTGACGTAGACCGTCTCTCGCCCCCCGTAGAGGACCCCGCCCAGGAGGCCGCCGAGGCGGGAGTACCCCCCGGTCGAAGGGAGGTCGACCTTGGTGTTGTCGGCGGTGGTGAGCACGCTCCGGCGGTTGGGGTTGATCCCCGCAGCCTCGATCTCCTCCACCGCCGCCACCCCAATGATCATTCCGGTGGCGGTGGCGTAGTCGACCCCCTCTCCGGCCGGCAATAGCTTGGCCATCTTGGTTATGGCCGCCTCCCACGGCTTCGGGAGCAGGTTGGGGGGCAGGTAGGGGGAGAAGCGGAGGATGGGCGAGGGGTAGCTCGCCTTGAGGGTGAGGTTGGAGTAGAGCTGGCGGAGCGTGGCGAGCGAGAGGGTCGCCTGCGTGACCACCAGCGCCGGGTGGAGCTGGGAGGCGTTGAGGGAGGCGAGAAGGGATGCGGTGGAGAAGGCCCCGGCAAAGGAGACGAGCACGGTGGCCCGGCTCGCGGCTATCGCCAGCGCCTGGGGGCCAAACCCGTCGCTGGCGGCGGCCGGCGAGAATGAGACCAGGTTCACCCTCCACCGGCTGGGGAGCTTGGAGCTGACCGCGGCGGCGGTCGCCGCTGGCGTGCCGGAGGGCACGAAAAGGGAGATCCGCTGGGGGCTCCGGTAGATCCTGGCGATCGCGGTGGCGATCTCGGACGCCTCGACCTCTACCGTCGGGTTCAGGAAGATGCTGCTGCTCGGGCCGGGCGAGGCGTAGGTGGTGGGGAAGAGCTGGATGGTGTTGGCTGTGCTGGCTGCGGAGGCCAGGTAGCCGGCAGCAGAGGTGGGGCTGTCTCCGATGAGCCCGAAGGCTCCGGTGGCGCTGGTAAGCGAGGCTGCGGCGGTCGCCGCCACCGGTTGCTGCGATTGGTTGTCGACGGTTGCCACCGAGATCCGGCGGCCGTAGGCGCCGCCGGTGGCGTTCACGTAGTCGAGCGCTGCGTGGACTCCGGCGAGGACGGACCGGTCACCGAGCGACGAGGTGCCGCTCAGCGCGGTGTCGGACCCGAGCAGGATGCTGGTAGAGGTGATCCCGGGTGCCGAAGCGGTCTTGGTTGCGCTGGTGGGGCTCCCTCCGGTTCCGCAAGAGGCGAGGGTGAGCGAGGCAGTTCCAACGAGTAAAGCGGTGGCTTTCGGTACTCTCCAGGTCATCGCGGACAACCTAGCATCGAATTCGTGAGGCGGCGGTTACGGCGAGCTGGTTCAGCGGAAGTCGCGTGACCGCAGGGGAACTGCCTCGAGGAGGGGCTTGATGCTCTCGGCAACGATGGTCGCCACCCCCTCCTGGTACTGGAGGATGCCCGACACCACCACCGCTGGGGCCAGCGCCTCACTGCGGTAGCGGACCCAGACCCCGGGCTTGAGGAGAACGTTGGCCAGACCGGTCTCGTCCTCCAGGTTCAGGAAGACGACCCCCTTTGCGGTTCCTGGCCGCTGCCGGTGGGTCACCGCTCCGGCGATCCGGATCCGGCGGCCGTTCCCCACCTCCGCCAGCGAGGAGGAGGGTAAGATCCCGAGCCGCTCCAGCTCCGGCCGGAAGAGTTCCATCGGGTGCCCCTTAACCGACAGCCCGAGCGACGATATCTCCATGGTGAGCTGGTCGTAGGGGTCGATCTCCCCCAGGTCGGGCAGGTCGTCCGGGAGCAGGAGCTCGGGGATGCCGTCCCGGCCGGCCGTGGCCGGCCCCGCGAGCCAGAGGATCTCCCGGCGGGAGAGGCCGAAGCCGTCGACGGCTCCGGAGCGGGCAAGCTCCTCCAGCTGCAGCTCGCCGAGCTCGGCCCCGCGGACCAGCTCCACCAGCGAACGGTACGGCCGGTGCTCGAGAATCGCTGCCGCGCTCTTTGCTCCGAGACCCTTGATGTCGAGGAGGCCAAGCCTGATCCAGGAGGAGCCGCCCTCCACCTCCACCGATGCCTTGGCCCCCGACAGGTTCACGTCCGGTCCGCGCACCCCGACGCCGTGGCGGACCGCATCCCGGGTGAGCGTCTGCGGCGACCAGAACCCCATCGGCTGCGACCTGAGTATGCCGGCATAGAAGGCGGCCGGGTAGTGGAGCTTGAACCAGGCGCTGACGTAGACGATGTAGGCGAAGGAGGCGGAGTGGCTCTCCGGGAAGCCGAAGTTGGCAAAAGCGGCCAGCTGCTCGTAGATCTGCTCCCTGACTCCGCCGGGAACCCCCTTCTCCTCCATCCCGGCGAAGAGTCGCTGCTTGAGGGCGAGCATCCTTTCCGACGACCGCTTCGAGCTCATGGCTTGGCGCAGGCTGTCGGCCTCGGAGGGGCTGAATCCGGCCACGTCCATCGCCATCTGCATGAGCTGCTCCTGGAAGAGTGGCACCCCCAGGGTCTTGGCGAGCGACCGCTCCAGCAGCGGATGGAGGTAGGTGACCTCCTCTCGCCCGGCCCTCCTCTTCAGGTACGGGTGGACCGATCCGCCCTGGATGGGTCCCGGCCTGATCAGAGCCACCTCGACCACCAGATCGTAGAAGCTCGTGGGCTTGAGCCTGGGCAGGGTAGCCATCTGGGCTCGGCTCTCCACCTGGAAGAGGCCGACGGAGTCTGCCCGGGAGAGCATCTCGTACACCTCGTCCTCCTGGGGGAGGAGGGCTATATCCACCTCCATCCCGTACACCTCGCGGACGATGTCGACCATCTCGTGGATCGCCTCGAGCATGCCGAGCCCCAGGAGGTCGAACTTCACCAGGCCCATGGCGGCGCAGTCGTCCTTGTCCCACTGGATCGCGCTGCGCCCGGACTTCCGGGCCCACTCGATGGGGCAGACCTCGACGATGGGACGGTCGCAGATCACCATCCCTCCGACGTGGAGGCCGAGGTGGCGCGGAGCACCCTCGATGGCCAGCGCGGCGTCGGCAAGCGGCTCGGGGAGCTCCAGCAACGGCCTCCCCCGGTGGTCCCGGGCGGCGAGGGAGGCGGAGAGGGACCCGGACCGTTCGATCTGCTTCGACCACCGGTCGATCTGCGCGCTGGGCACGCCGTATACCCTGGCGGCGTCCCGCAGCGCCGACCGGGCGCGGTAGGTGATGACGCTCGCAACCTGGGCGGCGTACTCCCTGCCGTAGCGGCGGTATACGTACTGGATCACCTGGTCCCGCCGGCCGCTCTCGATGTCCACGTCGATGTCGGGCGGCCCGTCGCGCTCCGGGGAGAGGAAGCGCTCGAAGAGGAGCTTGAGCGCGACCGGGACGGCGGTGGTGATCCCGAGCGCGTAGCAGACCGCGGAGTTCGCCGCCGACCCCCGCCCCTGGCAGTAGATGCCTTCGCGTTTGCAGAAGTCGACGATATCCGCCACCACCAGGAAGTAGCCGGCAAAGCCCAGCCGCTCGATGATCTCCAGCTCGTAGCGGATCTGCCGGTACGCTCCTGGAATCCGCTCGCGTCCCGCGGGACCGTAGCGTGCCGGCGCCCGCTCGAAGGTGAGCTTGGCTAACCACTCGGGGTCGGTGAAGCCGGGCGGGGCAAGGTCGCGGGGAAGCCCCGGCGCCACCAGCTCTACCGGGAATGAGCATCTGGAGGCGACCTCCAGGGTCGCCTCCACCAGGCCGGGATAGCGTTTGAAGAGGAGACGCTGCTGCCGGGGGTGCCTGATCCTCGGGACCCCTCCAGCCGGGAGGTGGCCATCGAGGTCGGAGAGGCTGCGGTTGGACCTGATCGCAGCGGCCATGGTGCCTGCCACCTGCCCTCTGGCGTCTACCGCGTGGACATTCTGGGTGGCGGCGGCGAGCAGGCCGTAGCCGACGGCGACCTCCGACAGCAGCTCCATGCGGACCGTGTCCAGGGGATCGAAGTGGTAGCTCACCTCGACCACGAGGTCGCGAGGGCCAAAGAGGTCGATCAGCTCTCGCGTGCGCGCCTCGAGCGCGCGCCTGCCGCCCCGGAGGATCGCCTGGTTGAGTGGTCCCTTGCGGCAGCCGGTGAGGACCACCCACCCCCGCTCCGGCTTGGCGCTGGCGAGATCGGCGAGGGTGGTGACAAACCCCCCCTTCGCCCGGGCATCCATGAGCCCCTTGGAGATGAACCGGGAGAGCGCGCGGTAGCCATCCGGGGAGGAGGCCAGGACTACCAGGTGCTCGCCGGGCGGATCGACCACCCCGGTTCTGGCGCCACTGCCGCCGGTGGTGAGCTCGGCTCCCACTATGGGGGTGACCCCCAGGCTCCTCGCTGCCTGCAGGAACCTGGGGATGCCGTAGAGCCCGTTGTGGTCGGTGAGGGCGATGGCGCCGATGCCGAGATCGTAGGCGGCCTGCACGAGATCCTCCGGGGAGGCTACGGAGTCGAGGAAGCTGAAGTAGGAGTGCGCGTGGAGTTCCGCGTAGATGGGTGGGTCGTTCGATCCCATCAGATCGTCCCGAGGGGACTGGCGGCTCCAGCCGCCGGGGGAGCCGGGGCCCGTCCCCAAGGCCCGACCTTCCCCGTGAGCGCCGCAGCCAGGCGGTAGAGCTGCGATCGTACGGGCGATCCTCGCTCTGGCCGTTTTGCTGGTGGTGTATCGCCGCCCGGGCTGTACCCGATGTGGTGCCCGAAGCACCGGCGCCGCCTGCTCGGTGGTCGGGTCGCTGAGCGGTTGGATGACCCGCTGGATGAGATCGCTGCCGGGAACGGCTGGGAGATCGCCGCCGAGGTGACGCCTGACCACGCGCGTGTCTTGGTTCGCGACCGCCCAGCCGATTCTCCCGCTGAGGTGGTCCGCCGGCGCATAGGGCACCAAATGGACCAGGCAGCGCGAGACGGTCCTGCAAGCACCTGGTCCACGCAGGCGAACCCGCGGTACGCAACATCCTCCGGGCCGGACTGGCCCTTCCGGCAGCCGAACAGGCTGTAGCTGCTTGAAAGGAAGGTGGCCGCCTCAGCGGTCGGAGCAGACACGCCTCCAATATAATCGGACAGATGTGCTATTAGTCGAAGGCGGCCTCCAGCCACCACCGTCCGGTCTCTCTGGTAACGACGTAGGCTCCGCGGCGGGTGAGCAGCGCCATCCGCCCGTACCGCCGTCTCCTCGGCTCCCACCACCGCTCGACCACCAGCCATGGTCCGAGGCTGGTGAGGACCTCTATCCGCTCCCCGCGGATCACCACCAACCTGACCTCGCCCGAGAGCAGCCCCGAGGCGTCGATTCCCACCGCTTGGCCCGCGCTGTCCAGGACTTCTACGGCGAGCGCATCCCTGACGACGACGCTTGGACGGTGGCCGAACATGGATCCCGGCCAAGGCTGCGGGGACTTTGGCGCCGGCAGCGGCTGGGGCCAGCGCCGCTCCCATGGCCGCCAGCCAGCCTGCTCGCCCGGGGATCTTCCCCCGCCGATGGCGGGGACCGCCACCTTGGCATCTCCGTACAGGGTGGCCAGCCGGGCCAGCACCTCGACCACCTCGCCGTCCTTCACCTCCTGCCCGGACAGGGTGAGCTGGCGCGCCTTGGCCGGCACCCACCGCTCCGCCCCCACCTCGATGGCGAGCAGCCTCCTGCGCCCCTCCCGCGTCCCCTGCTCGAACCACCTGACTCTGGCGATGACCTCGCTCGGAGAACCTCCGTCGGGCATCTCCACCACCTTCGCGATCGTCCTATCCTGGGTGACCAGCCTCATGGAGAACTTGGAGAGCACCATCCCCTGCTCCCCGCCGGCGTCCAGCACCCTCATCAGCTGGGGCATCAGCGAGAAGAGCGCCTGCTCCAGAGTCTGGGCCTCCTCGATATCCACGGTTACCGAGAACCCCTGGTCGCTAAGGTCGCCAAGGCAGGCGGTGTCGGTCTCTATGCGGCATAGGGCGTGCCATCGCAGTCCCGGGGCTCCAAAGCGCGAGGCCACCGATGAGCCGCGCAGCCGCTGGAACCGCTCGATCGTGGCCAGCCCCGCCTGCTCGCATACCCGGGCAATCGGGGGTGGGAGGATGGCCCCCACCGGGTAGGACCCCAGGAGGTTCGCCGACATGCCCTCCGGGAAGCAGCGCCCGCTCCGGGCCGCGATCCTTGCGGAGAAGACGGAGTCGCCGGTTCCGGCGAGCGCCCGGAATTCGGGAGCGCCTCCGGCGATCTCCTCGAGCAGCCTCTCGGTACGGGAGACGACGGCGGCCTCCGAGCCGTAGTAGCGGAGGCAGGAGCGTATGGGCGCTGCGAGGAAGCCGTTGCAGGCCCGGAAGGCCGGGGTCACCTCCTCCAGCCTCCGCTCCAGGCTGGCCATCCATCTCTCCTCGGCAAACCTGTCCCTCGTGGCTATCCGGGTCGCGGGGTCGCGGGCGATCACCTGGGATCGCGTCATCGCGAGCCTGATGCCGGCCTCGCGGGCCGCCGGGGTCATCCCGGCCACCGCCCCACGCTCGAGGATGGCGACCGGCTCGCTGGGGTCGGCTCCGATCGCCAGGGCTGCCAACCCTTGCGGGACGACTGCCAGGCTTCGCCGTGGCTTGGCGGCGAGCACTCTATCCCACGCTTGCCGATCTGGATACTCGCCCGTGGTGCTCGACGGAGATCTCGAGAACCGGGCTGCCAAAGACGGTCTCTTCCAGGGGTCCGTCCCACCTCACGCCGGCGGGTGAGACGATGGCGTCGACGCCGGAAGCGGCAAGGATGCTCCTCCGGTGGCTGGTGTCACCGCCGCGATCCACCACTACCACCGCAGCTTTGCGCTCGCGGGCCTTGGCGGCGACGCGCCGCCATCCCTGGCCGACCGCCTGGATGGGGAGGAGGACGATATCGAAGCCGTCCATGGCGATCATGGCGGCCCGCGGG
>JAJYHR010000088.1 GCA_021784675.1 Actinomycetes bacterium
ACGAGGTGGCTGGGGGAGACGGCGCCGCCAACGCCGGGATGCTGGTGGAGATCGTCTCTGGCGTCGACCGCGGCCCCCGCAGCGATCTGGTGGCAATCAACGCGGGAGCCACCCTCTGGGTCGCGGGTGCGGCGGCGAACCTCGGCGACGGTATCGAGATGGCCAGGGAGTCGTTGAGATCTGGCGCGCCGGCGCTGGTGCTCGAGTCGCTGAAGAGCCTGCCCGCGTAGGCGGCATGTACGATTGGAGCCGTGCTTGTGCGCCAGGGAGGAGGCGACGCCAGCGGCCGTAGAGCTGGCGTGACGCGGGCCAGGGTGATGGCTGTCTTTGCGGCCGTGGCCACCGGGCTCGGAGCAGGCCTGCTTGTGCTCGCCCTGGGGGGCCTTCTGGAGGCGGCTTGGATGCTGCTTCCCGCCGGGGTCGGGCTTGGAGCCGCGCTGCTCGTCTGGAGGAGGCCGGCAACCCTTCGCGCCGAGAGGGGCGGAGACTGCGCAGAGTGCGATCGGTGCCAGAGCAGCTGCTCGGACCGGCTCGACGCCGCCCTCAAGGAGCGGATCGGGGCGTGGGACGCGGCCCGGATGGGAGGCTATGCCGCCGCGTTCCGCTACGTGCCGGTGCTCCCCCTTCTGCTTGCCGCCTCGGGTATTGCGCTGGTTGGTTCCGGGCAGCGCGCGGGCGCGCTGGTGTGCGGGTTGGGGGCGGCCGCCGCCATCGCTCTTTTCGGCCTGAGGGCGGGTTTCGTGGGCAGGGCGGCGACCCGGAGATGAGGAGGCTGGTCGCGGCCGCAACGATGGTGGCCTGGTCGTACGCGGTCGCCCGGACCCGGTTCTTCACCGTTCCTGCTGAACTCCTGGTCGCCGGCGGTATAGCGGCGCTCGCAATCTGGGCGTACCGGCGTGGCGGCAGCGGCCCCGCTGGAGACTTTCCGTCCCGCTCCGCCGCCTTTTGGCTGCTGGTCGCGGCGGCGGTTACCGGCCTCGAGCTGTTTGCCTTCTTCCATCCGGACCGGGTGGCTTACCCGACCATCTCATCGCTCCTTGGCGGGCTCGGGCTCGATACCGAGCTGGGCAAGGGGGTGATTGCCTTTGCATGGGCAGCAGGCGGCGCGTGGCTGCTCTGGTAGTGGGACTGTGGGTTGCGCTCCTGGGGGCGGTTATCGCGGTCAACGCCGCCTTCCCGCTATTGCGCCTGGTCCGGTGGATCTCCAACCGGCGCGTGGGTCGGGCTCTGCTTCTCGCCGGATGGGCGTGGGTCGGGTGGCACCTGCTGGTGCGCTGATCGGTCAGCTGGTGAGGTGGGGACCGATGGTCTGCTCGGCGAGGAGGACGTCTTCGGCGGTGTTGTAGAGGTGGAAGGAGATCCGCAGCCTTCCGTCGCGAATGGAGGCCTTCAGCTTGCTCTCCCTGGGGTAGGTGGACTCGTCCACCGGGAGCGAGCAGATCGCGCTGGGAGCGGCTGGGAGCGGCTGGCCCAGGCGCTCGAGCAGCTCTCGGGCGAGCGTGACGTTGTGGGCGTAGATCGACTCGATCCCGATGGTCTCCAGCAGCTCCAGCGAGGCGGCAGCCCCCACCCAGGAGAACCAGGCCGGCGAGGGATCGAGCCGGCGCTCCGTCTCGGTCAACCGGAGGGGAGGGCCGTAGTAGGACTCTTCGATCACCGTTCCGGCGAACCAGTTGGCATAGATCGGCCGGAGGCGGCCAGCCGCCTCCGGAGCGATCGCCATGAAGGCAGCGCCGCGCGGGCTCAGCAGCCACTTGTAGGCCGAAGCGACGAGGAGATCGGCCATCCCCTCCAGCCTCAGCGGCATCCACCCGGCCGCCTGGGTGGCGTCCACCAGCACCAGCGCCCCCACGCTGTGGGCGGCGGCGTAGACCTGTCGCAGGTCGGCTACGGCACCGGTCGAACTCTGAACGGCCGAGAGCGCGACCAGCGCCGTGGCGCTGTCGATGGAGTCGGCTACGGCCTCGGCCGGGACCAGCTTCGTCCTCACCCCGCGGTCCCGCTGGACCAGGTAGGGGAAGAGGTTGGAGGTGAATTCGATCTCCGGAGCTACCACGGTCGAACCCGGTGGCAGCGACTCCGCCACCAAGCCGACCAGGACGGAGGTGCTCGGTCCGGTGGCGACCTGGCTGGTATCGACCCCGACTAGGCGGGAGAAGATCTGCCGCGCCCGCTCGGTCTCGCCCATCCACCCGTGGAACCAGTGGGCCTCGCCCGCGCTCCAGTCGGATAGCGCCCTGCTGATCGCGTCGACGGTTTCGCGGGGAGGGAGGCCGTAGGTTGCGGTATCGAGAAACCCCGGGCCGCTCTCGAAGAACCGGGTAAAGTCGGCCAACTCGAATCCTCCGCTGCTGCTTCTTCCTACGGTACGCCCGCGTGAGCGGGACTTTCCTTGATCTTACCTGGCCGGGCTGGAACGGCGCCTGCGCGGGAGCGCGTCAGCGGTTGGAACCAGGCCTGACGTAGCGGCGATCGAGGTGGTCGGCGCGGAAGCCGAAGGAGTCGTAGAGCCGGCGCGCCCTCGCGTTCGACGTCTCCACGTAGAGCATGGCGGTCTCTACCCCCCTCGCCGTTGCGAGGTGGTCGAGGCCGGCTGCCAGCAGGGCCCGCCCGGTTCCCGATCCGGCCACGTCCGGGTCGACGGCGATAACGTAGATCTCGCCCATCCGGGGGTGGCTGTGCTCGTGCACCTTGGTCCAGCAGAAGCCGCGCATGACGCCGCCCACCTCCAGGATGAGGAAGTCGTCGGGATTGAACCAAGGCTCGGACTCCCGCTCTACGAGGGTGTCGAGATCCCAGTCGCCCTGGTCCGGGTGCCACATGAAGGCCCGGTTGTTCAGCTCTAGCCACTGCTGCTCATCCCTGCCTACCTCGAAAGCGCGCAGGTGCAGGCTGGGGACGTCGCCGGGAATATTGGTGGGAAGGGCCGTCCTGAGCTGGAGCACCTCGCGGTCGGGCGCGAAGCCGGCCTCGGTTAGGGACGCCACGCCGGTGGAGTCCGGGTTGGCGATCCAGATCGACACCCGGCTCTTGGGATCCGCCTCCTCCAGCCCCGCTTTGAGCAGGAGCTTCGCTACCGCGAGGCCGGGTTGCCGGTAGTCCGGCTTCACCAGCAGCTCGAACTCGACTCCCTTCCTTGAAGAGGTGAGGCGAAGATAGCCGACCACGGTTTTCGAGGCCGATTCGAGGGCGAGAAGGCCGAGGGTCGGCTCTCCGGCTGCTCCGGTCAGATCGATCCAGCGGTGATCCTCGAGCGCGCGATGCCCGTCGTTGGTCTCGATCTCGTGGGCCAGATCCAGAAGTTGTGCCAGGTACTCCTCCGCACGTCGCCGGAGGATCGTGATGTCGCTCATAAGACTAGGCTAAGGCCCGAGGCGGAGCTAGGGGTCGGATGTGACAGCCACCGAGGTTGCAAGGGAGGTGTACCGGCGGCTTTCGCTGGAGTTTCCGGGCTCCGAGCGGGAGCTGTGCGCGCTTCGGTACCAGTCGGCGTTCCAGCTCCTGGTGGCCACCGTCCTCTCGGCGCAGACCACCGATGCGGTGGTGAACTCGGTAACTCCGGAGCTGTTCCGCCGATACCCCGACTGCCACTCGCTCGCGGAGGCGGCCCAGCCGGAGGTGGAGACGATCGTCCATGCCACCGGCTTTTTCCGCACCAAGGCGGCCAATGTGATCGGTCTGGCCCGGGCGCTCCGCGACCGGTACGGTTGCCAGGTGCCCGCGAGTAGAGGGGAGCTGTGCAAGCTGCCCGGGGTGGGGAGGAAGACGGCGAACGTGGTGCTGTCGGTCTACTTCGGCGAGCCGGGGCTTCCGGTCGACACGCACGTGGCACGGGTCTCCTCGCGGTTGGGGCTTACCACCTCCGCGAGCCCGGAGGGGATGGAGGCGGAGCTCGGAGCGCTGCTCTTGCCTGAGCAGTGGGGGCTCTTCTCGCTCCGGCTGATCCTGCACGGCAGGCGGGTGTGTGGCGCAAGGCGGCCCGAGTGCGGCCGGTGCATCCTTGCGGATCTGTGTCCGGGCGCATCCCTCTCCGGTGTTGCGGTGCAGGCTAGCTAGCGGAGGCTGCGGGACAGCGTGCTGGCCAGCTCGAGCGCTCCCGGTTTGAGAACCGCGTCGTCGTCGCACCGGGAGTCGAGGACGCAGAAGGGGCAGCCGGTTTCGCATTCGCACTCCTCGATCAGGCCGATTCCCAGCTGGAGGAGCTCGGCGACGTGCTCGGCAACGCGAGCAAGTGAGCTCTGCCCCCCGTCCCTGGTGATCTGGTAGAGAAGGATCGATGGAGAGCCGTCTCCCTTGAGGGTCAGGCCCGCTACCTCCGAGGCGTAGCCGGCGGTGAGGAGCGGAAGTACCTTTACCAGCGCGTGTTCCAGCCCGTGAAGGCTGGCGTGTACGCTCGCGGCGGCCAGGCCGAGCTGCTCCGGGCGGGTGGGTATCAACGAGAGGGTTACTGCGGGCGATGTGATCGATGGGGCCTTCAGCTTGCGGGTGGCTACCAGCTTCTGGTTCGAGGAGTACTCCTTGTACCCGGTCAGCTGCTCGACCACCAGGGCCTCCGCCAGCTCCAGGGCGAGGAGCGTCCCGCAGCTGGTCGAGGAGAGCAGCCGGCTTCGCGAGACCGCGCGGAAGGTTGTCGACACGGTGTGGTTGGAGGTCTGATCGGGCTCGCAACGGATCTGCCGGCGCTCGTGGTCGACCGAGTGAACGCGGTAGGGCGCTCCGAAGTGGAGGAAGACGGCACCCTTGTACGCCTCCCGCATCGCCTGGGAGGCGGAGAGGGTCTCGTGGGTCCCGGCTCCTCGCCGGCTCTGGAGCGAAACGGTGTAGGACGGCTCTCGCTCGACGAAGGGGAGGCGCAGATGAGGGCGGCTGTTGCCGGCGGCGAGGCCTTCGGGCGTCCGCTTCAACCTGCCGCCCTTCTCGAGCTCTGCCGCGACCTCCCCAACCAGGCTGCCGAAGGCGTCGAGGTCGGACGGGGTGAGCGGGGATTCGGCCGCTGCGCACTCCAGGTGGCGTGCGAGCGTGGCCGGCGAGATGTCGGTAACCGCCGCCTCCGGGGAGCGCCGGAGGAGCTCTTCGGCGTTGGCCAGCAGTGACCTGGAGATCGGGTCGTGGCCGAGCATCACTACGCCGATCGAGTCCTGGCCGGCGCGTCCTGCCCTGCCGATTCGTTGCCACATGGCCGACACCGACCCGGGGTAGCCGTTGAGCACCACGGCGTCGAGCGATCCGATGTCGACCCCGAGCTCGAGCGCGCTGGTCGCGGAGACGCCGCGGACCTGCCCCGCCCTTAGCTCGGCCTCCACCCGCCTCCTGACTTCGGCGGAGTATCCGGACCGGTAGGGAACCATCCGGTTGCCGCGATCGGAGCCCACGGAGGCGATGAACTCGGCCTGGGACCGGGTGTTGGAGAAGACGGCGACGTGCCGCCGGGTTCGCATCAGGTGTCGCGCCACGTAAGCGGCCTGGACCGAAGGGGAGAGCGTGGGATCCCTGGTCGTGTCCCAGAACAGGATGTCCCGCCCGGCCTGCCACGAGCCGTCCTCGGAGACCTCGGTGAACTCCTGGTCGACCAGCGATTCGAGGTGTTGCCGGGGGTTGGAGATGGTTCCGGAGGCGGCGAGGAAGCGTGGGGAGCTGCCGTAGAGCTTGGCGAGCCGCTGGAGCCTGAGGAGGAGCAGCTTGAAGCTTCCGCCGACCACTCCGGTGTAGGCGTGGGCTTCGTCGATGACGACCAGGGAGAGGGAGGCGAGCAGCCTGCGCCAGCCGGAGTGCCAGCCAAGGTAGAGGTGGAGGCCGTGTGGGTTGGTGATCACCAGCCTGGACTCTCGCTTGATGCGGTCCCGCTCCTTTGCCGGGGTGTCCCCGTCGTAAACGGCGGGAAGCAGCCGCAACCCGAGATCGGCGTCCAGCCGCTCCAGCCGTGCCAGCTGGTCGTAGGCGAGCGCCTTGGTTGGGTAGATGTAGATGGCCGAGCTGGTGCTGGAGGAGAGGGCCGAGTGAAGGGTCGGCAGGTTGAAGGCCAGAGTCTTGCCGCTTGCGGTCGGAGTGGTAAGCACCACGTTCCTTCCCTTGGCTAGCAGGTCAAAGACCTGGGCCTGGTGGGAGTAGAGGCGCGTGCCGGCCTGCTCGAGGTAGTCGGCGAGCCGGCGGTCGAGCTGGTGACGCGGTTGGGCGAAGGTGGGAGGGTGACCGTCGATGCGTACGGCCTTGCGGATCTGGTTCCGGTAGAAGCCGGCGCTGTCCAGAGCGAGCAGCTCCTCTACCGGGGCGGCTCGGGGAGGCCTGGCCGCAGTCGCGGCGGGGCCGTTCGGACGGGGTGTCCTGGCGAAGCGGCGCCGGAACTCCTCTACTGCCGAAGAGCCCGGTGGCTGCTCCTCGTTGCCTGTGTCTGGGCGTGCTTCGCCAGCGGTCGGGTTCGTCAAGAGACCAAGGCTAATGACACCCGGCGGCACTGGGGACGGTTTTGCCTCCGTGCAGCCATGTATCTTGCCCCCTCCGAAAGCCTTGCGGCACTAAGCTCGGCGGCAGGAGGGATGTTTCGGCTGGGCGGTCCGGGCCAAGCCGGCTGCAGCGCTGCGATCTGCCTGGGGGAGGGCGGTACGGAGCTAGGAGGCCGGTGGCTTGCGCTCGAGTGTCGAAGCTTGCTGGGTGCGCGTAGGCTACGGGGAGGGGTGGTCATCCGGTGGGGTACGGGGTAGACGGCAGGGCTACCGGTTTCGGTGAGATCGCGCGGGCGTACGATCGGGCGCGGCCAGGATACCCGGCCGCTCTGTTTGACCGGATCGAGTCGGAGCTGTTGGCTCTCGCTGGTGCCCGGGTGCTGGAGGTGGGCTCCGGAACTGGAATCGCTACTGCCGAGCTGCTCCGGCGTGGTGCAGTGGTGGCGGCTGTCGAGCCGGACCCGCGCATGGCTGCAGTCCTCCGGGGGAAGGTCTCCCTGGCCCAGGTCTACGACCTTCGCTTCGAGCAGCTCCTGCTGCCGCGCTCCAGCTTCGATCTGGTGGTTGCCGCCCAGTCCTGGCATTGGGTGAGGCAAAGGGACGGCCTGCGCAAGGTGTCGCTCCTCCTTCGCGAGGGGGGTTTCTTCGTGGCCTTCTGGAACCTCGGGTCGGTCTGCGATACCAGGCTGTCGGCGAGCATTCTCGAGGCCTTCTCCCGGATCAAGCGGGAGATCCCCGTCCTCCTTCGTCCTCGCGATCTCCGGAAGCGGATCGGCTCTATCGAGCGCTCGCTAGCGCTCGCTTCCGAGCTGCTCCCGGCCGGCCGCTTTGAGTTTACCGAGGTGGTCAACTACTCGAGGGAGGCCTTCATCGATCTGCTGGGAACCATGTCCGATGTCCTGGCGCTAGCCCCGGGCCTCCGCCCCGGCGTGCTTGCCGAGATCGGGTCGGCGGCACCGGTCGAGGTGGCCGTAGAGTACCGCACGGTGATGCTCTGCGCCGCCCGGGGCTAGGGCTGGGCCCGGTCAGCCGATGATGGCGTCGATCTGCTCCCGGGCGCCCTGATCGAGCCGGTCGAGAACCGAGGCCGCAGATAGATTCTCCTCGAGCTGCTTGGAGGTGGTTGCCCCCAGGATGACCGTGGAGACGCGCGGGTTGAGCAAGCACCAGGCGATGGCGAGCTGCGAGAGGGTGAGATCTAGCGCCTTCGCCACCTTTGCAAGCTCTTTTACCACCTCTTGCCGTTTGGGGTCGGTCAGGTACGGGGCTAGCCACTCGTAGCCCGGCAGCGACGCCCGGCTTCCTGGAGGGATGCCGTTGCTGTACTTCCCGGTTAGGAGGCCGGAAGCCAGTGGGGACCAGGTGGTAAGGCCGATGCCCTCCTCCGTGAGCACGCGGCGGTACTCTACCTCGACCCGGTTGCGCTCGAGCAGGTTGTACTGGGGCTGCTCGACCACGGGCGCGTGGAGGTGGTTCTCCTTGGCGATAGCGATAGCACCCCGGATCTCATCGGCGCTCCACTCCGAGGTTCCCCAGTAGTGGGCCTTGTGCGCGGATACCAGCTCGCTCATGGCAAAGACGGTCTCGGCAAGCGGCGTCTCCGGATCGGGCCGGTGGCAGTAGATGATGTCGAGATGGTCGAGCCCGAAGCGCTCGAGCGACGCCCCAACCGACTCGATCAGGTACTTGCGGTTGAGCGTGTTGCGGCTGTTCACGCTGTCGTGGATTCCCCAGAAAAACTTGGAGCTGACGACGTAGTCGTGGCGCTTCCAACCCAGCCGGGCGATTGCCTCGCCCATGATCCGTTCCGACTCGCCGCCGGCGTAGACCTCCGCGTTGTCGAAGAAGTTAACCCCGGCCTCATGCGCCTGGGCGAGCAGATCTGCCGCCTTGCCAACATCGAGCTGGGCTCCGAAGGTGACCCAGGACCCGAAGGAGAGCTCCGAGACCTTCAAACCGGTACGTCCCAATCTGCGGTAATTCATGCGTAGGCCTTCCGTTCTCGTGGTTTGGGTCCAATATAGCTCGCTCGCGGCAGGCCTCCTGGCAGGCCGCGGAGCATCGCCGGGAATAACGGATCGGCTGGGTTGTTAGAATTTATTACTAACTGAAGATTGCGAACCGTAACGCGGGAAAGTTGAGGAGTGGCGATGGAGGTAATACTTGCGGGGATCGACCTGTGGAACCCCCATGGGACGTTTTCGCTCGGCGGCGCGCTCACTCTGGCGTTCCTGCTTGGACTGGTCCATGGGGTAACGCCGGACGAGCACACCTGGCCGATCACCTTCAGCTACTCCGTCGGCAGCTACTCCACTCGCAAGGGCCTGATGTCGGGGCTGATCTTTTCGGCCGCCTTCACCCTGCAGCGCGCGATCGCCTCCGAGCTCGCCTACTACACTCTCGCCCGCTTCTTTACCCGGTTCGCGTGGTTGGACTACGCCATCTACGTCGTGGTGGGCGTGGCAATGTTCGTTGCGGCCAGGTATCTGTTCAAGGGCGAGCACTGGCACCTTCTCCGTCCTGCCCATCACCTGGAGGAGTGGCGCGAGCGCAAGGCGGTCAACCAGCCGAAGCCGTGGATGCCGGCGGTTCACGGCTTTATCGCCGGCTGGGGCTTCGGGGCCTTTGCTCTGATCATCTACACCGTGCTGGCTCCGGCGATGCCGTCTGGGGCGATCGGTTGGCTTCCCGGCGCCCTCTTCGGTCTGGGCACCGTCATAGTCCAGTCCGCGGCTGGAGCCGCCTTTGGCCTCATCGCCCGGCGGGCCGGGCTCGCGGAAAGCGACATCCGCATGGTTTCGCTGGTGACCGCTGGCCGGACGCTGCTGGTAGGTGGCATCGCTTTTACGGTTGCCGGCCTGCTCGGCCTGGCCTTCCCCAGGCTGATGGCCTTTGGTTACAGCACCGGGATCCACGTCCACAATCTGGACACCCTCGGCATCGCCCAGATCCTGGTGGTGGTTTCGGTGGTGCTGGTAGGCTTTG
>JAJYHR010000172.1 GCA_021784675.1 Actinomycetes bacterium
GGTGACATCGGCCTGCTTGAAGAGCACGTTATCGCCAAGAGATCCAGCCGCCGCGTGCCCGGCCTCGACGTCGCGATCGACGATGACCACCCGCGCCCCCCGCCCGGAGAGCTCCCGAGCCGCCGCGTACCCCAAGCCTGAGGCACCTCCGGTAATGACTGCAACCGAGTTATCGAACTTCATCTCTTCACCCTATCCCTGGCCAGCCGGGAAAAGGCGTCACCTGAAGGACCGGGCAGCCTCTTGGGCCAGCTGGTCGACGCGGGCATTCATCTCGTCGTCCGAGTGACCCTTCACCCAGACAAACTCCACTTTCCGCCCTGAATCGACCACTTCAGTCAAGAGTTGCTCCCAGAGGTCGCGGTTAGCGACCGGCTCGTTCTTAGAGTTTCTGAAGGAGTTCCGCCGCCATCTCCGCCACCAGCCCTCGTTGAAGCAGCGCACCAGGTACTGGGAGTCAGACCTGATCGTAAGGTCCCCCTTGATCGCCTGGATGCCGCGAAGAGCCGCGGTGAGCTCCATCCTCTGGTTCGTGGTGGAGGGCTCCCCTCCTGAGTCGAAACCGGCTCCGACCTCGAGCCAAGCCCAGCCTCCGGGGCCCGGATTGCCCAGGCACGCGCCGTCAGTGTACAGAATCGTCGTCGTCACCGCTACAGAGTACCCAGGAGATCCAAGAGCCGTAACCACCACAGAGTGCCGAGCCAACTCTGCCGGAGCGCCTCAGGCCGGCCGGGAAGAGACTTTAGAGATCTGCTCGCCAAGGCCGGCTCTGACCCTCCAAGGGTACGCCGGAGCTCTCAAGGGGCGGGGCATTCCGGTGATCGAGGGTGGGGAAAATCCGTGATCCTCGTGCTCACCCCTTGAAGCCAAGGTGTGATCACTTTGAAAGACTGGACGTTGATTCGCCTTCCCGCAGCCGGCGGCATGCCCAAGTCCCGTATCGAACCCCAGCTGGGCATCTCCAGGACCACGGTGTACGCCGCCGAGTCCCGAGAGCCCCCGCGCTACGTGTGAAGTCCGAAGGAGACCTGATCACGTCTTGAGCCAGGTCCTCATCGAAGCTTGACTCCTCGAATGCGTTCACGATCGCCACCCCGGTGGCGAAGTGCTCCCAGCGGGCGAAGAGCAGTGCCGAGTCCCAACCAAGTGGCTGCTCGCCTTCCCGCCAGCCCGGCGCCAAACCGGCCGGCATAGGCCCCGCCAAGGGCAACCTCATCCGTGGCGGTCGTAACCAACGTGGAAGGATGCAAGAATGGAGGGGTGATAATCGACGGCTTCGCTCACCAGGTACCCGATATCGACCCAGTCGAGACACAGGAGTGGGTCGACTCCTTCAACTCGCTCGTGGACTCGCGCGGAAAGCAGAGAGCCACCTTCATGCTGACCAGGCTGCTGGAAGCGGCGCGGGAGCGGCAGGTCGGCTTCCCGGCCACGGTCTCCACGCCCTACGTCAACACCATCGATCCGGAGCATGAACCCTGGTTCCCGGGCGACGAGCACATCGAGCGGCGGATCCGAGCCTTCATCCGATGGAACGCCGCGGTCATGGTCACCCGTGCCAACGCGCTGGCCGAGGGGATCGGGGGGCACCTGTCGAGCTACGCCTCCTCGGCCTCCCTGTACGAGGTGGGATTCAACCACTTCTTCAAGGGCAAGGACAACGGGGGCATCGGAGACTTCGTCTACTTCCAGGGGCACGCCTCGCCAGGGATCTACGCCCGCGCCTTCCTCGAGGGCCGGCTGACCAAGAGCCAGCTGGACCACTTCCGGATGGAGGTAGATGGAGAGGGGATCTCCTCATACCCCCATCCTCGGCTGATGCCGGAGTTCTGGGAGTTCCCGACCGTTTCGATGGGCCTGGGTCCGATCAACGCCATCTACCACGCCCTCTTCAACCGGTACATGGAGAACCGCGAGCTCGCCAGCACCGAGGGAAGCCGGATCTGGGCATTCGTCGGGGACGGCGAGCTGGACGAGCCGGAGGCGGCCGGAGCCCTCTCCGTGGCCGGCCGGGAGCACCTCGACAACCTGATCTTCGTGGTTAACTGCAACCTCCAGCGCCTGGACGGGCCGGTGCGGGGCAACGGGAAGGTGATCCAGGAGTTCGAGGCGACCTTCCGGGGCGCAGGGTGGAACGTCATCAAGGTGATCTGGGGCTCCCGGTGGGACGAGTTGCTCGCCCGCGATGTCGACGGGGTGCTGCTCAACCAGATGAACACCACCACCGACGGCGAGTTCCAGAAGCTGGCGACCGAGTCCGGAGCCTACATCCGCGAGCACTTCTTCGGCCCCGATCCGCGGCTCAGGCGCCTGGTCGAGCACCTGAGCGACGAGGAGCTGCAGCAACTCCCCCGCGGTGGCCACGACTATCGGAAGCTCTACGCCGCCTACCATTCTGCGGTGAACCACAAGGGCTCGCCCACCGCCATCCTGGCGAAGACCATCAAGGGATGGACCCTGGGGCCGGCCATCGAGTCCCGCAACTCCACTCACCAGATCAAGAAGATGACATCCGACCAGCTCCGGCAGTTCCGGGACCGCTTGCGCCTCGATGACCTGATCAGCGACGAGATGCTGGCGGCGAAGGAGCCACCCTACCTGAAGCTTCCCGAAGGTTCGATCGAGGCCGAGTACCTGGCCTCCCGGCGCCGGGCGCTCGGGGGCTCCCTGCCGAAGCGCAACGTCAGGCCGGTGTCACTCCCGCTTCCGGAGGAGTCGAGCTTCGAGGAGTTCTACGAAGGCTCGGGCAAGCAGGAGGTCTCGACCACCATGGTCTGCGCCAAGCTGCTTCGGAACCTGATCAAGGACCCAAACATCGGAAGCCGGATCGCCCCAATCGTGCCCGACGAAGCCCGTACCTTCGGCCTGGAGGCGCTCTTCCGGGAGGCGAAGATCTACTCGTCGATCGGGCAGCGCTACACCCCGGTGGACGCCGGGCTGCTCCTCTCCTACGTCGAGGCCCAGGACGGGCAGATCCTGGAGATGGGGATCACCGAGTCGGGATCGACCGCCATCTTCACCGCGGCCGGCACCTCCTACTCCACGCTGGGTGTGCCGATGATCCCGGTATACCTCTTCTACTCCATGTTCGGCTTCCAGCGCTCTGGGGACCTGCTCTGGGCAGCCTCTGATGCGCGGGCAAAGGGCTTTCTGATAGGAGCGACCGCCGGAAGGTCGACGCTGATGGGAGAGGGCCTGCAACACACCGACGGCCACTCCCAGCTGCTCGCCGCCGCCTACCCCAACATCCAGGCCTACGACCCCGCCTTCGCATACGAGGTCGCGACCCTGATCCGCCACGGCATCGCCGACATGTACGGACCCGATCACCGCGACGTTATCTACTACATCACCACCTACAACGAGAACTACCGGATGCCGGCGATGGATCCGGCCGCTGACCGCCAGCAGCTGATGGACTCCATCGTGAAGGGCGGGTACCTCTACCGGAAGACCGAGATCGACAAGGCTGGCGAGATCTACTCCCCGGCGACGCCTCGGAATCACCCCCGCTCGGCCACCCTGCTCTTCTCGGGAACCGCCCACAGCGCCGTGATCGAGGCCGCGAAGGAGCTCGCCAGCCACTGGAACGTAGCCTGCAGCGTGTACTCGATCACCTCCTATAAGCGGCTCCGCGAGGATGCACTCGAGGCGGAGCGGTTCGAGCGGCTCCACCCCGGCGAGAAGGCGCCGGCGTCCTGGCTGCGCGAGCTGTTGGGGGCCGCGCCCGGACCGATCGTAGCCACTACCGACTTCGTCAAGCTGGTTCCCGAGCAGATCGCAAACCACCTGGCACAGCCGTTCGTCGCGCTCGGAACGGATGGCTTCGGCCGCTCCGACACCCGCGAAGCCCTCAGGCGCTTCTTCGAGATCGACGCCCCCTCCGTCGTGACCTCGGTGCTTTCGGCGCTGGTCTCCACCGGGGAGGCCAAGCCGGAGGAGGTGCACGACGCCCTGGAGCGTTATCGCGTAACCGCCAACCGGATCGACCCCACCCTCTAGAGTTCGGAGCATTCAAAGCCAGTGAAGACCGTGGAGCTGTACCTTACCCCCAGCGAAGAGGCCAACGACTACCTGAAACGAGATCCCTTCGCGCTGTTGCTAGGGATGCTACTCGACCAGCAGATCCCCATGGAGAGGGCGTTCGCGGCCCCCTTCCTGCTCAGCCAGCGGCTCGCCGCGCCCGGCCAGCCGATTGACCCCTGCACCCTCTCTTCGCTCCCCGAGGAGGAGGTAATCGAGCTCTTTTCGGCAAGACCCGCACTCCACCGCTTCCCGCGGGCGATGGCGGCAAAGGCCGCTGCCGTCGCCGCGATGATCTGTGGCGAGTACGCCGGTGACACCGCCGCTCTCTGGTTGACGGCGCCCACCGGGGATGCCCTGCTCGCGCGGCTCAAGGCGCTGCCCGGCTTTGGGGAGGAGAAGGCGAGGATCTTCCTGGCCCTGCTCGGCAAGCGGCTGGGCGCGACGCCTCCGGGATGGCGCGAGGCGGCCACCCCCTTCGCCGAGCCAGGGACCTTCCAGTCGGTTGCCGACTCGGACTCGCCCGGATCCCTGGAGAAGATCCGGCTCTACAAGGCGGCGATCAAGGCCCAGAAGCCGAAGTGAACCGCCTCGGCGACCGCCGTCTCTACCTCTGCACCCCGATCCGGCCGGACCTTTCCGCCTTCGTCGAGAGCTGCGTCAAGGGAGGCGTCGACCTCGTCCAGCTCCGGGAGAAGAATGCGCCCGATCGCCAGATCGTGTCGGCGGCGCGCCAGCTCTCCAGGCTGCTTGGGCGGTTGGGCGTCCCGTTCATCGTCAACGACCGGCCAGACATCGCCATCCTCTCGGAAGCCGACGGCGTCCACGTCGGTCAGGACGACCTGGCGCCGGAGGAGGTACGCTCCATCCTGGGCGCGGGGGCCATCGTCGGCACCTCCAACCACTCCATAATCGAGTACTTGCGCTCCATCAGGGAGCCCTGCGACTACCTGTCCGTCGGTCCGGTCTCCGAGACCCCGACCAAGCCAGGGAGGCCGGGGACCGGGCTCGAGCTGATCCGGGAGGCGGCGGCGGTCCGAGACGGTCGCCCGCGCTTCGTCACCGGCGGGGTCACCCCGGAGACGATCCCGCGGATCGCTCGCGCCGGCGGTGTCCACTACGTGGTCGTCCGCTACCTTACGGAGGCGAAAGACCCCAGGGCGGCCGCCACCGAACTGCGGCGCGCCATCGACGCGGCGCTTTGACAAACAGCCCGGTTGCCACGGCCTGCTCGACCGCCCAGTAACTACCGTGATAAGATTCCCGCCCAGGCGGGGCGGGTGTAGAGCATGGCGCCTGCAGCTTTTCAGCGTTTTCGAGACGCGGTTCTCGCGGAGGAGGCAGCTTCAGATGAGACAGTCAGTCGTAGCGAGCGTGGCGGTGATGGCAGCGGCTGCGCTCCTCGGCGCCTGCGGGCAGTCGCAAACCACGATCTCGACGCCGGCCGGGACGGTGACGACCAAGCAGAACGGCGCGACCGCGTCGGTAACCGTCAAGACCCAGAAGGGAACCGCCTCCTTCCAGGCCGGTGGCGGCCTTCCATCGGGATTCCCGCATGCGGTCCCGCTGCCATCCACCGGGCACCTCTCCAGCGCGATCCGGGAGTCTTCGAACGGGAGTTCCGCGTACCTGGTCTCCTACGGCCTAAACGTGAGCCTCCCCGCTGGGCTTTCTGCCTACGATGCCAAGCTGTCAAGCGCCGGCTTCCGGGAGTCCAGCAACCTGGAGACGTCGGGCTCGTCGGGAGCCACCAGCGGCGCGCTCCAAAGCTGGACCAGCTCGGCGTGGATTATCGCCGTGGTAGGGGCATCCGCGACCCAGTCCTCATCCGCCAGCCTGACCATCACCGTCAGGGCGGCAACCTCCGGATAAGACCGGTCGCGGCGCGCCCGATCCCCTTCACGGGTTGGCTTGTCCGGGTCCCGACGCCGCCAGCCAGGTGGTACGCTCCAGCCAGCCGAGGAGGATCGCGTAGGTTCGCGGATCGTACTGCATCCGCTCGGACATCGCCACCACCCGGTGGACTTCGGCCTGCAGCGCGGAACTGAACTCGCGATAGACAGCCTGCGGCGTCTCCGCCCGCACTACCAGCAGCGCCGGGCAGTTCGGCAGCTGCCGCTGCCCTTCGATGCCGAAACGGCCGAGCGTCTCGCCGGCCTTGAGGCGGGTACCAAACTCCTCCAGGTGAGTGCGGAGCAGCTCGCTATCGATGAGCTCGTTGAGGTCGATGCCGACCAACCCGACCACCCGGCTGCTGGCCACGGCAGCCGCGACCATCCCGGCGAATACCGCGCCAAACCCCACCAGGATGCACGTCGCCGAAGGGACGGAGTCGACAGCCAGCCGGACATCGGCCACCAGGCCGTCGTAGCTGAGCTCGCCACCTGACTCCCCGACTCCGTGCGGGCTGAAGGCGTAGACCTCCATCCCGGTGAGCATCGCCATTCGCTCGGCAAACTCGCTGAGCACCTTGGCCTGCGGCCCACCGATCCCCGTGTTGGTCAAGCCGAAGCTCACCACCAGAGCGGGCCTCCCATCGTGTGCGGTCGCGGGGTTGCCGACCACCACCGTCATGGTTCCGTCCCCGCAAGGGATCTCGCTAATCGCCACCGCGCCGCTCCTTCCTAAACTGTATGCGTGATCATACCGCCGGCGATCTGCGGAGCCGAAGGGTGACCCCGGTAGCGGTGGTTGCCAACCTCGGCCTGGGTCCAAAGTTCCGGGACCACGCCGAGCTCTACTGGCGAGGCCTGCGGGAGCTGGCCCCTGCGGCGCTGCTAGTCGATATCGAGTCGCTGGCAGTGGCGCCGGTCGCCGGTAGATTCAGCGGCTATACAGTTGTCCTGCTCGACAAGGACGTAGCTCTCGGCGAAGCTATCGCGGCGAGCGGGGCGCGGGTGGTTAACTCTCCAGAGTCGATCGCCATCTGCGACGACAAGCGGCGCACCTACACCAGGCTGGCCATGGCCGGCATTCCGATACCGGAGACGCTGATCCTGCCGCCGCTCTATCCGAAGCAGCCGATGGGGAGATCGGTCACCGAGGCCGTCGCCGCAACCACCGGCCTTCCGGCGGTGATCAAGGAGGCGAAGGGCTCCTTTGGCGCCCAGGTATACCTGGCCAACGGCGATGAGGACGTAGAGGCGATCTCCAATCAGCTTGCCGACAGGCACCTTCTCGCCCAGACCTACATCGCCTCCTCCACCGGCAGCGACCTCCGGCTCCAGGTGATCGGCGGGGAGGTGGTAGCCGCGATGTCCCGCCACCACCCGACCGACTTCCGGGCAAACCTGTCCAACGGCGGGACCGGCTACCCGTACCGCCCGTCGAAACGCGAGTCCGAGCTGGCGATCGAGAGTGCGAGAGCGGTCGGCGGCTTCAACGTCGGCGTCGACCTGCTCGTCGGGAATAGCGGCAAGGGCGAGTACGTCTGCGAGGTTAACTCCAACGCCCACATCTGGCGTTTGATGGCGATCACCGGCGCCAACATCCCGTCGATCTTCGCCGCCAAGCTGCTGGCAGCGACGTGAGCCCGGCCGCGGTTCGCTTCGTCTACGACGACTGGGGAATCCGAAACAACGAGGTCTTTGCCTCGCGGCTGGTGGCCGCCGCGCACCGCCAGGGGCTCGCCGCCGAGCTCTGCGTGCTGTCCGCCCGGAGGCCGCCCCTCCGTCTCGCGCCGGTCGACATCGCCGTGATCAGATCGCGCGTTCCCGGGTTGCGGGCGGCTGCGGCCAGCTCGGCCGGGCTGGCCGTCAACGGCCCGAAGATCGCCCTGGTCGGCAACGACAAGCTCGCTCTCGCCCGCTTTCTGGCCAACCAGCGGATACCACACCCCCGGACCTGGATGGCGAGCTCGCTTCCGCCCTCCATGGCCAATACGGTCCTCAAGCCACGCTTCGGTCACGGCGGGCAGGGAGTCCAGCAAGGCCGCAACCCCCTCTGCGGTCTCGACTCCTTCATCCTCCAGGACCTGGTAGTCGGGGCCGGCAGTGACATCCGGGTCTACGTCGCGGGCCAGGAACCCTTCGCCTGCGTGGCAAGGAGCGCGAGCAGCGGGTTCCGCTCCAACCTCCGCCTTGGCGCCAGCGTGAGGGCGGCGACACTCGGACCGGAGCAAGCCGCCCTCGTAGCCCGGCTGATCTCCCTGCTCGGCCCGGGGTACTACGGCATCGACCTGGTTGGACCCCCGGCCGAACCGGTAGTCATGGAGATCGAGGATGTGGTGGGAGCCCGGGCACTCTACACGCTGGGCATCGCCGATCCAGCAGTGGCGCTGGCGCGATGGATAGCCTCCCTGGCCTAAGCGGGCTAGGAGCCCTCTCGCCCCTCGTAGTGCCGCTTGAACTCCTGGAAGGCCTCGAGCGACCTCGGGCCATAGACGGTTCCGGGACCGCCGCGGAGCAGGATAACCACTGCCAGCGCCTCCGCCACCTCGGCCTCGGAGACGCCCATCCTCGCCAGCGCCCTGGCGTGGGAGGCGATGCAGCCATCGCACTGGACCGCATCGGCTACCGCCAACGCGATCAGCTCCTTGGTCTTCGAGTCGAGCACGCCCGGGGCCATCGATGCCTTGTGTAGCTCGGCATAGGCCTTCCAGGCATCGGGAATGAGTGCCCGCATATCCAGCGCGGGTTGGCGTAGCTCGGACTGCACTTCGCGCCAGCGCGTACTTCCCTCACCCACGGTAACCTCCTAGCTCAAACGAGCGCTGCCCCTGCCGGAGCCGCACACTCCCGTGAGGACAGCCTAACCCAGGGCTCTGGCGCTATACAACATTGCGGGCATGGTGCCGCGGCTGATGCGACCGCCTGAACCGCAGCCACTGGACCCCGGCGGCGATGTTGAGCAGCACCAGCAGAGCCCCTATCGCGGCGACCACCGCGAGGCTGAGCCGGACCACCTGGCCCGTCAGTAACAGGATCATCGAGAGGATAAAGGCGATGCCATCGATCAGCTTCATGCGCTTCGCCCACCGCGGCCCGACAAAAAGCAGCCGCGAACGCGAGAACGTCGCGCGGTAAAGCTCGCCGACGTATCGAGACCGGTCGACCAGGAGAGTCTGCGCCTCGTACTCGGCGTACTTGAGCTCCCCGTTCCGCAACCGCTCCAGCAGGATCAACCTCGCTCGCTCCCGCTCTTCCACGGTGCAGGGAAGATCCCAGCCCGCCTGCCTTGCCCGCCTGCTCACCATGTCCTCGCTCTTTCCCGACCCATCGAGAACCCAATGCCTTCATTCTAGACCTCGCGAGCGTGCCCGGTAGCCAGGATGCGCGCCGGCCGCACATCAAAGACTTCGGAAACCGGCAACTCCCTGCCCGCCACGATGCTTGGCGTGGCGGGGTCCCGGCCGGCCTTCCCTCTCTCCGTTTAAGCTCTGCAGAGAGC
>JAJYHR010000084.1 GCA_021784675.1 Actinomycetes bacterium
CCTGCTGCTGGCTGGCGATACCGCCGCCTACCGCGACCGGACGGCGACCATCCAGGTGGCCAGTCTCGCCCCGGTGCTTGCCGTCCTCGAGTCGGCGGGTGGCGAGGTCATCGAGGGGCCAACCCCAACGCCGAACGGCCCCAGGCTTATCGCCAGACACCCGGACGGTGCGGTCTTTGAGTATATCGAGACCGGCGAAACCGGGTGAGGGCCGCTGCGACGGTGCGCGCGCCGCGATCGATGAGGCCTCCCGCACGCAGAAGCTTGTCACGACTCCGCTCCCTGGAGCGCCGATCTCACCGATCTGTGCGCTGCGCCAGCCGGCCCGCCAGGATGGCACTCATAGCCTCGACACCAGGGTCATCGAAATCGAAGCGGCACTGGGACCCGCGGAAGGAGCACTGGTAGCCCGCGACAAGGGGATTGGCTCGCTATTTGGCACGGCGGCCCGTGCGCGTGCCCGGTGACAGCGTGGTCGCGACTAGCGGCTCGGCGCCCGACTCCGGGTGATCAGCGTTGGCGGCAACCAGCGAAGCGGTAGCCTGCCGCGCCACGGCGAATACCGGCCTTGACCTGGGCGAACAGCCAGGCGCCAACCGCTTCGTCGAGCGCTTCGACATCGACTGAACCGAGCGCTCTTCGGAAGGTCTCTGCATGGGGGCGATGTAGCGCTTCTTTCCGTTGGCGCGACGACTTCAACGAGTTCCACAACAAGGGAAATACCGAAGAGGCCGACGCGTACCTGAGGCGCTGGCGCTACGGGGCCAAACGCTCACGTCTCAAGCCGGTCAAGGAGTTCGTGGCCACGGTCGAGGTCAAGACGGCATCATCGCTTGGAAGCAGAGCCAGCCCGGCGACAAGCCGAGGGCGCAAACTCGCTCGTCCAGGCGGCCAAACGCGGGCCCCGTGGCTACCGCTCCAAAGCCAAGATGATCACATCATCTACCTCATCGCCGGCAAACTCCCGCTGCCCCAAATCCACACTATCTAGCGAGGAACCCCTGATAACTAGGTGGTCATGCAGTTTCAGTTTGTGCGCGGCTGTGAGCTTGGAGATATCCCGCCGCCGCGACGTTGGGGGAAACCAGGATTGGGCGGCGCCCGCCCGGCTACCTGATCGCGCTCGATGCCAGCTCGAAATCGGCTTTGACCATCATCTCGACCAGCGTTGCGAAGTCGGTCTCGGGCTGCCAGCCCAGCTTCGCTCCCGCCTTGCCCGGGTCCCCCACCAGCAGGTCGACCTCGGCCGGACGCAAGAACCGCTCATCCACCCTGACGTAGCGCTCCCAATCGAGACCGAGAGCGCCGAAGGCGAGCTCGCACAGCTCCCGAACCGAATGGGTGGTGCCGGTGGCGATCACGAAGTCGTCCGGCTGATCCTGCTGGAGCATGAGCCACATCGCCTTCACGTAGTCGGCGGCGTATCCCCAGTCACGCTTGGCGTCGAGGTTCCCCAGCGCCAGCTCGCTAGCGAGTCCCAGCTTGATCTTGGCCACCGTGCTGGTTACCTTGCGGGTGACGAACTCCAGGCCACGCCGGGGGGACTCGTGGTTGAAGAGGATCCCCGAACTGGCGTGCATGCCGTAGCTTTCGCGGTAGTTGACCGTGATCCAGTGCCCGTACACCTTGGCCACCCCGTAAGGGCTGCGCGGGTAGAACGGGGTCTGCTCACGCTGGGGCGTCTCGACCACCTTGCCGAACATCTCCGACGTGGAGGCCTGGTAGAACCGGATCTCCGGATCGACCATCCTGATCGCGTCCAGAAGCCTGGTGACGCCGAGCGCGGTGGTCTCGCCGGTCAGCACCGGCTGCCCGAAGGAGGTCTGGACGAAGGACTGCGCCGCCAGGTTGTAGACCTCCTGCGGCCGGTAGCGCCTGATCACCGACATCATCGACGCCTCGTCGAGGAGGTCACCCGGCTCGAGGGTGAGCCGGTCCTGGATGTGAGCGATCCGCTCGAAGTTCAGGGTGCTCGACCGCCTGAGCATCCCAACGACGTGGTACCCCTTCTCAAGTAACAACTCGGCCAGATAGGAGCCGTCCTGGCCGGTGATGCCGGTGATTAGAGCCACGGGTTTAGTCATGGTGCTAGAGCCTAGCGGCGCACGCGGCCCCGCCTCTGCGCTGCGCCCCTTCGCATCCGACCACCCCGCTGACGGGGAATCTTGATCAGCTTGGTATAACTTTGACTAGAGCGGGCGGCGCGGATGCGCCCGGAGGGAGCAGGCGGACGGTGGGCACAGGAGGTTCGGCTCGAAGCAGGGTTCCCGGTTCTCACCGGAAGGCCCTGATCCTCTCGGCCGCACTCGAGCGCTTCTCCGCCCAGGGATTCCAAGCCACCTCGATGGCGGAGATTGCTGAGAACTCGCACATCACCAAACCGGTGATCTACCAGCACTTTGCCTCCAAACGCGAGCTCTATCACCGGCTGCTGGAGAAGGTCGGCTCCGACTTGATCGAGGCGATCAGGGCGGCGACCGCCGAGCTCGACCAGCCGCGGGAGCGGCTGGAGGCGGGGATGAACGCCTATTTCCAGTTCATCTTCGACAACCGGCACGGCTACCTGCTCCTCTTCGGGTCCGGGTCGCGGCGGGACACCGAGTTCGCCGAGGTGGTCACCCGCGTCGAACTCTCCATCGCCGAGCTAGTGTCGGAACGGGTGACTGGCGTCCGCGAGGACCAGTACCGGCGCTTTATCGCCTTCAGCCTCATCGGGCTAGCGCAGGGGGCCGCGCGGTCCTACCTGGCGGGCACTCCTGACGAAACTCACACCCGCTTCGAAGACTCGGTAGCCTGCCTGCGGGCACGGCAAGCCGCCGAGATCCTCTGGTTTGGCATCCGGAACTCGGTCGAGCGCTAACCCACTTCGAGTTCCGCCACCCTGTACTCGATCGTCCTCGTCCGGTCGATCCCCATCTGCTCCAGCACCCTTGCGCTCCTCCCCGAAAGGGAAGAGGCGGGAACCAGCCCGACCAGCTCAACCTCCTCGATCTCGATAAGTCCGGCAGCAAGCTCGTAGGCCTCCGCCGGGCCGACTCTCTCCGGCTCGACCAGGTTCATCGAGACCTGGGAACGTCCCCCGACGTCGAAGGTCAGCGTGCGGATCGCAGGGGAACGGAGGCGGCGGGAGACGGCCCTCGCCGCATCCAGGTCGCCAGCCACTACGAAGTTGAGAGCAACCAGCAGCGGTCTCGCACCGACGCAGGCGGCACCGAGCCGGGGGTTGGGGTGATCTGGCCCGAACGCGGGGGAGAGACCACGAAAGGCGGTGCGCCTCACCTCCGGAAGGCTCATCTCTCGCCCATAAAGGAAGGCCGGCACCGAGAGCTCCGCCGCTATCCAGGCGGCGAAGCGGTCGCGGGCGGCGACCGCCTCCTCTATCGCAGCCCCGAAGAGCGGTACGAAGGGAACCACGTCGACCACCCCTAGCCGCGGGTGCACTCCATGGTGGCGCCTGAGATCGAGCAACCGCGAGGCCGCCAGCGACAGCTGGCGAGCGCCTTCTTCCACGCCGTCGCCGCAGAGGGTAAAGACGGAGCGGTTATGGTAGCCGTCAAAGTGAAGGTCGAGGAGGGATCCGGAACAGGCCACCGCCAAGCGCTCGAGCGCGACCTCGTCCCTCCCTTCTGAGATGTTGACGACGCATTCGAGCACGTAGTCGATGCTAGCGGACGCGTTGCAGCCGTTTGCGCTCCCTCTCGGAAGCGCCGCCCCAAACGCCGTGGTCGATCCGGTGCTTCAGCGCGTAGCCGAGACACTCATCCTTCACCCCGCACTCGAGGCAGATCCGCCTAGCTACCACCACCCCCGATCCATCGGAAGGGAAAAAAATCGACGGATCGAGCCCCCGGCAGGACCCGCTGGCCATCCACGCCTCCGAGACCCAACCGTTTGGGTCTTCCTTCCAGGTATGCATACGACGCTTGCCTCTCTCGCTGGCGATGCGCACGACGTCAAAGTTACCATAAGGTAACTTGCCCGACAAGTTTCGGGTTGCCCCCTCCCCCGGTCCGAGTAAGCTCGCTGTCTAAGGAGGTCGAATGGAGGAAGGTTCGCCGGCGGAGATCCGGGCGCGGATCCAGATTCATTACCGGGGTCCGGTATCCCCGCACTGGGAGGTTCGCTGGGTTGCCGGAGATAAGAGCCTTGTGGACGACTTCTCCCAGCGCGTCTACGCGCGCATGCTCATGCTCCCTCCGCACGATCCCCAGTACCGGAGGAACCGCGAGCGGATCATGCGCGACGCGGAGCGCGAGGGCGTGGCGGTCAGCTGGGACATCGACCAGTAGAGGAGTCCAAGCTATGCCACAGCTTCGTGTTCCAACTCCGGTCGAATGACGTCGAAGTGGCTGGAGGAAAGCTGACGTTGACCCCGGATCTTCGACAGCTTCCCAAGCTTTGGGCGCCGATGCATAGACGCCAGTGCCAACCAGAAGGAACAGGTACAAGCCGGAGTTGAAGGCCAAGGTGGCCGTCGAAGCCCTGAAGGACGACGGGCACTTGCTGCCGGGCGCTCGCTGGGGCGGGCGCGGCTACTTGCGCTTTCTTCCCCTCCGCCGCTTGATCACCACGTCGTCGTCACCGCGGCTCCAGTCGAGCTTCGCGGCCACTCGGTCAAGATCGACATCGATCTCCCCGGTCTTGTCGAAGGTACGGTTCTTCCGCTCCAGCGAGGCCAGGAACTCCGAGCCAGCCTCCGGGTCGAGGCGCGCCGCCGCTGCCTCCGAGTAAGGGGTGGGGTTCGCCACCGCCGCTGGCACGCTCCCGAGCTCGTCCACGTCGGCAAGGAGGGTACGGATCTGGCCGTACACCTTCATCGGCACATCATCCTTCGCCGCCTGCCCGCCATCTGCCGCCGAATCCGCACCGGCTGGCTCGCCGGCCACCGGACCCGGCTGCGGCGGAAGCCCTGCGGCGGGCTCACCGGCCGCTGCCTCCAGACGCGGGGGGCGCTCTACGGCGGGCTCGACGATTCTTTCGGCCCCGAATCTATCGCTAGAAGCGGCCCGCTCCGAGAACTCGACCACCTGCGGCCGAGAGAACTCAGTGCCATCCGCCGCCAGGGATGCGACCCTTTCCAGGGTATCCCAGAAGCTATAGGGCTGGCTCTCGGAATACTCCGCCTTCGCTGCCTCATTGCGCTGCATGCTCACGGTATCGGCATCATCAGCCACATACATAACATTAAACCAATGCAAGAACTCACGTTGGAAGATTTGCGAGCATCTGGTTCGGGTGGCGATCGGGTGCTTAGCGCCTGATCATCGGCAAAAAAAGGCCGGGGACGCATCGGCGCCCCCGGCCTTCCGGAATGCGAACCCGTTAGTCCTGCGGCGTCAGCTTCTCAGCCGCCTTGCGCACAATATCCTCGGCGTGCGACGTGATGTCGAGCTCTCCCGACACCTCCTCCAGGGACCTCCCTGCCGGCTCCGGCAGCACCAGGGTGAGCAGGATGCCGATCATCGCCATGAAGAAGGAGAACTCGAGCGCACCCGCAACCCCGAAGTCCTTCTTGATGACCGGGAAGAGGAAGACACCCAGAAAGGCGCCGAACTTGGCGATACCAGCCGACAGTCCGTGCCCGGTGCTTCGGGCGCTGGTCGGGTAGACCTCGCCGGCGAGGACGAACGTGGTCTCGTTCGGGCCGAACTCCGCAAAGAAGTAGCTGACCCCGAAGAGCATCAGGAAGGGAAGCACCTCGGTGGTGATATTCGGGATCACACCGATCAGCAGGAAGGCCAGGCCCATGAAGAAGAAGCCAATGAGCTGGAGCCGCTTGTGCCCGATCCGGTCCATGAAGTTGGCGGCCAGGTAGTATCCGGGAACCGCGGCAACGGTGAACACGATCAGCTGCAGCGCGATCGCTTCGGTGAGAACGTGAGCCCCGGACGAGCCGAGAACGCTCTTCACGATGAGCGGAGCCGAAACCGAGTTGCCGTAGTAGGCGTAGTCGAAGACGAACCAGGATCCCGCCGTGCCGACCAGGTACAACAGGTACTTGGGGTTGGACAGGAACTGGCGCAAGGAGAGCCGGACCTTGGAGTCCTTAGGCTGCTGGACGTTGATCACGCCACCCGAGTAGGCAGCGATCTCCTTGGCGGCGAGATCAGCCTTGCCCTCTACCCGCGCGCGGTAGCGAGGGGACTCGGGCATCTTGCGCCGCAGGTAGACGACAGCGCCAGCCGGAATGGCCCCGAGGCCGAGCATCAAGCGCCAGGCGATGTCCGGGTTCACGTTCGCGGCGAGCAGGGCCAAGGCCACCACGTACCCCGCCACCGTGCCCAGCGCCTGCATCGCGAAGACCAGCCCGACGAGCTTGCCACGCGACTTGATATTGGAGTACTCGCCCATGAGCACCGCCGACATCGGGTAGTCCCCGCCGACCCCGATGCCGAGGATGAAGCGGAACACCAGCAGCCAGATCAGCGATGGCGAGAAGGCCGAGAGGACCGCGCCAACCACCATCAAAGCCGCCTCGAGCCCGTAGGTCTTCTTCCTGCCGATGCGGTCGGCGATCCTTCCAAAAACGATCGCGCCTAGAAAAGCGGAGATCAGGGTGATCGAGTTGACAAGTCCGGTCTGAGTGCTGTTCAGGCCCCACTGCTTCGCGATCAGCACAGTGGCTGTTCCGATTATGAAGAGGTCGTACGCATCCGTGAAGAACCCCATCCCCGCAGTGAAGATTGAGCGGGTATGGAACCGGCTTAACGGAGCGTTGTCAAGTGCTTCCGTCACCGAGTCGCGATTATCGCCCACGAGTTTCCTTTCGTTGAGTCGCTTTTTGCACCACCAATATCTTTCACCGAAACACTGGCGCGGCAGTGAAACGCGGGCGACATTCCGGTAGCCTCTCGGTTAACAGTAGATGTACAAGCTAACTGGCGAAGTGGGCGATGAAGGATCGCACCGCGTCCGGAGAGTTCATCGAGAACAGATGTACCCCCTGGGCGCCCGCCGCCAGTGACTCCTCGGCGAGGGAAAAGGCGAAACGCTCCCCCACCACCCGCAGCTGCGCGCGGTCGCTGCCGGCATCGAGGTACCCGTCCATCAACGTCTTGGGAAGGCTGACCCCGGCCATCTCGCTCATCCTGGCCAGCTGTTTCACCGATGCCGGCACGATGATCCCGGCAGAGACCGGCTTGATCACCCCCAGGCCGGCGAGTCCGGCCATCATCGAACTGTACTGGCCGCCATCGACAAAGAACTGGGTGATGCCGAAATCGGCCAGGGCCAGCTTCTCGGCGCTGTAGGCAAGATCCTGCTCCGGGCTCGCGGCCTCCGGGTGGCCTGCCGGGTGAAGAGCAACCGCCACCGGAATGGCTGGCTCCACCCCTTTGACCAGGCGCACCAGATCGACCGCGTGGGCAAGATCGCCGCCGGCCACCTCGCCCCCCTCCAGCGGGGCATCGCCGCGGAGCGCGAGGATCCCCGCCACCCCGAGGTCGATATACCTGCGAACCAGGGCGTGCAACTCCGCCTCGGTGTGGGTCAGGCAGGCCAGGTGCGCGACGACCCGGAACCCCTCCCCCGCCAGGCGCTCGGCCAGCGACAGGGTGCGGGGCCGGTCCGAGCCAAGGGCGCCGTAGGTAACCGAAACGAAGTCGACCGGAGACTCTTCGAGCACCTTAAGCAGGATCTCCAGCCGCTCGGACTGCTCAAAGGTCCGGGCCGGCCAGATCTCAACCGACAGCACTGGGGCGTTACCCGCCACCGGCCACCGCCTCGGCGGCCTTGACCGCGTTCAGCAGCAGCATCGCCCGCGTCATCGGGCCAACCCCGCCGATCCGGGGTGTCACCCAGCCGGCAACCTCTGACACGTCGTCTGCCAGGTCGGAGAGGAGCTTCCGGCCCTCGAAGGAGGTGCCAGCACCTACCACTACCGCCCCTGGCGTGACCATGGAGGCGGTGACGATTCCCGGAGCGCCGGTGGCCGAGATCACGATATCTGCCGACCTGACCAGCGCGGCCAGGTCGCGGGTGCGCGAGTGAACCACGGTGACCGCTGCGTTCAGGCCCGGCTGGTTGAGAGCGAGCAGGAGCGCCAGCGGCCTCCCGATGGTGAGCCCGCGCCCCAGGACTACGGCGTGCTTTCCATCGAACCCGATACCGTACGCCTTGAGCAGCTCCACGATCCCCGCCGGGGTGCACGGCAGCACCCGCGGCCTCGACATGGCGAGGTACCCGAGATTCATCGGATGGAGCCCGTCCACATCCTTCTCCGGCTTGACCAGGGAGAGGATCCGATCTTCATCGTGCCCGGAGGGGAGCGGCAGCTGGACCAGGTACGAGTGGATCCTCGGGTCGGCGTTGTAGGACTCCACCAGCTCCACCAGCTCCTGCTCGGCGACGCCGGCGGGAAGGTGGGTATGGAAGGATTCGATCCCCACCTCGGCGCAGTCGGCCCGCTTCATCTCCACGTAGCGCGCGCTGGGACCGTCGTCACCGACCAGGATGGTCCCGAGCCCGACGGTGACGCCACGCGCCTTCAGGCGCTCTGCCCGCGCCTGGACCTGCTGCTTGACCTGGGAGGCGACCAGGTTGCCATCCAAAAGTTCGGCTGCCATCGCGTCCTCAGTGCCGGAAGTGCCTGCGTGGCGAGAAGAGAAGGCTGATACCCGCCTCTTCGGCCACCTTTACGATCTCCGAGTCGCGGATGGAGCCGGAGGGTGCAACGACCACGGTCACTCCGGCCTCGGCCAGGGTGAGCAGTCCGTCCGGGAAGGGGAAGAACGCGTCCGAGGCGGCGGCGGCCCCCGCGACCCGATCGCCACCCTTCTTCACCGCGATCCGGGCCGCGTCTACCCGAGAGGGCTGTCCCTGGCCGACGCCGACCGCCTCCCGATCCTTGGCGATAGCCACCGCGTTTGACGCGCTCGCCCTCACCACGGCGACCGCGAGCCAGGCGTCCGCCAGCTCGGCTTCCGATGGGCTCCGCGACGTCATCAGCTCGAAGGCGCCCGCCTCCTCGATCCGGTCCGGCCCCTGGACCAGAAGCCCACCGGCCACCGACCTGACCGAAAGCCCCCTCTCTACCGGGGCGAAGACCACGATCTTGGATCGCTTCCGCTTGGCGAGTATCCGCTCCAGCGCCTCCTCCGCGAAACCCGGGACCACGATGACATCGGCCTTGGGGCGGGCGAGGATCGCCTCAGCCAGCTCCAGATCGAGCGGGCGGTTAAGCGCTACCACACCCCCAAAAGCGGAGACAGGATCCCCCTCGAAGGCGCGCTCGTAGGCGGCGACGATGCTGCCGGCGA